>NZ_JAMPNW010000018.1:0-93334 GCF_028479545.1 Providencia sp. PROV201
CGGCTTGTTTTTTTTGTTCGAGTTGTTTTTGTTCTTGCAGCTCTTTAGTGGTTTCTTCTAAAGCGACAATATTTTTTTCACGCGCCTGATTTAAATAGCTGTAATAGGCCAAAATACGCTCTTCTCGTTGGCCTTCTTCACCTTTGAACATCAGGGTGAGTCCTTGGTGTTTACCTAACCGGAAAGCTGCGTCTAGTTGGTCAGCTAATAATTTTTCCTGTTGTTGTTTTTTGGTTTGTAGCTGCTTGATATTGCTATTTAAGGAAACAATTTCTTTGTCTAATTGTTTTAATTGGTTTTGCGTTTCATGCAGGCTACGACCCGCTGCAGAAATACTTTGTTCTTGTTGTTTGAGTTGCTCAAGTAGTGCTGAGCGCTTGGCTTGTTGCTCTTTTACGCTTTTCTCTTTTTCAGCAATACTTTTGAGTAAATCATGTAACTGGCCTTTATTTTCAGTGATCTGGTTGGCAAACACAGTTTGTGTTGGGGCGAGAACAAGCAGCCCTAACCCAAAGAGAGCGCTAATAGCCTGACGAATAAATGAAATTTTCATTCGATGATGTGTATTGGCCATCGTGATAAATCACCTCAATTAAATGCAATATCTGATTATTTCATCTGCAAGTGATGGTTTCCAGCACTGTCTAACAAATAGTATTGAAAACATTTATAAATTCGGATTTTTGCCCTGAATCAGAACTATACTAAGTCAAATAACACAGTTTTATTATCACTGATTTATTTTGTATAGCCAGTTTTCAATACTTTTTTCTTATTCATTGCCTATTTGAAGCACAGCTTAGACCTGTTTAGCACGTTTATGTTAAAATATTTGCGTGCCGCCTCGAAACAGAAACGTGGTTTTTCAGTGAACAGTGTTAATTTTGCGTGCCTTAGCGCAAAAAAAACAAGCGAGTTTGCGGGAATTGGCTGTAATTAGCTCAACACAAAGGTATACTCAGAACCCTTTGATATTTGATTTTAACTAACGGGAGTGATTGCCCCCCATGATCCAAGAAATCATGCAATTTGTAAGCCGGAACATGTTATTGAGTCTGGTTTGGATAGCGCTATTAGTGGCTGTGGTTGTTATGACCTTTAAAGGCCTTTTCTCTAAAACGAAAGTGATTGCTCGTTCACAAGCGATTACACTGATTAATAAAGAAGAGGCGGTTGTTGTCGATTTACGTTCTCGTGACGATTTCCGTAAAGGGCACATTATTGATTCTATTAACTTAACACCGTCTGAAATTAAAGAGAATAATTTAGGTGAATTAGAAAAACACAAACAGAAACCAGTGATTATCGTTTCTGCAAGTGGTATGGAATCAGGTAAACCAGCTGAACAGCTGGCACAACACGGTTTTGAAAAAGTCTTTGTCCTAAAAGAAGGGATCTCTGGCTGGGCAGGTGAAAACCTCCCTTTAGCTCGTGGTAAGAAGTAATTATCTGGTATCTAGTTGCTCCCAAGTTATATATGTAGCAAGTAATTTGGGTAGCGCAATGCAGCGAACATTCCAGTAGCTCAGAATAACAGGGTTTCCCTTAAATTATTTGGGCTACAGGTAGGCAGCAAGTGAAGATATCCAAGGAGCATACATCAGTATGTGACTTGGGTAGCGCAACGCAGCGAACACCCCTGTAGCTCAAAGAATAACAGGGAAAATTCATATGGAAGTTAAAGGTACATAAACTATGTCAGAACAAAACAACTCAGAAATGGTCTTTCAAATTCAACGCATTTATGCAAAAGACGTTTCATTTGAAGCACCTAACGCACCACACATCTTTCAACACGAGTGGCAGCCAGAAATTAAATTGGATTTAGATACTTCTTCAACTCAGCTATCTGAAGGTGTTTATGAAGTTGTTTTACGCGTCACCACGACAGCAACTTTAGGTGAAGAAACGGCTTTCTTGTGTGAAGTGCAGCAGGCGGGTGTTTTCTCTATCGAAGGCATTGAAGGTACTCAAATGGCACATTGCTTAGGTGCATACTGCCCGAACATCCTGTTCCCATATGCACGTGAAGCGATCACAAGCTTAGTGGGTCGTGGTACATTCCCACAATTGAACTTAGCGCCAGTTAACTTTGATGCACTGTTCATGAACTATTTACAGCAGCAACAAGGTGAACAAGCGCAGAACTCAGAAGCTCAACAGGACGCTTAATGAATACTGCTTCAATGACAGTGATCGGTGCCGGCTCGTACGGCACCGCTTTAGCCATTACGCTTGCACGTAATGCACATCAGGTTGTGTTATGGGGCCATGACCCAAAACACATTCATCAATTAGAACAAGATCGCAGCAATCAGGCGTTTTTGCCTGGCGTTTCTTTCCCTGATAGTTTATCTCTTGAAACGGACTTAAAACGTGCCGTTGAAGCGAGCCCCAATATCTTGATTGTCGTACCTAGCCATGTTTTTGGTGATGTACTAAAACAAATCCAACCTTACTTACGCGCAGACTCCCGCATTATTTGGGCGACTAAAGGTTTAGAACGGGATACAGGTCGTTTGTTGCAAGAAGTGGCACGTGAGGTATTAGGCAATGAAATTCCTCTGGCTGTGTTGTCTGGCCCAACGTTTGCAAAAGAGTTAGCTGCGGGTTTACCGACAGCAATTTCTGTAGCGGCAAGCGATAGCCAATTTGGTGATGATTTACAAAAATTATTCCATTGTGGCAAAAGTTTCCGTGTCTATAAAAACCCCGATATGGTAGGGGTGCAGCTGGGCGGAGCAGTAAAAAATGTCATCGCAATTGGCGCAGGGATCTCCGATGGTATGGGGTTTGGTGCAAATGCGCGTACTGCATTGATTACCCGTGGTTTAGCAGAAATGAGCCGTTTAGGTGCAGCTTTAGGAGCAGACCCTGCAACTTTTATGGGGATGGCGGGTTTAGGTGACCTTGTGTTAACGTGTACCGATAACCAATCCCGTAACCGCCGTTTTGGCATGATGCTAGGCGATGGCGTTAGCGTTGAAGACGCAGAAAAAGAGATTGGCCAAGTGGTTGAAGGCTATCGTAATACTAAGGAAGTCCGCGCACTGGCTGAGCGGGCTGGTGTTGAAATGCCAATTACTGAGCAAATTTATCAAATTCTCTATCGTCATAAAAATGTGTTAGAGGCAGCGCAAGCACTATTGGGGCGTGCGACGAAAGATGAAATTGCCGATATGCCAAAGCTGCATGATTAATAAAAATAGATAGGTGAGTGATTATGTCGCGTGAAGAACTGGATAGAATTTGGGGTTTCATTAAAGATGAAGCGAAGTCTCTTGCGGACTGCGAACCACTCCTCGCCAGTTTTTTTAACGCGACATTGTTAAAGCATGACAATTTAGGTAGTGCGCTCAGCTATATGTTAGCGAATAAACTGAGCTCTCCTATCATGCCTGCGCTTGAAGTCCGCGAAATTGTGGAAGCCGCTTATCGCAATGACGAAAGTATGATTTTCTCTGCGGCAATGGACTTAGCAGCCGTTCGCTTACGTGACCCTGCCGTTGATAAATATTCCACGCCACTATTGTACTTAAAAGGTTTTCACGCCTTGCAAGCCTATCGCATCGGTAATTGGTTGTGGAAAGAAGGCCGCCAAGCGTTAGCGGTTTATTTACAAAATCAAATTTCCGTTTCCTTTGGTGTCGATATCCACCCAGCTGCCCGTATTGGTTGTGGCATCATGCTTGACCACGCAACTGGTATTGTGATTGGGGAAACCGCAATTGTCGAAAATGATGTCTCAATTTTGCAATCCGTCACACTAGGCGGTACAGGCAAAACCTGTGGCGATCGCCATCCTAAAGTAAGAGAGGGGGTGATGATTGGTGCAGGGGCAAAAATTTTAGGTAATATTGAAATTGGCCGCGGTGCAAAAATTGGCGCAGGTTCTGTTGTACTTCACCCCGTTCCACCGCATACCACAGTGGCAGGCGTTCCAGCACGTATTGTTGGCAAACCAACCAGTGATAAACCGTCCTTAGAAATGGACCAAAACTTTAATGGCACTATTTGGGGGTTTGAAAATGGGGATGGGATTTGAGAGAGTTAATTATTTCTGAAACTCGTTATGCCTATTTTTCAAAGATGTTTCTTTTGAATATGTTACCTGCTTTAAACTGAGCAATAGATTTTTTTAGGTATTCAGCATTGGCTGGAGAATATAATAAGTAGGCGGTTTCTGTCAGTTTACTATCACTATTTACAGTTTCAGTAGTCGTATTTTTAATTTGCTTTTTAAGACTAATTTTCACCTAATCTCCTCCTTCATTATTTAATGAGAAAATAAAAGCTTATTTTCATAAATCGAGCTGTAATAGGATTCAAAGAATCGGAGTCCATACTATACAGCTCGAATATGGCATTAATCTTTCAATAACGCCCCTGCATATCCCAACTGCCTCCATGCCTCAAACACCACAACTGCCACAGAGTTGGATAAATTCATACTGCGGCTATCTGCCAACATAGGAATACGAATTTTTTGCTCCATTGGCATATTATCCAGCACATAAGGTGGTAGCCCACGGGTTTCAGGACCAAACATCAAATAGTCATTTTCTTGGTAGCTGACATTGCTGTGACTTGGCTTACCTTTAGTGGTTAAAGCAAACACGCGAGCCCCACTTTCAGATTGGTTATTATCAGGGTTCAGCCCTTCACTTTTTAAAAAAGCAAAATAATCATGATGGTGTTTGATATCGGCAAATTCGCTATAGTCCAACCCTGCGCGGCGTAAGCGTTTATCATCCCATGTAAACCCAAGCGGGTGAATAAGATGTAAATCAAAGCCAGTATTGGCACAGAGGCGAATGATATTGCCAGTATTTGGCGGTATTTCTGGTTCGAATAAAACAATGTGTGGCATAACGTTAAGCTGATATTTGTGATAATAAATGATGGGAAGAGTTTACGCGCAAATGGCTTTGTTTTCATGTGGAACTTTTATATGTGTCATAAAATTTATTTGCACCCTGAAAATAAAAAACGAGCCATAGAGGCTCGTTTGTGAAATAACTCGTTGAGGTTAGCTGTTATAACCATTAGGGTTCATGGACTGCCAACGCCAAACATCATCCGCCATATCTTGGATAGAATATTTTGCCGTCCAACCTAAGTCACGTTTAGCCTTTGCCGGAGTTGACCAATATTCTGCAATATCACCAGGGCGACGGGCTGAAATAGTATAAGGGATTGGCTTACCGACCGCTTTTTCAAATGCAGCAACGACTTCCAGAACGCTTGTTCCTACACCTGTGCCAAGGTTATAGATATGCAACCCTGCTTGCTGGCTGACTTTATTCAGTGCAGCAATATGCCCATCAGCTAAATCCATCACATGGATATAGTCACGCACACCGGTACCATCTTTTGTCGGGTAGTCACCGCCAAATACAGCTAACTCTTTGCGACGGCCTACAGCGACTTGTGCGATAAATGGTGTCAGGTTATTTGGAATATCATTAGGGTCTTCCCCCATCAAGCCTGAATTGTGAGCACCAACAGGATTAAAATAGCGCAGTAATGAGATAGACCATTCGCTATCTGCGATATTTAAGTCAGTCAAAATACGCTCAACCATATATTTACTGGTGCCATATGGGCTATTGGTATTACCTACCGATGCTTCTTCCGTTAATGGGATATGCTCAGGCTCACCGTATACCGTTGCAGAAGAACTAAAAATCAGGCTTTTAATACCTGCTTTTTTCATGCTTTCGACTAATACCAACGTGCCATTGATATTAACATCATAGTATTCAATCGGTTTTTCAACCGACTCACCAACGGCTTTTAACCCAGCAAAGTGGATCACTGACTGGATTTGATGATTAGCAAAAATAGACGCTAGAACTTGCCCATCACGGACATCACCTTGGTAAAAGGTGGGTTTAACACCTGTAATAGCTTCAATACGGTTAAGTACTTCAAGGTTGGCATTATGCAAGTTATCCAGAATAACCGGCTGCATCCCTTGCTGGATCATCTGCACACAGGTGTGGCTACCAATGTAGCCAAGGCCACCAGTGACAAGAACTTGTTGATTATGCATCGCAATATTCCTGAGCCTTAATATTCGTAATGGTAGTTATAGTCGTCAGACCTTGCATCGATACCATTTAGGATCACACCCGTAATTTCGATATCATTTTGCTTAAAGCGTTTTAGCGATAAATCAACATCTTTCACGGTATTCACACCATAGAAAGCAATTAACAATGAAGTACCGACATATTTACCAATAATCGCGGAGTCCGTAATGGCTAAAATTGGCGCGGTATCTATCACCACAATATCGTATTGGTTTTTGACTTTATCTAATAACTGCTTAAAGCGCTCACCCATTAATAACTCAGAAGAGTGAGTGACGTTTTTACCACGACAAATCACATCAAGATTTTCAATCACGTTAGCATGAATAGTGGGTGATTCTAAACTTTGCTGTGATAAGTAGTCAGATAAGCCTGCTTTATTGTTTAACCCAAAAGCTTTGTGTAAACGGCCTTTACGTAAGTCGGTATCGATTAATAATACTTTCTTACCCGCGTTAGCCAGTACCACTGCCATGTTGGAGGTAACAAAACTTTTTCCCACTCCTGGAGACGCACTGGTGACCATAACGAGGTTGTTACCTTGGTTCATCACCGAGAAGTACACACTGGTACGCAGAGAGCGGATGGCTTCCACAGCGGTATCCGCTGGGTTTTCTATCGCTAATGGGCTCTTATTGCCGGCTTCAATGAGTTTTTTCTCATAATTAGAGAAAGGGATAGTGGCATACACATTGACACCCAATGCATCGATATCTTCCGTGCTTTTAATTTTATTATTAAAGAACTCGCGGGCAATTACATACGCACAGCCGATAATAAAGCCAAGGATAGTGGCAAGAACAACAATCAGCGATTTCTTTGGCGCCACCGCGTTTGGTTGTGATTCCGCGGAGTCAATAATACGCACATCCGCCGTAATACCGGAGTTTAATACACTCAGCTCTTGTTGCTTAGCCACTAATTGGGTGTAGATGGCCTGCTCTGCTTCAACATCACGGGTTAAACGCACAATTTCTTGTTGGGTATTGGGTAACTTTTGAATACTTTTACTGATTTTTTCTTTTTCACGTAACAACTGTTGGCGTTTATCTAACAGGGACTGATAAGCGGGGTGGTTACGGGTATATAACTGCTGAATCTCCACCTCTTTAAAGGTCAATTCATTAAGTTTTTCTTCTACCTGCAATGCACTGTCAAGAGCGGCTTTGGCTTCTAAAGAAAGGTCAATCGATTCATTCTTTTTACGAAAGGCATTTAACTGATTTTCGTAGTTATCTAATTTCTTTTTAATTGTAGGTAAATAGTCATCTAAGAATACGAGCGTATTGTTAGTAACCTCTTTCTTACGTTCGGTATTTTGGTCTACATAGTTTTGGATAACACTGTTGAGAATTTTAACATTCTCAACTTTATCCGCACCTTTAATGGCTAAGCTGATAATACCGGTGCCTTTACCGACTTCAGCGATAGTTAGGGTGTTGCGTAAGTCTTCAATGGTGGAGTAACGGGCATTTTTGATTAATGCAAATTCTTCGCCAGTTTCAGCCGTGAAACTGGAAATCAACAAGTTAATTTCACCTTGTTTAAGGACTTCACCGACTTTACCTTGCAAAACTTGGCCATCCACATTTAGGGAATAATTGTTATCCCCTAAATAAGTCAGGGTAAATGGTTGGCCAATTAAGTTTTCAGGTACTTGAAATAGGTCAACATGAACGGGAGCCACTTCACCCAGTAATTTACTGACAAAGCCTTCAGGGGCTGTTTGCGTGTCTAAGTTCAGGTCTGCAACGGTTTTACCCAACACCATACGGGACTTGATGACTTCAATTTCAGAGTCTACTTGGTTATTGCTGTTACCAAATGGCATGACATCACTCATTTGGTCAAGTAATGAGACTTGGCCTAATTTGTCATACTGTAAGGTCGCATTGGCTTGGTAAATAGGGGTTGCCAATAAACTGTATGCGATGGCGATAGCCGCAAAAAACACGGTAAAAAACCCAATTTTAATGGTGTTGGATTTCAAAACTTTAAACAGAGCGAGCAGATCGATTTCATCTGAGGCAGGGGAGCTATTTTTTGTTGTGTTCATAGTAGGTTAAATGTGAAGTCATCCAATAAATAAAATTAAATTTTGCCTTGCCAAGCAATCGCGGCTTTTTCCATCAACTGGTAAACATGTTCAAACATTTCATCGCTGCGTTTGTGCGGGTCAGGGATTTCGGTTTTATTGACCCATTGCCCAAATAACATCACTTTGCCGCGAGTTTCAGGAAATTGTTGGTGGATTTTAGCAATATGTTCGTTTTCCATCACTAGGATTAAGTCTGCTTTATTACATAATTCGCTAGTTAACCGACGTGATTGATGGTTTTTAAGGGAAAGGCTATGTTGCTCGGCAATCCGAATGGCACTGTCATAAGCAGGCATATCATTTTTGGCGATAATACCCGCCGAATGAACCGTTTTTTCGGGAAAAGAGTGTTGCAATAAACGCTCCCCCGTAGGAGAGCGGCAGATATTTCCCATACAAACAACGAGAATATTATTAAACATATCGATTACCAGTCGTGAATACGCTTGGTACCTTCGGTTAACTGATTGTAAGTTGCGATAGTTGGTAACAGTTGGGTAATCAAGCGGTTCCAACGCACTACAGGCGCAGCGGTAACATACACTAAGTCATAAGGCTGTAGTTTAAATTCAGTACCCATTACAAGCGATGTCGCATCTGATAGGTCTAGCTGATATACCGCGGCCATTTTTTTCGGTAATAGGGCTTCAAGTTCTCTGTCTTCCGCTGGTTGGTTTTTAATTGGACGAATAACAAATACGCCTGTTGCATTAGCGGTTGTTTGGTCTATCCCGCTCGCTTTGCTCAGAGCTTCAGTAATACTCATACCTGCGCGGTCAATAGTTAAGGTCGTTGGTTGACCGACTTCACCCATTACAAACACTTTCTGACTATCATTACGTGGTACATACAGCACATCACCCGGCAGCATCAGGTAGTTTTGGGTTAAATCGCCGTACTGTACTAAATCTTGTAATGAGACTTTGATTTCTTTGCCATTACGGGTAAGCACCACATTATCCCAATCGGCTTTTTCGGTTAAGCCGCCGGCATTATTAAAGGCTTCTAAGATAGTCAGTGGGACGTTAGTGATAGGCAGCGTACCCGGTTTGGCAACTTCGCCAGAGACATACATTTTTTGCGAGCGGAAGGCTGCGATACTGACATCCACTTGTGGGGATTCGATATAGGTGGCTAAGCGGTTGCTGATCAGGGTACGGATTTCAGTAACGGTTTTACCGATCACTTTGACTTTACCAATATACGGGTAGTAGATGGTGCCGTCAGAGTGAACCCAGTTACCGGAGTCTTGCGCACTACGATAAGAACCCGCAGGGATAGTCAGTTCAGGGTGATCCCAAACTGTAATGGTTAATACATCGCCTGCACCCACGCGATATTCATAGTGAGTCAGTTGCTTTTCTAACTGTGCATTGGGTTTAGCAATGGTAGGTGCAGTGTACATATCATCCAACAATTTTGGCGAAATTGGGTAGATATCAACCAATTTAGTAATGTCACGGTCACCCGTATCAACCACATTTTTGCCTGAGGTTGATACATAGGCGCCGGGGGTGACGGTGCAGCCTGTGAGTAATATGCTGATTGCTAATAGTGTAAGTGGGAAAGGCTTCCTAAACACGGTACCATCCTATGATAAAAAATGATTAGATAAGGTATAAGTGATGATGTTAATCATCATTCCCACTTATACATATAATTACAAATGGGAGCAGTTTATATTGATGCTCGTAATTTGGCAAAGTTGTGATAATTATCATACTGTCTATCGAAATAATAATTACTAAAGTGATCAGTATGACAAAGCCAAAAAGTTAACTTTCAGAGAAAGTTTGAATATTTTTTAGTGATTGTTGCACAATGGACTGTGCGGTTTGGTGATCATTCACTTCGGCATAGCACCTTAATTCCGGTGCATTACCGGATGGTCTTAGATGAATAATATTACCATTTGATAATGTCATTCTTAGTCCATCAATTGTATTCAAATCTAATAGTTGCTCATCACCAAAGCCTAGATGCTGCAATAAGAGTGTTGGGTTTTCTTGCGCTTTCTCAATGATAGCTTTACTTTTTTCTGTTGCGAAGTTTTGTATTCTATCGCTATAGGTAATACGCTGTGGTAATGAATTAACTAATTCAGCAATTCCTTTTTCTTTTGCGGCAGATAGCAACATCAAAAAGGGTAACACCGCATCTCTGGTTGGTAGTGCAGATAATTTCTTACCATTAATTTCAATATTAGAACCTAAAAGAAAACCACCATTAGCTTCAAAACCCGCTATTTTCTTATAATTTTTAGCTAAATCAGAAAATGCTTCAATAACATAAGGAGAACCAATTTTAGTTTGTTTTACACACTTAAAATCTTTATGTGATGAAATGATAGTATTGCAACTAACAGGGATTGCTAGCGCTTCAATATTCATCTCTAATGCACATAATAAACCTAATATATCCCCGCGTAGCCATTCGCCGTTTTCATCTGCAACAAGCGGACGATCGCCATCCCCATCAGTAGAAAAAATAGCATCAAGTTTGTGTAATTTTGACCAATTCCTTGCTTTTATCTTGTCCTCTTCAGATACAGCTTCAGTATCAATTGGAACAAATTGGTCACTACGTTCTAGAGAAATAACTTCAGCCCCAAGCTTTTTGAATAAAACTGGGTATATATCACGTCCAGCACTAGAATGTTCATAAATACCAATACGTTTACCAGCTAATAAATCTTGATTAAAAATAGATAAATAGCGATTTAGATATTCATCTACAGCTAGTGTATCTATTGATAAGGTCTGTGGAGTAACATCTGGTATTTCAAATTGCGAGTTATTATTTAAAATCGCGATTTCATCAATTTTAGTGATTTCACCATCTGGCCGATAAAACTTTAGCCCATTTCTATCAAATGGGATATGGCTCCCTGTTACCATAATACAAGGAATATTATTTTTCATTGCAGTATATGCAATGGCAGGTGTTGGAATCACACCATAATATAGAGGTTTTATTCCTTGCTGTTTTATTGCTTCGATACAAGCAATCGCAATAAATTCACTACTTGGGCGATTATCTATTGCAATGGCCATTTGGCTAAAATCGAATTTACCTTTGATACTATTAATAAATGCATGGGTAAATGCAGCGCAAGATTCATTAGTAAATTGAGTGACTAAACCACGGGCTCCACTAGTGCCAAATTGTATTCCAGAGTTTTTAATTGTATTAAGGGTGGATAACATATTTACTATTTCTTAATGAATTGAGGTAACTTAGAAATATTTTTCATAAGTAAGGGATATACCCAAAAAATATTATTTTTTCTGAGTGCTAAAATGTCTTCTTTTGTTTTTCTTAGAATGTTTAAAAAGCTTCGGTTACTTTCACCACCAACTCGCATTTTAGTCACTACTTTTGGTAAATAAGAGACGGAAATATTATGTAACCATAAATAGCGTAATAACGAGTCATAATCAGCAGATATTTTAAAGTTAAGATCAAATACCCCATGTTCTTTATAAAGCTCTTTTTTCATAAAGAAAGTTGGGTGAGGAGGCATCCAGCCTTTTTTTAAATTTTCATGCTTATAACTACCGGAGACCCAACGTCTAACGACATTTTCTGTATTTTCTTTTGATACATACTCTAGATCTGCATATATAGCTTGAGATTTATCATTAACTAAAGTACTCACGAGATCTTCAATGGCATTTGGGTATGCAAATACATCATCCGAATGAAGAAAGCCAACAATATCACCTGTAGAAGCCATTATACCTTTATTTAATGCATCATATATTCCTTTATCTGGCTCAGATATGATAGTGGAGATTTTAGTACTATATTTTTTGATGATGTCAAGGGTATTATCCGAGGAGGCACCATCAACAATAATATACTCGATATTGGAATAGGTTTGTTTTTCTAGAGATAAAATAGTATCTATAATGGTTTTACTACTATTATAGGTGGCTGTAATAATTGATATTTTCATTTTTCTTTTGTACCATATTCTTCTAGTCTAATAATATCGTCCTCTTGTAAATAGTTACCAGAGCGAACTTCTATCAGATGTAAATCAATTTTGCCAGGATTTTCGATTCTATGAGGAGAACCTATAGGAATATAGGTTGATTCATTTTCACTGAGTATATAAATTTTATCACCATTGGTTACTTTTGCTGTACCTTGTACTACGACCCAATGTTCGGCTCGATGATAATGCATCTGTAATGCAGTTTTTTCACCTGGTGTTACTTTTAAATGTTTGACATGAAAGCGTTGACCTTCTGCAATATCATCATGTGTCCCCCATGGACGATAGGCTTCTCGATGTTGCTCACATTCAGGGCGACCAGTATTTTTAAGTTGGTTAACAATGCTTTTCACATCTTGCACATTATTCTTGTCGGCAACTAAAACAGCATCTTTTGTTTCCACAATAACTAAATTGTCAATGCCTACAGTGGATACAAGTTTATTTTGGGAATAAATATAACTATTAGTTGTATTTTCTGTAAGAACATCACCAATAATTACATTAAACTGTTGATCTTTTGGGGATACTTCCCAAAGTGAACTAAAAGAGCCAACGTCACTCCAACCCGCATTCATAGGAATAACCAGTACGTTTTCAGCATGCTCCATGACGGCATAATCAATAGAGTTATTCGGGCATGAATTAAAAATATCGTAACTTATACGGATAAAATCTAAGTCGTGATATGCATTTTGCATTGCTAATTCGCACGATCTCAATATATCGGGACAAAATTTTTTCAGTTCATTAAGATAACAAGATGCTTTGAATAAAAACATACCGCTATTCCAAAGATATTCTTTACTTGTAAAGTAACTTTCGGCTGTAGTTAAATCAGGCTTTTCGACAAATCGTTCAACAGTAAAAGTGTGATTGTTTACGTAATCACCTTTCTTGATATATCCATAGCCGGTCTCAGGACTTGTTGGTACAATTCCAAATGTAATAAGATTTCCTTGTTCTGCTGCATCTACTGCTTGTTCTATTGCTATAGTAAATGATTCATGATTTTGAATTACATGGTCCGCAGCGAGAACGAGAAGTAATGGGTCATCGCCTGCCTGTGTGGCTCGAATAGCAGCTAAAGCTATAGCTGGTGCTGTATTACGGCCTATGGGTTCTAAAATTATTCCACTATGCTTAAAATTTTCTTGTCTTAATTGTTCTGCAACAATAAAGCGATGCTCTTCATTACAAATAAACATAGGTGGCTTGTGTTTTAAAGTATCTAACCTCGCAACCGTTTCTTGTAACATAGTTTTCTTACTAGTTAAGCTAATAAATTGTTTTGGGTATAGGCTACGAGAAAGAGGCCATAAACGGCTATCAGAACCTCCCGCCATAATAACAGGCAATAACATAATATTTACCGTAAATTTAAATGGTTATTGATAAAATAGGCTTTTGTATTATCGTGAACTTTTGGAGAGTTGAGAAGTTCATCAATATTCCACCACTGATAGTTTCTATGTTGTTCTAACGGTAACTTATTGAGGTCGATATCTTCTTCTATTAAATATCCCAAGACAACATAATGAGTAGAGAAATTATCCTCTGAAAAATTATCTTGATAAAGATGTTGGTAATGACCAATAAATGTAGCATTATTTATATTATAGTCGAAGCCAAGCTCTTCAAACGTTAAACGCTGAAAAGCGATATCAAAAGTTTCATCCTTGCAAATACGCCCTCCTGGTACAAACCAATAACCTTGAGCGGGTCGATTATTTCGTAGCCCTAACAATGCTTGGTTTTGTGAGTTACAAATGACCAGATCAATAGAAACTAAAGGGGTAGATGCAACGATAGTTTTAAATGTATTTAGTGCTAGTCGTTGCGTCATATTTATTCAATCCACTATTTGCGAAAATTATGTTGATTTTGCAGGAACCATTGATAGGTTTTATTTAATCCACTTTCAAGAGCGACCGAATATACCCAACCTAGTCTTTTCAGACGAGATACATCCATTAATTTTCTTGGCGTGCCATCAGGCTTACTACTATCAAAAACAACGCTTCCCTTGAAACCAACAACTCGAGCCATAGTTTCAGCCATTTCACGAATAGTACAGTCAATTCCTGTACCAACATTTATATGGGATAACATTGGTTGAGTGTTTGCTTGGTATGTTTCCTTATTTAATTCCATAACGTAGACTGACGCGGCAGCCATATCATCGACATAAAGAAATTCACGCATGGGTGTTCCTGTTCCCCAAACAACGACTTGTTCATCATTATTTAGTTTAGCTTCATGAAAACGGCGCATTAAGGCTGGAATTACATGTGAATTTTCTGGATGGAAATTATCGTTTTCGCCATATAAATTGGTTGGCATAACACTACGATAATCTCTCCCATATTGTCGGTTATACGATTCGCAAAGTTTGATACCAGCAATTTTTGCAACTGCATAAGGTTCATTTGTTGACTCAAGAACACCAGTTAACAATGCACTTTCAGACATCGGTTGTGTAGCTAACTTTGGATAAATACAAGATGAGCCTAAAAATAGTAAGTGTTGAACATTATATTTATGAGCTGAATGTATAATATTACATTCCATAATTAAATTCTCATAAATAAAATCGGCAGGATAAGTATTATTTGCATGAATACCGCCCACTTTAGCAGCGGCTAAATAGACTTCATCAATTTTATTTTGGGCAAAGAAATCATCAACAGCTACTTGGTTTGTGAGATCTAACTCGTGACGTGATTTTGTGATTAGCTCAATATCGTTACGGTTTTGTAATTGTCTAATTATTGCTGAGCCAACCATGCCATTATGGCCAGCAACAAATACTCTTTTCTTCACGTAGTGATCCTTAATTCTCTAAAGAAATAGCAACATTAAAGCCGTTTGCTTTAAGTAAAGCATGTTGTTTTGCTTTTTCTATATCGGAAGCAACCATTTCAGAGCACATTTCTTCCACTGTGATTTCTGGTACCCAGCCTAATTTTTCTTTTGCTTTTGAAGGATCACCAAGAAGGGTTTCAACTTCAGCAGGACGGAAGAATTTAGGGCTAACGCGGACTATAATATCACCGATATTTACATTCGGTGCGAGTGTTTTATTTACATCAGTTACTGTTGCTATTTCATTAACACCGGCACCGCTAAATGAGAGCTTGATTCCTGCCTCTTGTGCTGACATACGTACAAATTCACGTACAGAAATTTGTTTACCTGTTGCAATAACAAAATCTTCAGCGTGCTCTTGTTGTAACATCATCCATTGCATACGAACGTAATCTTTTGCATGACCCCAGTCACGTAACGCATCCATATTACCTAGATATAAACACTGTTCTAAGCCTTGTGAAATATTAGCTATAGTACGGGTTATTTTGCGAGTGACAAAAGTTTCGCCACGACGAGGGGACTCGTGGTTAAATAAAGTGCCATTACATGCATACATGCCATATGACTCACGGTAATTTACGGTGATCCAGTAAGCATACATTTTCGCTACAGCGTATGGTGAGCGGGGATGGAAAGGTGTGGTTTCTTTTTGTGGTATTTCTTGAACTTCCCCGTAAAGTTCTGATGTTGATGCTTGATAGAAACGGGTTTTCTTTTCCAGTCCATTAATACGGATAGCTTCTAGCAAACGTAATGTCCCGATAGCATCAACATCAGCGGTATATTCAGGAGATTCAAAAGATACAGCCACATGGGACATTGCACCTAAATTATAAATCTCATCTGGTTGGATTTCGTTTACTAAACGGATTAAGTTTGAAGTGTCAGTTAAATCACCATAATGTAATTTAATTTTATCGCTATTATTAACGACAGAGTCAATTCTTTCCGTATTGAAAGACGAGGCTCTACGAATTAAACCATGAACTTCATAGCCTTTTTCTAATAGAAATTCTGCGAGATAAGAGCCATCTTGGCCAGTAATGCCGGTGATTAATACTTTTTTAATCATTGGAGTTCTCCCTATATAACGTAATTAACTTATTGCCAACAATATCTGAATTGAATTTAGAGTAAATAGTTTGCGGGCAAGCTAAGCTAATTTCTTCATAATTAGTGGTATTAAGGTTATAAAAATATAATATGCCATTTGAAAGGCTTCTAATGTTAAAAGGTTCGGCTAAATAGCCATTTTCTTTATGAATAACAATATCTTTTAATCCCGAGGTATCAAAACACACTACTGGTGTTCCACAAGCAATGCTTTCAGCTGCAACTTGACCAAATGACTCTATTCGTGAGGGAACAACTGTAATGTGACATGATGAGTAAATTTTTGCCAGTTCATTTTCATCGGTAATATGGTTAAGCCAAGTACAATTAAATTTTTCCAGTTCTTTTATGTATGTATAATTGCTTCCGAAAATAAATAGTTCTATATTATGATTTGTATTTTCTTTTGAAATAATGTTTAGAGCTTTGACCAGTAAATCAAATCCTTTAATAGGGCTTTTATTTCCATTGATGGCTCCAAAACAAATTTTAAACTTATCAGTTTCTTTTTTTACAGTTCTTCGAAAGACATCAAAATTAATAACATTTGGTATTACTTCAATCCGTGCGTTACGCAGTAAAATACTATTTTTAGCTTGCTCCGCCATCCATTGGGAAGGAACAATATACGTGAGGTTAGCACAGGTTAAATATTTTTTCTTTCTTTTGAAATTAAACCAGTTCAAATCGATTATACTTTTAAATTTATACTCAATGTTATTTTTTTTAGAAAAAAACATTTTTTCTTCTTTATTATTTTCACGATAGTGTTGGCAGCCTAGATATGTCCACTCATCATGTAGTGTCATAAAGCATTTACTTCTTACTGAAATGTCATAAATGTCTTTTATCGACAAAGTTTCATTGTTAATCCAGTGGATATGTACTATATCTCCATCTGAAATTTTGTTTTTTATAAATCTATTGCTAAATAAATTTAGAGAGTGTTTGGAGTTGTTTTTGGTTTTCATTAACTTTAAAAGAAAAAAAGATAAGCAGCGTTTAATGAAGTTAATTGCAAATAAAAATCTATTTGGAGATGTGATGTTTATATCATCGATATTATTTACACTAAGAGGGGATTCCATGTTTATAATTTCAACACATAAATTATTTTTATTAACTATCAGAGCTTGTCTAAACATTGCCTTTGCAGCACCACCTCTAGTTGCAGTAAAGGCAATATATTTTACTTTGAGCGTCATATGATACCAACTTATATATGAATTAAATATATGATTTATAATTTTTCTATGCTTATTGTACGATTATTTTAGCATAATTAAGGATAAGTGAAGGTTTTAATAGAATATTAAAAATTATAAGTAAAATTTTCTTATATTGATTCCATTATGTAGATAACATTTTAATTAGTGTTTTTTGAAGTGCTTTCATTTTTAGTTTGCATCATACTGATGAACAAGAATACAACAAAATAAGGAGTTAAAAGGACTAATTCGCCGAAGAAATAGTTACCAAAAAACATAAACACGATAGCTTTCATTAAAGGTGCTAGCATTGCTAAGTATTTAATATCTTTACAATATGCGTTATAAAATACTTGTAAAATTAAACCAATAATTAATGGGTATAATATGACACCAGCTATACCTAAGTCATTATAAAAGTAATATAAAAAAGTTTTAGCATTGAAAAAAAGTACTGAATCATCTAATAGCCCTAGTTCATTCATATCATATTCATTTGAAAAGAATGGTCTAAGAAAAAATTTCAAACTTCCCCAAATGTAGGTTGGTTCTATAGTGGAACTTACTATGGAGTTTAGGTTTTGAAAGTTCATTGCTATGTAGGTATAAAATTGACTGAATATGGTATTTAAAGTACCACTACCAAATTGTGTGGAAACACGACTTTCATCTGAAATTCGTGTTATACCAACAAAAATGAATATGGCAATGAAAATAGATAATATAATAATTTTATTGAAATTTTTTTGTTTTAAGCTACAAGAGAAAAAAATATATAAATAGCCCAATACAAATATTAAAAGCTCACCTCGAGAAACTTTATACAGTATTGCGGTTATAATGGAATAAAAAATATAAGCAACAAGTAATATATATCTTTTTCTTCTTATATGTAATGACAGCCTCATTTCTAAATAAGCTAGTATTGCTAGATATGGAGTCAGGAGTTCGATATAGTGCAGGCCTGGTAAAGCATCAGGAATTGTGCTTTTTAAATCACTCATTACTTCTTTTGTAAATAAAGCAGGACTTGAAATTTCAGTTCGGAATCTGATAAAGAACGCAATTATAGTAAGGCATAATAATAAATTAAAGACTAATATATAAGTAGAAGAAAAGTATATTCGTTGTGTTATGAAAACTTCTTTATTTTTCTTTTTCGAAAAAATAAAAGGAATAGAATAAAAAAAACCAGCCAAAAGCATGCAAATATGAGTTTCAGTTGATAGGTGGACTTGTAAGTTAGAATCAAAAAAATCATCATAACTTGATAAAGAACAAGCTAAAAACCATAAAAGCACACCAATTCCTAGAGGGTGAAGTTTATCTTTACTTTTTACATAAATTAAAAAATAAAAAGTTATGGCTAAAATTAGGTATATTGTAGATATCATGATTTATTATGTCAGCGAGTAATTTTTGAATATTTCTTTCTATACATAAGAAGTACAGAAATGTATCCAGCAAAAACTAAACAGCCCGTTATTATTTTTATGTTTATATAAAAACTGAGGGGCTGGGGTATAGCATAGATGATAGGTATAAGATATAAAACTAATAATGTTATACATGTAAATATATTAACGATAACCATTTGCTTTCTTAAGTCTAGACCATTTAAGACATGGAAATATACAGAAGTTAATGAAAAAGGGATTACGGCTAATGTAGCATAATGCATATTATATAGTAAATCAGAATAACTTGTAAATTTAGTTATGAAAAAAAACATTATTGGGTTTGCTATTATCACACTTAATATTGTTATACTTAAAACTATTAATGGCTCTTTAATGAAAAGAATTTTTTATCTAATGAACTTTGTTTTATTATTTTTACATAAAGTAACTCAGTAACAGTTGCTGGAACTATCATTAATGCGCTAAATGCAAAGGTAATTACACTATAGTTTCCTAATGCATCACGGCCTGAAGAATAGTCTATAAAGAAACGATCCATGACTAAATATAAAAAAACACAAATAGAGTTAATAAATAACAGAAGGGATGGATATGAAATTCTCTTATATACTTCAATTGTTTTTTTCAGACTTTCTCTTATAAACGAATGTTTATTTATAACAATTATATAGCTAACAGTGAGAGCATGAATTATGAGTGTACTATATAGGTAATATGAAAAGCTTTTCGTAAAAAGATACACGGATAATGATATCAGTATTGGAAATAGCTGTGCAAATAATACAATTTTTAACATTTCTGATATTTGATTTGAAGCTCGGAGATAAGTTTTAAGGATGTTAGAAATTGCCATGAAAAGGCCAGTAGCGCTTAATAGTGTAACTACTTTATTGATATCATTAAATACTATAGAAAAAATTAGTATTAAAAAGCCACCAAATAGTGTTGTTAACATTACTGTTGTTAATAACTCTTTTTTTTCTTCATCCTCAGCGGTGGGGACATATCTATCTAATGAAAATCGTGTACCAAAGTGTGAGTAATCAACTAGTTGTTGCCAGGTTCGAGCTAGTGATAGATCTCCAAGCATTGATGGGGACAAGTAACGCATAAAAACTAAACTTAAAATAATATTTAAAAGTTGAATTATATAATTAAAGATTATATAAAGAATACCTTTTTTAATCATTACACTTTGCCGCATCATTTAAAACCATCTGGTAATAGTCATCCTTCATTACTTCACCTTTTTTCATATTATTTACAATTTCATGAAATTTCTCTTGATAAATTTCATGGTAATTTTCACCAGGCATTATATGTTGATAAGGTAGAATTTTAGAATGATGTTTATTTTGTGATACCATGTATAGGAGGACTAGAGCTTTTCTTTTAGTTTCCTCTGTTAGCTTAGGTATATAACATATGGTATCTAAATAATTATAATATTCGCTAATGCTATTGGGTTCTTTGGTAATATCAAAACCATAGTAGAATCCTTTTCCAGCAGTAATTGCCGGGATTCCTAAACAGCTGAACTCTAAACCTGCAGTTCCTTTTGCTGTGACAATATAATTGGCTAATTCACATATAGAGTTAGTATTTAAATCATTTGGTAATATGTAAATGTTTGAAAGTTTGTTTTTTTCGATTAAGTGCTCAACACCACCTTTTTCATTCCACATATAGGAGCTTGGATGTGTTTTAACAAAACAGTTAATTTCGTTGTTATCATTTAAACGTATTAATGTTTGTTCTAGGAAATCATAATAATCTTTAAACAATAGGCCTTCACCTACATGTGGTGAGTCAGAAAAGGCATGGGACATTACAATTACATTTTTTTTATTAATATCAATTTTGGGGTGTGTAATTTTTAATTCACTTATTTTATATGGTTTTTTATTTGTGAATGCATTTTTTACATCTATTTGATTTATATTTCCTTGCATCCGCTCTTTAAAATATTTCCGTGCACTTGAATAATAATCATCACAAATTAGTTTTTCTTGAAAATCAGAGCGGCGTACTTTTAGAAAATGCTCATTAATAGGAGTTTTAATATCATAACATTTGTAGGCGTAGATATCTTTTAAAAAAACTATACCATTATTATTATGGCGAATTTGTCTTGGGAGCATGCCGAACTCAGCATATACATTATGGCTCGTAACTAAATACGTTGGGTTGTATTTCTTTATTAATTTGTTATTTATATTAAAAGTTATAAATGCTCTTAAAATTAAGCGAACATGCTCAATTTTTATATTGTTTAGAGTGTAGCTATTGGGTTTAAATCTTATTAAAGTATCATAAATCAAATCACCAATATAAACACCTTTATATTTTATTTTAAGCAGATTCTCACCTGATCTTGTGAATAAATAAATATTCATAGTTTTAAATATAGAGGGGATTACTATGAATGGGTTTAAATAGGAGTTCCACCATAAATAAAATTCTTGTATATTAAATGATTTATAAATATGGGCAACATTACTCCCTTTTAAACTAAACCCCCTGATATACACAACAGGCTTAGCTCCTGTAGATTCTTCAATGGCTTTAGCCATCCTTGCCTTATCAATAATACTAGCTGGACAGTCTATATGACCCTCAATGAGGCATATTTTATTTGTTTTATTAGGAGATGAGGAACTCTTCCATATTTCACTATTTAATTTTATAAACTCGTTTTCACTATTGGATAATTTATAAGACCTCAGATATTTTAAAACTTGCTTTATTTTTCTGAACATTTAAATACGTAACCTTAAAGTTTTTAGTCATTCCTTTATTAAAGGATATATTTAAAATAAATTTTTAGAGTTGATTGCAAACAAAATAAATTTAAGCGCTGCTATCCTTATCCTGAGCTATTGTTTCTGCAATTTTTAAATCTAAATAATTATCAATGTCAATAGAATACTTATTTTCCATAATATATGAAAAAGATTTAGAGGTATAGCATATTTCATTGTATTTAGCTAGTTTAGCCATATTAAATATATATATTGCCCCATTTATACGATAATATTGCTCTAAGTCCTGTGACCGGTTCATTGCTTCTTTTGTTAAAAAGTTAGCCATAGATTTATCTATTGGAAGCGTATTGCACCATAAAGGGGAATGCTCACAAGGTGTCACAGAAACAACAGAAAAAGCACCTTTCTTTTCAAAGAATTCTAAAGCATCATCAATGTGGGTATGATTTCGTAAAGGAGATGTAGGTTGCAGTATAACAACGATATCTTCATTGTCACCAAATTTATCTAGTATATAAAATACAACATCTTGTGTTGTTGCTGTATCTGTTGATAGATTTTCTGGTCTTAATTCGGGGACATATGCTCCCGCTTTTTGTGCAACTTTTTGTATCTCCATGTCATCAGTACTAACAATTACTTTATCTATATATTTACTAGCTAGAGCAGCTTCTATCGTCCAGTTTATTAGTGGTTTACCTGCTAATGGTAGTATATTTTTTCTAGGGAGCCTCTTACTGCCGCCTCTTGCCGGAATAATAGCTATTATTTTTTTATTATTAATCATTATAATATTCCCAGAGAATAAATATCTTTTTGTGCTCTATTAAAATCGTCCATACGGCCTATGTCTAGCCAATATTCATGAATAGGAAACATGAGAACATTTTTATCTATAGCAATATGTTGTTCAAGCAAAGTAGGCATATCAATACGATGATTTTGTGGGACTGATTTAATTATATTTTGTGAAATAACATAAATTCCAGTATTTATAAAGAAACGTTGAATAGGTTTCTCGACCATACTAGTTATTTTATTACCCTCACTGTTGATAACGCCATAGGGTATTTGATAATCATATTCTCTAACACACATTGTTGCATCGGCGTTATTGCTAATATGAAAATCTAATAATTTTTGTAAGTCTATTTTTGTTAAGACATCGCCATTCATTACAATAATAGGGAGATCATCAGGAATATCTTTGGGTAGTAAGCCTAAAGCTCCACCAGTGCCGAGTGGGTTTTCTTCATGCACATAAGTAACATTAATTTTTTTATTTTCACCATTACCGAAATAATTTTTTATTTGCTCTGGCATGTAATGTGTTGAACTATAAAAGTTATTAAAACCAGCCTTAACAAAGTTATCTATTATTATTTCTAATATTGGTTTTGTGCCAACTGTTAACATAGGTTTAGGACAATTATCTGTTAAAGGTCTTAAACGAGTACCAAATCCCCCAGCCATTATAAAAACAGGATTTTGATATTTATTTTTTTTATTTATATGGTGTAATGACTCAAGACCCACTACTTTACCATCTTTTAATAACGGTATAGATAATATTCCATTTGATTCCATTATTTCTTTCAGCTCATTATTATGGGCTTTGATATCTGCAGTTATGGGGGTTGTATTCATGATTGTAGAAACTGAATCAGTCAAGCAGATATTTCTAAGTAAGCCTCTTCGGATATCACCATCAGTAATAACACCAATCAAATTATTATTATCATCTATTACCATAGCTATCTGTAAGCCTGTTTCATTTAATATAGAAAGAGTATTACGTATAGTAGATTGAGGACTTACAATAACTTTTTCCCAATTATTCATTTTATTTCTCTTTAAATACTTTAGGTAAGTTCTGAATTAGTTCAGAGTAAGAATAATAAGTATAATCTGCAGAAGTACCTTTTTTATTTTGATAAATTAAATTGTTGTTTTCTTCTATATTCATTAAGTGAATTGAATGCATACCTATTGATTTTGGATAAATAAAGTCTTTTGCCTGATTATCACCAATATAGACGCTTTTTTCTGGAGGGATATCAAAGTAATTTAAGACAGTGTCGTATGGTAAAGACATCGGTTTAGATACCTCCTTACCTAGCTCAGAACTACAGACAATATAATCAAAATAAGGTTCTATCCCTAGAGCTTTAATTTTTTTTCTTTGTATTTCTTTATTTCCATCTGTAATAATAGACAGAGAATATTTTTCTCTCAATAAATCTATATTTTTTATAAAACCGTGATATGGTTTTAGTGTAGGAATATGACCTCTATATGTCTTTACTAATGAATTAAATATATAGTCTTCAGATAGATTTAAATTAAAATATTCTGATACTTTTTCGAAAAGCCCAGTATATATACGTTTTGAAAATAAACTTTCAATCATGGCGTAACTGTCTACACCATAATCCTGTTTTAATTGTTCAGATGCAGCTTTATAGCAAGCTAAATTATATGTGTATTCTGGATATATTGTGTCATCTAGATCAAATATAAGTAATTCTTTATTCATTTTCATCTATAAATACAGACATATCATATCTTAACATTTTTATATTTTCTTTAATATTTGATACTGAATTTGCATCATCTAAAATATAAGAAATACTATTCAATCCAGCCTCAATAGATAAGATTGAACCACCACCAAAACGTGGGTTTACCTCTATAAAGTATGCCTTATTATCTTCATCTGATACTATAGCTTGTAAGGTAATTGGCCCATAAAATTTACTATTATTAAGTAATTTTTTAGATTCTTGGATGAGTAGATGGTGTTTTACCGTTTTACTAACAGTTACTTCACCTCCTCTCACCTTTACTCTTTCCCTAGGAGATATATATATTTCATTATTTTTTGTGACAAAACAGTCTATAGTATATTCTTTACCGGAAATATACTGTTGAAATATAGGGTTATATAAACTGTATTCTTGCTGATATGTTTCTAACTCTTCTTTATTTTGAATTAATTTTGCCCCAAATGAGCCGCTACCCTTAGCTGGTTTTGCAAATAAAGGAAACGTATCAGATGTAGCTAGAACTTGTGGAGTATTTATCTTAGCATCCCGAAAAAGCTGTTCAGTTAAATTTTTGTCTGATGATGCCCTAATGATGTCTTGGTGAGATAACATCAGATCTAACTTTTCATTTTTGTTAAAGATGTGCCTATTTTCAGAGAAAAACTCCAAGTCTGGATCTATGGTACATATAACAGTATCAACATTGTGAGTCCGTATTATATCATTAAATAATTCAACAAGTTTTTCGTCTCTCTGTTTAGGCAACTGATAAATTTTATCGCAAAAATATAATGCAGGTGCATCATTATTAAGATCCGTTCCAATAATATTTAATTGGATATCATTATTTTTAGCATATTCTTTAAAACGACTGACTAATTCAACTCTACGTCCAACATTAGGAAAAAGGAGCGTTCTTTGCATTTTCATAGCTCTATTAACTCATCCTCTACATAATCTTTTTTTGCAATTGTATTGATAACACTATCCCAAAGCATTGGGCTAAGCCCTGTAGCAGGTCTTTTCGTTGTTATATTTTCTTCTGTTAAACGTTCACCTTTTGCAATAGGCTTATTTGCAACAATAGAGCGTCGAGCGATCGCTATATTTTTTTTCTCACTTTCAGATGGTATTTTTTCTCCATTGCCTGATATCGCTTTTTCAATATTACGTATTGATTGAACCATTAATTTTAGTTCATTTGGTTCGATGCTCGCAATATGGTCAGGTCCTGGTAGGCTTCTATCTAAAGTGAAATGTTTTTCAATACAAGTAGCACCTAAAGCAACGGCAGCAATAGGAACTTCAATTCCTTTTGTATGGTCGGAATATCCAATTTTGACATTTAAGCTTTTCTGGATAGTTTCCATAGCTAATAGATTTACATCTTCCATTGGAGTTGGGTATTCAGTGTTACAGTGTAAAACAGTTAGGTTTTCATTTTTAATTCCACCATCAAGTAACACTTGGGTAGCTATTTTTACTTCCTCTAGATTAGCCATTCCTGTAGATAGGATAATTTTCATATCTTTTTCACAGTGCATTCTTAGGTAAGGTAAATTGTTTACTTCACCAGAGGGGATTTTATATGTATCAACACCAAGTCTTTTTAAGACTTCTAGAGATGGTTTATCAAAAGCGGTAGCTAAAAATGTAATTCCAAGTTCATCACAATATTTTTTTAAGAATTCGTAGTCGTCTAACTTCAAATGCAATTTTTTACACATTTCTAGTTGTGTTTCAGTAGTACCGGTATTCACCTCTTGGTACTCTGCTTTTCCTGCCCATTTTGTCATTACCAATTCAGGTAATGCAATTTGAAATTTCACTGCATCGGCACCACTTTCTTTTGCCACATCAATCATTTTTTTGGCTAGATTAATATCAGCATTATGATTAACACCTGCTTCCGCAATAATATATACGTGATTTATTTTTTTATTAAATGTCATAGAATTTTTTCTTAATAAGATTGGGCGGTGATATTTTTTTTAAAATACTAACTATCTTTTCAGAGGTATTTCCATCACCGTAGGGATTAACTGTATTTTTTATTTGAGACTGTATATAGGGTTCTAATACATATTTTAATAATGCCGTTATTTCTTGTTCGTTATATGAACAATTGAATACTGAGTTTGCTCTAATTCTTCCTTCTTGTCGGTTTCCTACGTCAATAGTTGGAATCCCATAAGAAGGAACTTCGGTGATGCCACTTGAGGAATTACCTATAACAGCATTAACATACTGTAAGAGTGAATGATAGTACCGCATTCCTAATGATTCTTTTACGCAAACATGCTCAGGGAGGCATCTTTGTAGACTTTGTATATGCTTTATTATTTCATCGCTACCAGCATCATGATTTGGATACGTAATAATTATACCTGTATCTTTTAATTTTGTTAATGCGGTGAAAAAAATAGTATTTAATTCAGTCTGTGAACTAGAAGTCGTTTCTGGATGTAGGGTTACTAATATATTTTGAGAATGATTTGATAAATTAAATCCAAGGAAGTTTTCTAGCTCTTCTTTAGAAGCTTTATTTATTTTTTTAAAGTTATCAATGCATAAATTACCTACATTGAATACTTTATTAGGTTGTTCACCCAATTGTATTACACGTTTTTTATAGGCTTCTGTTGTTGTGAAATGAATGCTTGCTAATTTAGTTATGCTATGTCGAATTGAATCATCCAATGCTCCACTAGTAACATCACCACCAGAAATGTGAGCTATTGGTTTTTTGAGTAAAAAGGCAGAAAATGCAGTTGATAGTATTTCATATCTGTCACCAAGTATAATAACTAGGTCTGGATCTAGTTTATCAAGTGTCAATGACATTTTATGTAAGGTATCGCTGGCTGTTATTGAAATACCTAAGTCACTTGTATCAGTGACATCTGTTTCTACAGCAATTATATTATTGATACCCGAATGGTAAATTTCGTCTACTGTATAGCCACGCTTATGATCTAAATGACTTCCTGTAGCAATAACAGTCACATCAAACTCAATATCATTCTCTAACTCTTTTATGAGAGGGAATAAGAGTCCAAAATCTGCTCGAGTACTAGTGATGATTGCAACTTTCATACTATATCCAGCGGTGTGCTTGGTAAATTAATTAGATGCGTTTCAATAAACTCGGATTGATTAAGTTCACCACATAAAGCGTCTTTGAACATTGGTAAACGGTGCATCAGTTTCCAAATAGGGCGAGTCATTACACCTGCTTCATTCGTCTGTTTTAACAGATCATCTCGTGATCTTGCATCGGAGCAGATGACGGCATTTAGCCAATAATTAGATTTCGCATAAGATGGTTCAACAACAAATTGATAATCGCTACCAGTGAAGAAACTTTGGTATTGATTCGCGAGTCTGCGTTTTTGCTCTAAAAATAAGGATAAATGCTCCATTTGAGCACAGCCTAGCGCTGCATTTAAATTAGGTAAGCGGTAATTAAAGCCCGGCTCATCGTGGAAAAACTCATATGGGTGAGGAATTTTTGCTGTTGTGGTGATGTGTTTTGTATGTTTTCCAGCTTCTTCTGTGGCGCAAAGAACCATTCCACCACCGCCAGTGGTAATGATCTTATTACCATTAAAGCTTAGGGCTGAAAATTCCCCAATAGTCCCAGTGTGCTTGCCCTTATAAAAAGACCCTAAACTTTCTGCAGCATCTTCAACTAAAGATAAATGCCATTTTTGGCATACAACAAGTAACTCATCAAGCTCTGCGGGGTGCCCGAATGTATGCATTGGAACGACGGCTTTAATTGCTTGTTTTGTTTGTTTATGGAAGCAGCCATTTTCTGTGAGTTCAGCGTGTTCTTCGAGGTATTGTTCTACAGCTTTAGGGCATAGGCTTAAACTAATAGGGGATACATCGACGAAAATAGGCTGAGCCCCCATATGATAGAGGGCATTGCAAGTAGCAACAAAGGTTAATGCTTGTGTTATAACTAAATCATTGGCACGAACACCTGCCATATATAGCGCGGTGTGTAATGCTGCGGTTCCATTAACGGTAGCAACTGCGCGAGCGCTACCAGTGAACGCTTCCATTTTTCGTTCAAATTCGTCAACGAATTTCCCAACACTGGAGACGAAAGTGCTATCGATTGTTTCTACTACATAATTTTTTTCATTACCCGTGAATGTTGGGGCATGCAGTGGAATAAAATCATTAGTTTTGTATGTGTCTCGAATAAACTCTATCAGTGCTTGTGGTTTCATTATGTTGTGACCTTACATTTTACTGTCGAGATATTTACCTGTTTCTTGATGACCAAAATCAGGGATCATTTTGAAAAATAGCTCAACGATTTGTTCTTTCTTCCATTCTTTGTTCACTTTCATCTGTTCGATGTTTTTTTCAAAGAAGTCTAGGAGATCAGGTTGGTAGTTGGCTTCATTTTTAATGATGCCAAGGTTTTCAAAACGGATCATATCAAGTTCTTCTTTATCAGTGAAAAACTCTTCAAAATCTTTTTCGCCTGTAGTGTCACTTGCTGTGAAGAGGCAAGGCCATTTACCTTTAGCTGGCAATACTTTCGCTAACTCACGGGCCTCGTCTTCATCTTTACATAAATGTGGTTCATAACCGCGCTGTTTAAGGTATTTAACAGCAATATCAGCAAAGGTTATAAGGTGAAGAGCTTCACTGAGTTTTGGGAAGAAGATATCCCTGTTTTCTCCAAAAATACAAGACATTAAACATAACTCACCTGACTCTTGAGGGGTGACGAAGTAGCGTTTAATATCATTAGGAGCAACGATAGGTTGCTGTTTTCGAAGTCGTTGATCAAACCCGTGGAGGAGTGAGCCGTCAGAAAAGGCGACGTTGGCAAAACGAGCTGTTGAAATTTCAATTTTCTCACTTTTACGCATCAAAAACATTTCCATAATACGTTTTGACGCGCCCATCATATTGACTGGGTTAGCGGCTTTATCTGTGGATACGCAAAAGTATTTTTTAACACCAGAATTAATTGATTGTTGGATTGTTTTATCGGTATTAAAAATATTGACGTCAATCATGCGCATTAGGGTAAATGGGTCCTTCTCACTGCGAACATGCTTTAGTGCGGATAAATTAAGCACATAGTCATACTGACCATCAGCTTTAATAAAAGCATCATATTCGATGGATCCAATATCTAAAGCAAAGGTTTGGAAATCGCCATTGATATAACCAAATGAGCTGCGAATATCTCTCACTAGTTCAACCATGTTGTTTTCGCTAATATCAACAACATGAAGTTTTTTAGGGTTACGTTTAAATATCTCTTTCGTTACTGCCTGACCAATTGAACCAGCTCCACCTAGAACTAAAAAACGTGATTGACTAACTATTTTAATTAGTTCGTTTTCATGAGCCTTAATGTCTTGATTAAATAAAGCATTAGAACGACCGATAAGAGGGAGTATTTGATTCATAATTCAGAGACCAATTTAATTAAATTTGAACTATGGATTATTCAATCTATTATTAATATTTAATAACACCCATAGCTACCGCACTGGGTTGTCGGGTCCCAGAGCACCATTGAAATTGTAAAAGCATACTTATCAATTGAAAACATTGCATTTTTTGCTAACTTGTTCAATTGATAAGCAAAGCTTATTGTTTTTTAGCCGACCAAGGGTATGCTTCAGCATTTATTTGGTCAAGTAAAAAGCGCTTAATAATACCATTAAAGCTAGTTACTGACTATCACTGTGATAGTGTTAGGGAATAGTCCTAGTAGGAGTAGCAATGAAATAAATTATTTTAAATTATCAGGTTATAATCCTATTGTTACGCTTTGTACGTGATTATATATTTAAGTTAAGTTATTCTTTATATATCATTGCCTTTAGTGTGGGTTTAATAAAAGTAAGATGCTTATATATCCAAATTTATCCCAATTGAGAGTAACAATAGATTAATAAAATACTTAATTGATTATATTAATTCACTTGGGTATTGATTGGGATTATATGGATAATATATTTTTAACTAAAATAATAATGCTAAGGGGATAAAAAAATGGATTATGCTAAGAACATAACCCATTTTTGTTTAAATATGCTTAATTGGTGCCAACTACCACTTAAACGGCACGTTTACTGTAACGGCTGCGCCTAAATCATTGCGTGTTTCGTAATCAGTTTTAGACACCCAAACCTTCGCATCAGTGCTGATGTCATAGTCAAAGTTGTGCCACCAACCGAAATCAACGCCTTTGATGGTTTCTGATTTAGGGAATAACTTGTTGCCATCAAAGTTAGATTTATTCACCTTCGCATACATTAGGCGGGTGCTAACACGGTTGTCATCATCGAGAGTGTATTCCACTTTGGTTGTGAGCATGCGCCCATCACCGCCCATGGCGTGGCCTAGCGGTGCACCTTGTTGGTAATAACCATTACCATAAATAAAGTGTTGATACATTACGCCGTCTTTGTCCCACTCAGTATGGGTATTCGCGCCTTCAATATACCAATTTAGTGGTTGGCCCCATAAGGTGTGGTAGCCTTCGATACCGCCCATGAAGGCGTTTTTCGATGGGAAAAGGTTGGCTTCATCTTCACCCACCATTTGGCCGTAGAAACTGACGGGTATGTCAATTAATGGATAAAGTTTTAGTTTGAAGTCTAAGCCTGCCAACTGGTTACCTGGGTCTTTATTCTTATCTCCGGTGTTATCCTTTCCACCCATTGCATCCCAGAAAGAATCCCAGTTGTTAGGGCGGCCATCGCCTCCCCACATGACCACACGTGAACCACCAAGTTCGAAGAAATCAGTTGGGTTCATAGTCATGCGTAGACCAATCAGTTTAGTATTTTTGGGGTCATACTGTTTGAATTGTGCCGCTGTTAACTGATATTGCCACGAACCAATCCAAGAAAGCCATGGAGTTTCAAAAGGGCTTTGGTCAGCACGCTGAATTAAGAAACCGGTCATAGGGCGTGCGGCATCGGTACGAATTAAGCTGCCGTCGTGGCCGGGGCCCCACCATTGTGGGATCTCACCAAAAGTTACCCATTGGTTCCAAATTTTTACACCACCATATGAGCCGTTGAGGTTGTAGTCAGAACCATTTTCAACGCGTAAAGCCCGTTCGCCATTAGCCGTCAGATTTAAGTCTACATCGTCAGTGCTGTAGTTGCCTGAAACGGTATAGCGAATGTCACTATATTCACTTTGGGCAAAGCCTTGTGGCATGGAGCTATGGCTAGATGCAAAGTGAGTTTCTAGTTGAACGCCGTTTTTCTTACGGTCGAGGTTCTTTTTAATGCGCTGAATAATAGCTTCTTGCTCGCTATTCGTAATATTGGCATTATTTAAAGAGCGGGTGATCTCTTCTTGGGACAGCGGCCAAGTGGATAAGCTAATTTGGATAACGTTGCGTTCAGAAAGCCAAGCAAGGTCACTACGTAAGTTGTTATCTGGTAGAACTAATCCCCCTGCAACGCTTTGTGCACTTATAGCACTGAGGACAGCAAGTATTGCTAGCTTGGTGAGCTTGAAATTTTTCATTGATAAATCCATTTGAAGTTGAGTTCGCCTAATACTGAATAGGTAAATAAAACCTATAAATAAAATTAAAATATGATTATTAGCAGCCTATTATTATAAGTATCAAAATAGCTATTAGGTTGGGCTTCTGTGCCTTCTATGAAAATAGAAATCATCACACTTTAACTAGGTAAAACAGAATATCAGATAAACATGCAAGGTATAGGATTTAGTAACATATTAAGATATAAAACAATATGTATACGTCTGGGGTTATATATTAATAATTTTTTTTTATCTTGCTGATTATTTTCATATTGAATGAAAAATACGCTATAAATGGAGTTATATATTAGTATTTTGTTTAGGGATTATGGGTTTTAGGTGCAATATAAGAACATTCTAGGCGCTAGATTTATTTTGTGGGTAAATATTAAAGGCCTTCTCTTTTAAAAGAAGGCCTAGGTTTAGGGGGCTAACGTCCGTGCTCAGGTAACCAGATTTGTAACCTTAAACCACCCAATGGGCTATCATCCGCTTTAACCCAACCTTTATGTTGCGTTATTGCGGTTTCAACAATTGCAAGGCCTAAACCAGTTCCACCTGTTTCTCGGTCTCGAGCTTCATCTGTGCGGTAGAACGGGCGGAAAATGTGCTCGCGGTCAGCAGGGCTAACACCCGGGCCATCATCATCGACAGTGATTAAAATACCGTTATTTTCTTCTTTGAAATCAACAGCAATGTGCGTATGTGAATAACGTAATGCGTTACGCACAATATTTTCAAATGCACTACCGACAGCGGAAGGGTTGCAATATAACGGCCAAGGCCCAGGGTGAGAAGTGACCTCGAGGGTTTTGTTCATCTGTTCGGCTTCAAAGCTAGCGTCATCTAAGATATCGCCCCAAAGTTCATCGGCTTTGATATTTTCACGCAAGATCTCGTTTTTGTGCTGGCTACGGGATAACACCAGTAAATCGTTAATCATACTATCTAGGCGATGGGTCTCGGTTTCGATGCGTTCTAGCTCTTTGCTTTCACCATGGCGACGGCGTAATAAGGCTGTTGCCAGTTGCAAACGTGTCAGTGGAGTCCGTAATTCATGAGAAATATCAGAGATTAAGCGTTGCTGGGCGCTAACCATACCATCAAGGGCACTGATCATCTGGTTAAAGCTATTTCCCGCAGACAAGAACTCTTGTGGGCCGGCTTCTAGCTCTGGGTGTGGTCGTAAATTTCCTTTCGCTACATCGTCTGCCGCCATTTTTAACTTACGAGCGGGGCGGGCAAGGCTCCAAGATAACCATAATAATAACGGAGCACTGATCAGCATTGTGGCGATCAGTAATAAGAACGGCCTATCAAACAATAAGTTAATAAAGTCAGATTGTGGGCTGCTTGCTGGGCGAACTAAATACAGCTGGTAGTGGTCTTCCCCATCACGAATGGAGAATGGCCCGAGAATTTCGGCTCGTCCATATTTTTTCTTTTTCGGGTGATCCGCGTTATCGGACTGCCCAATAAAGTTACGTATCACCTGCATTTCACTTGGCATTGCGCCAATCACACGGCCTTCACTGGTGACGATAATCAAGCGTTGGCCGGGAGGCGCCCATTTTTTGATGGCGTTAGAAATACGCCGCCACCAAAGTAGGTCGTTCATCGGAGCTTGTGCGAGTTCGGCTTCAATATGCTGTTCAAGCATCTCCCCTTGGCGTTGTTCACTTTCCATAAGGACGGTGATTTGCCGAGAGTCGAGCTTGGGCACCATCAGCACTAGCATTAATACTAGTGCGAGGGTAAACCAGAAGATCGCAAAGATCCTTGCGGTTAAGCTGTTGATCATGTGGCAGAAACCATTAAGTATCCGCGGCCACGTAAGGTTTTAAACCACGGCTGGCCATCAGTGCGTTCTGGAAGTTTGCGACGTAAGTTTGAAATATGCATATCAATAGCACGGTCAAACGGTGTTAAGCGCTTACCAAGTACTTCTTGGCTAAGGTGTTCACGAGAAACCACTTGGCCTAGGTGCTGTGCGAGCAGATATAACAACGTAAATTCGGTGCCTGTTAAGTCCAAAATTTCATCATCAAAGCTGGCTTCTTGGCGACCTGGGTTAAGTTGCAGTTTATCAACTTGTAAAACAGGGGTATTGCTATTGTCGCCTTGAGTTTGCTCGCTCCAGTTAGAACGGCGTAGTAAAGCGCGAATACGCGCGACCAGTTCACGGTCATTGAACGGTTTAGGTAGATAGTCGTCTGCACCTAATTCTAGGCCCAGAACCTTATCTAACTCACTACCGCGAGCCGTTAACATGATAACGGGGGTCTGATGGATTTGGCGCAGTTCTTTTAATGTCTCAATACCATTTTTTTTCGGCATCATGACATCAAGCAGTAACAGGTCAATGGATGAGTCAATTTGTTGTAATGCCTGTTCACCATCATAGGCGATGACAACATTGAAACCTTCCATTTCCAGCAGTTCTTTTAATAGCGACGTGAGTTCACGGTCGTCATCAACTAATAGGATTTTATGCATTTTTTAAGTCCTCCAACTGCCAAAATACGATAACAATCTGTACGATTCCATGACTTTACGTTCTTTTACATGCTCTGACGCTAGTTTGCAGCCACAGGTGTATATTTGTTCACATTGAATCACGAGCACAGTTCGGAGACAAGGTGTCAAATGCTGAGAACAACGCATAGCAAAGTACATAATACAGTACATAAAACCGCAATGTTAGTTTTAGCTTCTGCGTTTGTGTTCGGGCCAGCGGTTGCTTTTGCAGAAGAACCAAAAAGTGCTGCAAATGAAAGTTCAACACCTTTGATGTTACAGATGCAGTCTGGGCCAACAGCGCCAACGGGCCATGCGGTTGTGCCTTTCCAACATCATGAGTTATCTAGCAGTGAAGAACGTGCCAGTACCTTTATGTTTAATGGTATCACGTTAAATGAAAAACAGCGTCAGCAATTACGCGATTTAATGGCAACACAGCGCCATTATCATGTTGATAACACTGCTTTAGTTAAAGAACGTGAAGCACTGCACAAATTAATTATAGCGGATAGCTTTGATGACAAAGCGGTTCGTGAAGAGCTTGAAAAACGAATGCAAAAAGAACTGGAACAACGTGTTGAAATGGCTCGAATTCACCATGAATTGTACCAGTTATTAACGCCAGAACAGAAAACAGAGCTTGAACATATTCACCAACAAGAAATGCAGCAATACAAAATGTCGGAATTTCAAGCGATGCAGTTTCAGTAAGTTTAGTTGTTAGTACCCGTAGTAATGCAAGTTAGTTAGTTTCATATCCTGAGTTCCATAGTAAGTAGTGAAGTAGCAATAAGTGAAGTTTTTCCTTGCCATAGACACCATCCCTGTCTTTTATAGCCCCTGTTAGGGGCTTTTTTTTATCTCAAAAATAAATAAATTTTTTAAAAACATAGGGTTATGACTTATTAAAAGGCTCTGAAAGTTCATCAAAGTTAGCCGAGGTGGACGGAAAGTGGACGGTTACCCACTTCAATTTAATTATTTTAGGTTGGAAAATGTGATGAATTAGCCAAATAATTCAGAATGCGAGCCACAGCGAACTAATATGATTTCATTGGTTTGGTAGTCTATATCCCAAATTAATAAAAAATCGGGTTGTATGTGGCATTCATAGCAAGGTTTCCAGTTTCCTTTTAAGGGATGAGGCAAATATTCTGCTGGAACAGAGCCAGTAATGCACAGATGGTTATCGATTAACTCTTTTAATAGCTGAGTATTTCTTTTTTTGTCAGATAACGACTTTTTTAAGTCTTTTTTGAATTGGGATTTAACGCGAATTTTTAGCATCGGACTTGCTCACTTGGCTAAATAAGTCATCAGCAGAGTCAAATATTTCGTCTGTAGTTGGTGCATTAATAGCTTCTAATGTAATTGAGTTTGGTGTTTTTAACTCAATCGGAAAAGCTTGTCGCAATGATATTTGCTTGACGAAAATACGAATAGCATCAGACATGCTAATCCCTAATTCAGATAGCACTGCTTCAGCATTTTCCCTGACTTTAGGTTCAATTCTCGCTCTGACAATATCTGTTTTGTGTTGAGTATTGGCCATTACTGTTATCCTCTTCTTATGATGAACAATTAAATCGTAGCACATGCGGGCTACGATTTAAAATTGATTTTTTAATAGACGTTTTTTTGTTGAAAGTCTGCTATTTTCATCTCTCATTCTTACTATAAAAACAATGTATCCACCAAAGTAGGGCTCTCTTTATGACTCAGATATTAACGACACAAGATTATCGCAATATGCCTTGGAAAAATGGCCAAGGGTCGACGCTTGAACTGGCTCGCAGTCATGGTGAAGGTTTAGATGATTTTGATTGGCGAGTGTCGATTGCCGATGTTAAAACCGCGGGAGCATTTTCGTTTTTCCAAAATCGGCAACGTATTATTGGCGTATTGGAAGGAGAAGGGCTTATTTTACATGTGGATAAGAACCCAGCGGTGACATTACAGCAAAAAGAATTTTTTGCTTTTAATGGGGACAGCGAAGTTTATGCAGAACTTATCCAAGGTGCAATTCGTGATTTTAATGTCATCTATAACCCTGAAAAATATCAAGCGCGCTTACAATGGGTGAATACTGAGCTTATTAACTCTTGGGTGAGCGGAGCTAGCGAGATCTTAATTTTTAATATTGCTCCCAGTCTAGGGATGAAAATTAATTCAGATTCCTTTTATTTAAAACCATTTGAGACTTTACTAGTCAAAGAAAATCGAGAAGTTCTTCAATTTACTATTGAGCAAAATATAGAAAATGATTTTTGCATTATTGAGTTATTTATTAAATAGTTAAGTTCGTTTTTACTCTGAATTTTAATTGGTATTTGTATGACACTTATATGGCGCTTATTGTTGGAATAATATTCTGCCCATTTTGCAATTTTAGCCAAAACGTTATCAAATTCATATATTATATAATTATGGCTTTATTCCTATTGTTATTTTTCGCAAAATTCATAGTCTTTAGCGTTGTTAAAAAATAATACTTATATACTACAGGAAAAATGTTCTATGAAGATGAAAGCGCTTGTGGCAGTTGCTGTTTCTGCTGTCATTTTAACGGGTTGTAAAAATTTAGACCAAGGGATGTTGACTAACTCAGGCATGCAATTATTCCAAGCGGCAACATTGAGTGATGCAGACGTTAAGAAATTCAGTGATGAATCATGTAAAGAAATGGATGCGCAAAACAAAATTGCACCAGCGTCTAGCAAATATGCAAAACGTTTAGATAAAATCGCAAAAGCATTGGGCAACGAAGTTGATGGTACCCCAGTAAACTATAAAGTTTATATGACTAGCGATGTAAACGCATGGGCGATGGCGAATGGTTGTGTTCGCGTATACAGCGGCCTTATGGATGTGATGAATGACAATGAAGTTGAAGGTGTTTTAGGCCATGAAATGGGCCACGTTGCATTAGGTCATACACGTAAAGCTATGCAAGTTGCTTATGCAACGGTTGCTGCACGTACTGCTGCATCATCAGCTGGTGGCGTAGTAGAACAACTGAGCGCATCACAAGTTGCTGCTCTGGGTGAAAAACTGATTAACTCACAGTTTTCTCAGCACCAAGAAAGTGAAGCAGATAACTTCTCTTACGATTTACTGAAAAAACGCGGTGTTAAAACTGACGGTTTAGTGACTGGTTTTGAAAAATTAGCAAAAATGGGTAGCAGTGAAACAAGTATGTTTGATTCTCACCCACCATCAAGCGAGCGTGCACAAAACATCCGTGACCGTATTGCTGCTGACAAAAAATAGTATTTAATTATTGATGTTAGTTGGATGTCGTTCTGGTGTAGTAATGTGATGATATATTGCTACACCAATCATTTATTTCCTGCTGTTTATCTCAATATTACTTTTCTTATATTACAAATCAGAACTTATCCCGTTGTACTCCTGTAACTGACTCTCTATCTTGTTAATTAAACGATATTCAGGTCTTTTCGTAATTTTGCAAATTTTCGTTTGATAAAACGTTAGCAAGGAAAAAAGATGGAAAAAGTGCAGAGAATTTCTCTTTTAGCTAAGGGAATGGGCATGCTGTTATCGGGAACCTGCCGTTTATTAACCGGTGTTCGCACACGCTGGGTGGGATGCCAACCGTCAATGAACTCGCGTATTTATTATGCCAATCATTCCAGCCATCTTGATGGTTTGGTTATTTGGTCTGGGTTACCACCTTTAATGCGCCATTTTGTTCACCCTGTTGCCGCTAAGGATTATTGGATTAAGACGCCATTTCGGCGTTACTTAGTTAATAAGGTTTTTCGGGCGGTATTGGTCGACAGAAAAGGTGATAAGCCTGCAGAGAATAATATATTAGCTCCCTTAGAATCAGTATTAGAGTCAAAGCATTCATTGATCTTTTTTCCTGAAGGCACCCGCGGTGATGGGGAAACTTTAAGCCAATTTAAAAGTGGGCTCTATTATCTCGCGAAAAAATACCCTGATGTTGAAGTTGTTCCAGTGTATTTGGAAAATTTAAATCGTGTATTACCGAAGGGGTCAAAGCTTGTTGTGCCTGTGATTTGTTCAGCTATCGTTGGTAAGCCTTTAGTACCTATCATGGAAAATGAAAATAAAATCGCCTTTTTGCAGCGAGCAAAAGAAGCACTTGAGGAGCTAATGCCATGAGTATTGGGGACAGGGAGTTAGTATTACTATTGTCAGGTGTGTTTGGGATACTGGTATTTGCCAGTGTTATTGGTGGTATCCTTGCATACCGTTATTCAGGTGAAAAAAGTAACCCAACCATTGATAATTTAAATGCTCGTATCCGCGCATGGTGGGTCATGTGCATTATTTGTGTGCTTGCTGTGGTACTTGGCAACATAGGTGTGGTGATCTTATTTGCGCTGATATCGTTCTTTGCACTCAGAGAGTTTATTACCTTAACGCCAACACGACGAAGTGACCATGAAGCTTTATTTTGGTGCTTTTTTGTTTTTATTCCATTGCAATATGTCTTGGTAGGTATTGAATGGTATGGGTTATTTTCAATTTTCGTGCCTGTTTTTGTATTCCTTTTCTTGCCCACCCGTATTGCTTTAGCTGGAGATACCTTTCATTTTCTTGAACGCACTGCAAAGATTCAGTGGGGGATGTTGGTGGCTGTTTTCTGTTTAAGCCATGTTCCTGCGTTATTGATGCTGAATATTCAAGGCTATGAAGGCGAAAATGTAAAACTATTACTTTTCTTGATTATTGTGACGCAAATTTCAGATGTGTTGCAGTATGTTTTTGGCAAGTTAATGGGTAAGCGGCCTATTGTGCCTAAGTTGAGCCCAAATAAGACAATTGAAGGTTTTATTGGCGGAATATTATCTTCAGTATTAATTGGTATTTGCCTCTACTGGGTAACCCCGTTTAGCTGGTGGGTTGCAGGGCTGATGTCATTAGCGATTACCATTATGGGGTTTGTGGGAGGATTATGTATGTCAGCAATTAAGCGTGATAGTGGTATTAAAGATTTTGGGGCGATTATTGGAGGGCATGGTGGGATGCTGGATCGCATTGACTCATTGTGTTTTGCTGCGCCTATTTTTTTCCATTTAACGCGTTATTACTATACATAGCCCTATTTTATTTTCGTTTTTGTTCGTTCACCCAAAGAGCACCAAATGGTGCTTTTCTTTTGTTTTATAGGTACAGCATCGAAGGAATTTAAGTGTTATCATCAATACTTAATTTTTATTTCAAACTAAGATTCAACTAGGGTAATTCGCTTCAGTTTGTACTCTAGAGCTTTTTTTACATTGAAAGATTTACCTATTGGGGTGATCGGCTAGAATTATGTAAACTGGATCACAATAAAACATAAAAGCTTGATGGAAAGCAGATGCATAATTCACTCTTTGCCGTATTATGCTGCTAGGTGAATCAATTCAGCACTGGTAAGTCAGTGTAATTAGCGTTAAAAAGATTAACAGCGTAACGGTTTTATCGGTTTGCAATTTTATGTTCATTAATCAGAGGTCATCATGGTCAAGCAGATTAAAAGAATTGGGGTTTTAACGAGTGGTGGTGACGCGCCAGGCATGAATGCAGCGATCCGCGGTGTGGTTCGTGCGGCATTGGGTGAAGGTTTAGAAGTCATGGGTATTTTTGACGGGTACCTTGGCCTATATGAAAACCGCATGAAACAATTAGATAGATACAGCGTATCGGATATGATCAACCGCGGTGGCACCTTTTTAGGCTCAGCTCGCTTCCCACAATTCCGTGATGAAAAAGTACGTGCAATAGCCTTTGAAAATCTGAAGAAAAATCATATTGATGCACTAGTCGTTATTGGTGGTGATGGTTCCTATTTGGGTGCGAAAGCACTGACCGAAGCAGGCTTCCCGTGCATTGGTCTACCAGGTACAATCGATAATGACGTTGCAGGAACCGATTACACCATTGGTTATTTTACTGCACTTGAAACCGTTGTTGAAGCAATTGACCGCTTGCGTGATACCTCTACATCTCATAAACGTATCTCTATTGTTGAAGTGATGGGACGTTACTGCGGTGATTTAACATTATCTGCGGCGATCGCGGGTGGGTGCGAATTCCTTGTATTGCCTGAGCAAGAAATGGCGTTCGATCGCGAAGAATTGTTATCTGAAATCAAGCGCGGTATTGAAAAAGGCAAACGCCATGCAATCGTTGCTATCACTGAACACGTTTGTGACGTGGGTGAGTTAGCCAAATATATTGAGCAAGAAACCCATCACGAAACACGTGCAACGGTTCTAGGCCATATCCAGCGTGGCGGATCTCCAGTTGCTTATGACCGCATTTTAGCATCACGCATGGGGGCTTATTCCATCCAACTTCTACTGGAAGGTTACGGTGGGCGCTGCGTAGGTATTCAAAATGAGAAGTTAGTCCATCATGATATTATTGATGCGGTTATGAATATGAAGCGTGTCTTTAAGAAGGATTGGTTTGATACGGCTAAGAAGCTCTACTAAAATCTTCGTCATATTTCAAGCTGTAGGGGTGTTGGCTACGCATACTAGCCCTAGTCACATACTTATGTATGCTCCTAGGGATTAGCTTTGCTTGCCGCCTACCTACAACTTGAACTCTTTAGAAGATGGATATTTGTCATATTTCGCACTGTAGCGTTGTTGGCGACGCTCGCTAACCCTAGTCACATACTTATGTATGCTCCTAGGGATTAGCTTTACTTGCCGCCTACCTACAACTTAAATCTCCCCCTTATCTGTTCACATATTCCCCGTAAGCATAAGTTTTTCTTTTTAATTATTTCCCGTAATTGGTGCTATCTGTCAGCCTCTCCTTATCATAAATTTAATGAGGAAAGGCAGATGGCAAGTTCATGGCAGGTAACAAAATCACAATTCACCACAGCATTGTTATTGCTGTTAGCGACAGGGGCATGGGCGAAAAATATTCAATTACTGAATGTGTCTTATGATCCGACTCGTGAGTTTTATCAACAATATAATCAGGAATTTAGTGATTATTGGAAAAAGAAAACGGGGGATACTGTCACTATTCGGCAATCTCATGGGGGGTCTGGTAAGCAAGCCATATCAGTAGTGAATGGGTTAGAAGCTGATGTTGTGACGTTGGCTTTAGCCTATGATGTTGATGCTATTGCACAAAGTGGCCGTATAGATAAAAACTGGATAGAAAAACTCCCCGATAACTCAGCACCTTATACATCGACTATCGTCTTTCTAGTCCGTAAAGATAACCCGAAAAATATTAAGGACTGGGATGACTTAGTCCGCAAAGACGTCTCTGTGGTGACACCGAATCCGAAAACCTCAGGCGGAGCACGTTGGAATTATTTAGCGGCATGGGGATATGCGTTAGATAAAAACCAGCAAGATCCTGAAAAAGCAAAGCAATTTGTTAAACAACTTTATCAAAATGTGGAAGTACTCGATTCAGGGGCTCGTGGTGCGACCAATAGTTTTGTTGAACGCGGCATAGGTGATGTATTAATTGCTTGGGAAAATGAAGCGTTGTTAGCTATCAATGAGTTGGGGGAAAGCGGGCAGTTTGAAATAGTGACGCCAAGTATTTCGATTCTTGCTGAGCCAACCGTCGCTGTTGTTGATAAAACTGTCGATAAACGTGACCGCAGGGCTGTTGCAGAAGCTTACCTAGAGCATCTTTATTCTGCGGAAGGGCAGGAAATTGCAGCGAGAAACTATTATCGTCCACGAAATGTGGAAGTGGCTAAAAAATATCAGCAGCAGTTCCCTGAGCTTAAGTTGCTGACGGTAGACGCCAGTTTCGGTGGTTGGCAATTAGCACAAGCAACGCATTTTGCGAATGGGGGGGTGTTCGACGAAATCATTCGACGCTAATACTCTTCATATTTCGTACTGTAGCGTTGTTGGCGACGCTCGCTAACCCTAGTCACATACTGGTGTATGCTCCTAGGGATTAGCTTCTCTTGCCGCCTAGCTACAGCACGAACTATTTTGAGTATTGTATTTTCGGGTATTTCTCTGTGAACTAAGTTAGTTGCAAACTAAAAATTACCACTGATATTTTACGCCGATTTTACCGAGATATAGGGTTTGCTTGTTATCATACCCTGACGTGATCCCATTCTTTTTAGGCGATTTCCATGTTGAAGGCTCATAGGCGAGTTCACTCCATAAAGTTAGAGATGGTGTAGCTTTGTATTCCACGCGGGAGCCAATGCGGAAGCCATTTTTAATTTCCTGGGTTAAATAATTATTTTTGTCATAGGTATTTTCTTGTAAGAAATAGCGTACATACGGTGTAATTTTCCAGTTGGGTTTAATGGTAATGGGTAAGTAAGCGCGAACTTGTGATTGTAAAAAGCGGGTACTGAAATGTTTATCCCATTGGTTATCAATATAAACAGTGAGTTTTGCTTTTAATGCATCTGAATATTTATAAGTCACGCCATATTCGGTTTCTGCTTCATGGCTACTGTCGTTGAAATAATTGCTGTAATAAAGATAAGAGAGCCAAAAGTTAAAAGACCAATCATCGTTGAAACGGTACTCACCGGCAGGGGTTAAGCCATATAAACGATTCGAAGAACGTGCTTTGCTGTTAGGCTCCACATCGTTTGACTCTTTTCTGTAACGAAAACCAAGTTCTAAGTCTGATTTTGAGGTGTTGATAATTTGCTTGATAGCATCAATTTGCGTGCGGTTCCGAATGTAAGAATCCCGTGAGGTTGAGAAATTGCGACCATGATTCCTTAAGGATTCACGATGATCTAGGGTAAAACGCCAGTCAGATTTAGGGTTGTATAGCTTTAATTGGCCAACTGTGCTGATTTTATCGTAGACTCTATTTTTGAATGAATCACGCTGACCTTGGTATTCTTCTATTTCCAAATAAATATTAGTATTAACTCGCCAAGAGTCATCGTTTGATTCAGAAAAACAAATTGCAGGGAATATAGTTATGATGCTATAGATTAAACCAACTATATATTTCATATTTATCCTTCAAGGTAAAAGTTATTAATGTTAATTATCTAGCTGAGCGATTAGCGAGATTAAATGTGAATTAACTTTTATAGGTTGTCTACCGTTATTATTTAATAGAGGATAAGTGGTATAGATAAAATGAAATTGAAGCCCCTTTCAATTTACTGTTATTTATGGTGTTTTTATTTTGTTTCAAATTGATGAATATTTTTATTAATGATTTATTTCTGAGTTTTTAATCATTCGTTTATTAATTTATTTCGAATTTAATTAATTTCAATTTATTTTTTTAAAAATCAAATTTCAATTATATTGTTTGGTGGTAATTATTTTCTGGTAATTATTATGGGAGTAAGGTTATTGATATGAAATTTTTATGAATAACAGAGTTAATAAAAACAAAAAACCGCCAATATTGGCGGTTAATCTCAAGGTGTTAAAATAACCTTATTTTGTTCTTTTTGCTTCAGCTGCAGCTTTAACAATTACAGCAAAAGCGTCAGCTTTCAGAGAAGCTCCACCCACTAAGGCACCATCGATATCTGGTTGAGTGAATAGCTCTGCTGCATTGTTGGCATTAACAGAACCACCGTATTGGATGATCACTTGTTCAGCAATGGCTGCATCTTTTTTCGCAATATGGGTACGAATAAATTTATGGATTGCTTGTGCTTGTGCAGGTGTTGCTGATTTACCTGTACCGATAGCCCAGATTGGCTCATAGGCGATAACGGCACCTTGGAAAGCTTCCGCACCTAAAGAATTTAATACGGCATCAATTTGGCGAGCGCATACTTCTTCAGTTTTACCAGCTTCATTTTCAGCTTCAGTTTCACCAATACACAGTACTGGGATCAGGCCTTGCTCTTTTAATACCGCAAATTTCTTAGCGACAAATTCATCACTTTCGTTGTGATAGGTACGACGTTCTGAGTGGCCGATAATGATGTATTTGGCGCCAACATCTTTTAACATTTCAGCAGAGGTTTCACCTGTAAATGCACCTGATAGGTTAACGTCAACGTTTTGTGCACCTAATGCAATACGGCTACCTGCTAACGCATGTTTAGCTTGGGTCAAATAAAGTGCAGGTGGTGCAATAGCCACACCACAGCCATCAACGCTGCTGAGTTCATTACGCAAGCCAGCGATGAGGTCATTGACCATCTGTGTGCTGCCGTTCAGTTTCCAGTTACCCATTACCAATGGATGTCGCATGTTGTTTCCTCCAACCAGAGAGTTTGAATGATTAATCAATAAGTTATTCATCACACGCTTATGTTACACGCGCAATGTGACAATGTTGTCGCCATTCACCTTCTGCATTATAAGAACAATGGATAATAATAGCTTTGCTTTTTATCATGCTTGTTCTTAGAGCGTGATCACAGTCAGTTTAGGGTGTTTGTTGTTCTAGCTTAATCGGTTCAACAGCAAAAGTAAGCACATTATTGTCACTTTTTACTAAAATATACCTTAACGTACCTAATCGAGCTTCTTCCGCGTGAGTTGTACTATTATTGGCAATAAATTTATTTAAGGCTTCCGTAAGCTCAGGGGCTTTATCCAGTGAAACTTCAGGGGAAAATATACGGACCATTGCCATGGTATAACTTTCCATTAATTGCCGGTTTTTTTGGTTTTCTTGTGGGTTATCAGACGGTAGTAATGTGATCTGTAAACTTTTAATTTTTTCACTACCACGCTCTAACACTGCTGAGGAGTATATCTGTTGGTTAATACGAGAGGCCGCGCGAATGTAAGGAGCGGAGATATCCTGACTCGTAATGACTTTATATTCATGGAGATATAAATCTTTATATTCATGATTGAATTGATTGCGCAGCTCAGGAATAGTCAACTCAAAAGAGGGGGCGTCAGGGGCTAAATAGGCGACTTTGAAATCGGTATCTGGCAAAGTGGGGACTTTCTGAGCGAAAGCCAGTTGTGGCGCACTAAGCACAAAAATGGTTATGATGGCGTATACCGAGCGAAATAAAGTTTGGGTCATTTTTGAGCCACTCATTTTTAGTTTTCCACATTGTATCAGGATTATAGGTAATGACATTACAACAATGGGCTTTTTCCTTCAAAGGCCGTATCGGTCGCCGGCCATTTTGGGTAGGTATTGCAGTCATTTTTATTTTAATGACCGCCGTTGCCCTGTTACAAAATGCACTGCTATTTTCTGAAACGCTTGCTATCTCGTTATTTATTTTACTACTTTATCCTTTGGCGGCTATCTTTGTGAAGCGTTTACACGACCGTGGGAAATCGGGGGGATGGTTTGCGTTAATTTTATTGGCATTTGCACTTTTTTCAATCGATGTCAGCCAATTTGAACCTGTGTGGCAATGGGGGATAGGGCGTTTCTTACCATTATTAATTACTATGATAATGGTACTCGATTGTGGGGCTTTTGTGGGAATGGATGGTGTTAATCACTATGGTGAAGAAACAGAAACAGTAGATTATCTATAGCGCGAATACCATATAGCATAAATGCTACCCTGAAGATGCATCAGGGTAGTGTATGACATTACCAATATTGTTCACTAGATATATGGCCAGGCTTGCGGCGCAAGTGTTTAACCATCCCATGGCTATTTTTCAGCGTATCACGAGTATCTCTGACCATTTCAGGGTTGCCACACAACATGACGTGACAAGTGTCAGGCGAAAGTGTTAAGCCAACAGTGTTTTCGAGTTCATGATCCTCAATTAAAGCTGGAACCCGACCATATAATGAACCCGCACATTGTTCCCGGCTCACTACGGTGACAATCTTTAATTTTCCTTGGTATTGTTGTTCCAACTTTTTCATTAAGGGTAAATAACTTAAATCTTTCTCATAACGGACAGCGTGAAGTAAAACAATTTTCTCGAAACGCTCAAGGTCTTTACCCTCCTGTAAGATGGACAAAAAAGGCCCAATTGCGGTACCTGTTGATAACATCCACAAATTTTTACATTCAGGTATTTCGTCTAGCACGAAGAAACCCGTGGCTTCATCCGTGATCTGCAACGTATCATCCGGTTTTAATTGCGCTAGTTTGGGGCTAAGTTTTCCTTCGGGAACGATGACAAAATAAAATTCAAGTCGGTCATCACTGGGTGCGTTGACATAAGAGTAAGCTCGCTGAACACGAACCCCTTCGATCTCTAGTCCAAGTTTTGCATATTGCCCTGCGGTAAAGGGTTTAATCGGGGCCTTGATGACAAGGCTGAATAATGAATCGGTCCAAAATCTGGCTTCAATCACTGTTCCTGTTACCCAATTTGCCATAAATCCCACCTCTTCATATTTTAAAATCGACTATCTTAGAAATAACTCATTTTTGATATAAATGAGCCAAAGTCTGGTTTACTAGGATTTAATACTAAAACAGTTCATTATTTATGCTTATCGATAATGTGTTTCAGTGTTTTATTCTTGGAATTGGTAAGTTTTAAAGTTCAATGTACAGTTATGTTGACAATGCTGGCGAATATTACTGCCATTAGCGGAAAATATAAAATGTCGTACTACTACGAAAAGATGGCAGCTTTTGTTATCTTAGTCACACTCAAGCAAAACGCATTATTTGCTATTTATTTAAAATGACATGAAAGCGTAGAGCAGTATTTTTATATTGATAATTAAGCACCTAAATAATTTTGCGTTATTACAATGAAATAATGCAGCGTTATTTTGTGTCCGAAATAGAGTGTTTTTGCATTATTGGATGTATTTGAGAGAAAAATGAGAAAACTGGAACATTTTAATTTGCTATTGATGCTAATTGCATTGGCAGCGGTCGGCCAAATGACACAAACTATTTATGTTCCTGTCATTGCTGAAATTGCCGCTTATTTTAATGAGCCATCTGGTGCTGTTCAACAAGTGATGGCGGCTTATTTATTTTCTTATGGTTTTTCGCAGTTAGTTTATGGGCCGCTCTCTGACCGAATTGGTCGCCGACCTGTTATTTTAACGGGTTTAACTATTTTCTTATTTTCAACGATTGTGGCAATTTTTGCGCCAACATTAAATGTACTCACTATAGCGAGTGGGTTGCAGGGCCTAGGAACGGGTGTTGCGGGTGTGATGGCAAGAACCATGCCTCGTGACCTATATAAAGGCACTGCGTTGCGTTATGCAAATAGTTTATTAAATATGGGAATATTAGTGAGCCCATTATTAGCTCCAATGTTTGGCGGAATATTGGCGCATTTCTGGGGGTGGCATGCTTGTTATATTTTCCTATTTGTCTTAGGTGCTTCTGTATTATTAAGTATGTATCGTTGGTTACCAGAAACACGCCCCGTTTCACCTGAAAAGCATAAAATGATCGCATCATATAGAGAGTTATTATCGAGTGGCTCATTTCTCTCTTATCTTGCTATGTTAGTGGGTGCATTAGCTGGAATAGCAGTGTTTGAGGCCAGTAGCGGTGTATTGATGGGCGGTGTATTGGGGCTAAATAGCATCACCGTAAGTATCTTATTTATCTTGCCTATTCCTGCCGCTTTCTTTGGTGCTTGGTATGCAGGGCGAGAGGGAAAAACGTTTTATAATTTGATGTGGCATTCAGTGCTTGTTTGTTTATTGGCTGGTTTTATGATGTGGGTACCTGGTTGGTTTGGCGTTATGAATACCTGGACATTATTAGTACCCGCAGCGGTGTTTTTCTTTGGTGCAGGTATGTTATTTCCGTTAGCAACGACAGGGGCAATGGAGCCTTTCCCTTATTTGGCAGGGGCTGCGGGCGCACTCGTTGGTGGCTTGCAAAATGTCGGTTCAGGTGTTGCAACTTGGGTTTCTGCGTTGTTACCGCAGAACGGACAGTTTAGCCTCGGGTTGTTGATGTTTTTAATGTCAGTACTCATTTTACTGTGCTGGCTACCACTCGCTAAACGAATGGCGCATTCAGAACGGACTGTCTAATGGGAAGAAGGTCAGGCTGTGAAAAGACAGACTGACCTTTAGATTACGCGCTGAGTAGTATATCAGCTTGCTTATGTTGCGGAATTGATTGTGTTGATGAATAAAAAGAGCTAGGTTCCTCTTCAGGTATTGATGATATTAACTCTGGCAAAATGGCTCCTGAATTAAATATTACCGGTCGGTTGTGATCTAGAAATTCTGTATTCTCTGCTAATTGTCCCACTGGGTTTTTATAGTCTTGTTGGAGCCAAACCAATTTTGGTATCGCATTGTCCTGCAAGTGTTGGTCGATATGAATGAGTATTCCATCCAGTTTTAGTTCTGGGGTACTGTCTATTGTGCCTTTTATTGTTAATTGATTTTGTTGTACTGAAAAATACCACTCTTCTGCTGGCACATTTTCTTGAACTTGTTTCTGAGCATCACTTGTCCATAGTGTGACCCAAAAAGCGTACTGGCCATCAGGCAAGTTTAAGTGAGTAATATCAACCGTTTGTTCGAAATTTACATCTGCAACTAAAGGTTGCTCCGCTGTGCAGTAGAGCACATCAGGTCTCGTGGAGTAATCCATTGTGTGAGTATCAAGGTGATTGAGCGCAATAAACTTCACAGAAGTATCAACTTGCCGTTTTTGGCCAAATGGGTCAGATAATGAAAAATATTGTTGATGTAGGCGGCCATTTTCAACCCATTTAGCGTAGAGCGCACTGTTTGAGGTGATTTTGTCGGTGTTGACTTTACCTGTCGAAAAATCAATTAAGCCTTCTTCTGTTGCAGCCCAGTAAATAGGGGTTCCTTGCCAATAATTATCGAGTAACAATTGGTTAGGGACTGTTTGGCCATCATGCTCTGCAAATAGACGATTCGCTAATGAATTTGGGTTGCTATAGTGGGAGAGCAACGAACCCATCTCATTTTTGTAGTTTAATTCATGTACAGTAAACCGAACCAATTCGCCTTTATCTGCAATATTGAAGCTCACTGCGTGTGGAATTTGTAATACCTCGGTTAATAACCCATTTGGAGTCGCATAAGTGACAGTTAATGCATAGTCACCATAAATATCATATGGGCGGCCACCCCCCGTTTTTAGATTATGGTAGTCAGCGGGGAGGTTTCCTATGGTACGATCAACGGTGATAGTGCTATAAGGATGAAGGGTATTATCCGCCATTTTGGCAAATTGGTGCTGTATCCAATAAATCGGTACATCGCGCTGATGAGGAAATTGTTCAATTTGCGTTAGTTTATAATACTCAGCGTAATTTTGTTGAGTTAGTGTGACCCATTGTTTATTGGTTTGATCCCAGCGCTGATAAAAACCGTCACCTGCAAACCCGCCATCTTCGGTATCTTCCCCTTTCGTTTTATTATATTGCCAGCGTACTCTTCCACTTAAAAATTGGTGAATTTTTTGGTTATAGGCATCTGCGTGAGGCAAGAAGGCATCATAAGCACCACTTCGAAAAGGAACAAAGCTGGAAAGCATGGTTGGCATGGCTTGTTGTAAGTGACTGTGGAGATCGTGATAAGTGACATAATATTGCCTAGATTGGTTATAGGCTGGGTTTTTACCGTGACTATAATAACTGTAAGGGTATGTTGGCTGATTATTGCGATCTTTCATATCGGTATGAGGCAAGTCAAGGCCGTGACCAAAAACTTCATGAAACATCACGTTGGGTTCGTGAACTCCACCACCGTGGTTAGGTGATGCTAGTCCTAATAGCGCCGTGCCAACACTCGAAGGCAAGATTTCAACTGCGGTATATTGATAGTCACAATTAGCATTGTTAGCAGTTTGGTATTTCTTACTATTATTGTAAGCCCAATAAATTTGTGCGCTGGGGTGGTAGCCAATTTCTTCAGGGTTATCATAATGAGGATGAATAAGAGGGATAGCTTTACTATTGGAAGAGCTAAAATATGGCGTTAAGCTTGGGTGACTCACTGTAGCAGGAGCGCTATACAATGTGAGTTGTCCAACAGGTAAGATTGTCGCGGCTTCTTTTCCCCAACTGAGCGGGGAGGATGAATAAACACCATGACCTTGTTGATATAAACTGTGGCTATCAACATGAACAATTAAGTGGTTATCAAGGGTAACATTTGGGGAGAACAAACCATATTGGTTGGTTTCTTCGGTGATAATGGGTTTGCCATTAACCGTGACTATAATGTTGATATCCGGTTGTATCCACTCACCTTTTAGCGGTGCTGTAAAACGTTGCTGATGCCAATTTTGCGCAGAGACATTCATTTGTTGGGGAAACGCGGTTAATGTTTTTGGCAGATGGTTTGGGCCAGTGAGTCTCACTCGACCTAATATTTTTCTTTCTTTGCTACTGACAATAGCTTCAATATCGGGGGAGTTTGCCGCCGTTTCGCTGGTGATCTCCACATTCAATAGTGCCCAGCGATTAGCCGTTAAGCTCATATGTTTATCCGTCATATTCTGCAAGTGAGTCTGCGCAAGTTGAATATTATGGACTTTCATATCGCTTGGTGTGGGGTTGTAACGTCGTTGAGGTTCATGGTAGATCGGGTCTGGAACAGAAAACGTACGCTTCCCTGGAATGCGGAGTTGCGGTGCATTTTCAGTTTGTAACTGAATGGAAAGTGGCTGTGATTGCTGGCCATTAGGTAGCATGGCGATAAAATCAAATTGATCTGAGTGGGTTTCAAATTTTGCGTTATTGGCAATATATTGCCACTCATTGGTGGTGCTATTTAGTGTTAGTCGGCCAAATTTAGGCTGTTCAAGGATTTTGTAACCCTTAATGTGAGGATTATTTGGCAGTTTTCCTGTTATGGCACCCACAACTAAATGATTAGGAAGCTCATCTGGGTTTTCTGCGACTAAAATAGGTAGAATTTGAGGAACACTTTCTTGCGTATTATATCGAGAAATTGCCTGTTTTGTTTGTTTCAATTGGAACTGGCGAAAAATGATATTTTCACCGACAAGTTTTAAGGTATTCTTTTCATAGCTGATTTTAACTGCAGGAAGCTGATTTACTGCCATCATTTTATTAACATCAGTTTCGATGGAATGGGCAATCTGTTGCCAAGACGACGTTTCTGTAATTGGGATGTCATGTAAAGATAATACACTGTTATTATTTGTATTTTTTATAGTTATTGAAAAAAACTGGCTGTTCTCCCGTAACTCATCGGTTAGCTTCAATGAGTTTATTGTGTAGGGTGGTAGGTGGATGGCTTGCTGGAAATTGTGATTTTCTAAGGTGTTATTGGTTAATGCAATGTGTTCTACTGGGCGAAGTTCATCAATGAGTTGTTGAGTAGAAGCTGAGGGTTTTTTGTGTTTATCTTTGACTATCAATAAACTCCCACCTGTGAGTTCCAACCAGTGGCGAACGAGATTGATTTGCTTGTCATTGGCATTTTCGGGTAAGACTACGATGCTATAATGACGATGCCATTGCCCGCTTGGTAGTAATAAATCAGCGAGCTGAGCTTGTGCTCTGGTTTCTCCATCAATCCATTCATGGGGTGAATTAAAACTTTCAACAAACAGATTTTGCTTCGTATGGAAACTAAAGCCGGAGAAATATTTAGTGCCGAGCGCACTCAATACATAGGTTTTTTTATTTTCACCCGCTAAACGGGGCTTATCACTTAACCAACTGAATAACTTAAATGCTTTTTCGCCGTCAGCTGATTGTTCAGGGTTATCCTTTAATGCATTTATCAAGGTGGTATCTTGCTGAATAACTACCACTCTCCCTTTTTTATACCATCCTAGTTGTAAGTTACCTTGCTGTATCTCATCAGCAAATATTTTAAGGTTATCCATTACCATAATCCATTTTTTGAGGGTTAATTTTGAATTTTATTGGAATGTTATTCTAGATAAACTCAAAAAAACGGTCTAATTTATTATTGTTTTAATAACTACACTTTCATTGATTAACTAATTAGTTATTAGGAAAAAGTGATATTTATAGGGGAAGTGGACAGGGGAAAGAGGAAAGGCCATATAAATTATATGGCCTTGGGGGGTTAAAAATAAATGTGGTTAAAAATAGACTAGCCGCGGTCTTCCCACTCTTGGGCGCGTGCTACGGCTTTTTTCCACCCTTCGTATTTGAAATTACGTTCTGTTGTTTCGATACCCGGTTTGAATACACGCTCAATGGTCGCTTTGCTCTGTAACTCATCAAGATTACTCCAGAAACCAACTGCTAAGCCTGCAAGGTAAGCGGCGCCCAACGCGGTGCTTTCCCGCACTTCAGGACGCTCAACAGGAGTACCTAAAATATCTGACTGGAATTGCATTAAAAAGTTATTGGCGACAGCGCCCCCATCAACCCGCAGTGCTTTTAAGCGTTCACCAGAGTCTGCTTGCATTGCATCAAGTACATCACGGGTTTGATAAGCGATGGACTCTAAGGTTGCACGAATGATATGGTTGCGATTTGCGCCACGCGTTAGGCCAAAAATAGCGCCACGCGCATACGGGTCCCAATATGGTGCGCCTAAGCCTGTAAAGGCGGGAACAACATACACGCCATTACTGTCCTTCACTTTAGTGGCAAAGTACTCAGAGTCAGTCGATTCATCAATCAATTTCAATTCATCGCGTAGCCATTGAATAGATGCACCGCCTACGAAAACGGCACCTTCAAGGGCATAATTGACTTCGCCTTTTGGACCGCACGCGATAGTTGTCAGTAGGCCATGATTTGAACGTACTGCGGTTTCCCCTGTATTTAGCAGTAAAAAACAGCCGGTTCCATAAGTGTTTTTAGCCATACCCGGTTTTACACACAGTTGGCCGTATAGAGCGGCTTGTTGGTCTCCCGCCATCCCTGAAATTGGGATACGAGTCCCACCTTTCCCCCCAATATTGGTTTGCCCGTAGACTTCGGAAGAGGGGCGTACTTCAGGGAGCATTGCACGTGGAATATTGAGCGCTTTGAGAATTTTGTCATCCCACTCAAGGTTACGGATATTGAATAACATAGTTCGAGAGGCATTGGTGTAGTCGGTGACATGAACACGGCCTTGTGTCATTTTCCAAACGAGCCAAGTATCCACTGTCCCAAACAGTAATTCGCCTTTCTCTGCGCGTTCACGTGCGCCTTCAACATTATCTAAAATCCATTTTACTTTTGTACCGGAGAAATAGGGGTCAACAACCAGCCCCGTATTTTGGCGAATATACTCTTCTAAATCGCGGTCATTTTGTTTTAGATGCGTACAAAAATCAGCAGTACGGCGACATTGCCATACAATCGCATTATAAACAGGCTTACCTGTGGCTTTTTCCCATACGATGGTGGTTTCACGTTGGTTAGTGATCCCAATGCCAGCGACTTCATCAGTACGAATATCCGCTTTAGCGAGTACTTCTACAAGTGTTGAGCTTTGTGATGCCCAAATTTCCATTGGGTCATGTTCCACCCAACCTGGTTTAGGATAAACTTGGGTGAATTCACGTTGTGAAATGCTGACAATATTTGCATCATGGTCGAGTACAACAGCGCGTGAGCTGGTTGTGCCTTGGTCGAGTGCAACAATATACTTTTTCGCAATAGTGGTTTCAGTTGTCATAATTTAAGCCTGTTCCGAGGATTTGGTGTTTTTAACGGATAATGTTTCTGTTTTGGCCTCTTCTTCACATACCATGCAAGGTAAGTGGCGACCAATCAGTTTGCGATAGGCGAATGCGCCTAGCAGACCACCAACAATAGGTGCTGTCAATGGGACAAGGAAATACGGAATATCGCGGCCACCAGTCAGGGCAATATCACCCCAACCTGCGAGGTAAGCCACAACCTTTGGACCAAAGTCACGAGCAGGGTTAAGTGCGAACCCTGTGAGCGCGCCAAATGACCCACCGATGACGGCAATTAAAATACCGATTAACAATGGCGCGAGTGGGCCACGAGGAACACCGTTGCCATCATCAGTTAACGCGAGTATTAAACAAACAAGAATGGCCGCAATAATGACCTCAATAAAGAATGCATGAGGAACACTAATTTGTGGGGCTGGGTAGGTAGAGAAAACACCCGCAGTAAATAAGCTTTCTTGTGAGCCTCTAATGATGTGATGGACTTGGTCGTAATCGAAAAATACAGGGGAATACATTGAGTAGACTAATGCGGCAGCAAAGAAGCCACCTAGCATCTGTGCGATGATATAAGGCACGACTTTGCGTCTATCAAAACACGCAAACAGCCATAGTGCCAGGGTGACAGCTGGGTTTAGGTGGGCACCTGAGGTGCCAGCGGTTAGGTAAACGGCTAAAGCAACGCCAAAGCCCCATATAATACTTATTTCCCACAAGCCTAGTTGTGCGCCCGCTATCCTAACGGCAGCAACGCAACCTAGACCAAAAAAGACCAGTAACGCAGTCCCTAAAAACTCTGAGATGCACTGACCCGTGAGTGATGTAGTCGTCATTTGGCTCATATGTTTCTATCCTACGAAAATGAAAAATATTGTAATGTTTTTTTAAGTTAAGATTTTCTAATCGAAAATCATTAACTGTAAATTTATCGTTAAAGAACATAAACGAGAAATATCGAAATTGAAAAGTGTGTGTTACATCACTAAAGCGAAACAAAACAATCAAAAATAGTGATGGATTCGACCTTTGTGATGTGATCTGACCAGTGTTTCTTAATGAAAGTTATGACGATTCAGAAGGAAGGAACTGGACACAGAGGATCATGCTACTTACAATCGTGTAAAAGCTGATAAGGGAGACCAGAATTATGTCATTTGAAGTATTTGAGAAACTCGAATCCAAAGTTCAACAAGCGATTGATACAATCACACTGTTACAAATGGAAATCGATGAATTAAAAGATAAAAATGGTGCGTTAAGCCAAGAACTGGAAACAGCAAAATCAGGCACAGATTCACTGGTGCGTGAAAATGAACAGTTAAAGCAAGAGCAGCAAGCTTGGCAAGAGCGTCTGCGCACTTTGCTCGGTAAGATGGAAGAAGTGTAATTTCTCGTCATACTTCGCGTTGTAGGGGTGTTGGCTTCGTCTCTTCGCCCTAGTCACATACTTATGTATGCTCCTAGGGTCTTATCGACTTTGCCGCCTACCTACAACACGAATTATTTAGAGAAATATTTGTTATGCCTCACATTGTAGGGTGTTGGCTTCGTCTTTTCGCCCTAGTCACAGACGTTATATGCCTCTAGGGTCTTATCGACTTTGCCGCCTACCTACAACACGAATTATTTAGAGAAATATTTGTTATGCCTCACATTGTAGGGTGTTGGCTCCGTCTCTTCGCCCTAGTCACAGACGTTATATGCCTCTAGGGTCTTATCGACTTTGCCGCCTACCTACAACACGAATTATTTAGAGAAATGTTTGTTATGCCTCACATTGTAGGGGGTTGGCTTCGTCTCTTCGCCCTAGTCACATACTTATGTATGCCCCTAGGGTCTTATCGACTTTGCCGCCTATCTACAACACGAATTATTTAGAGAAATTTTTGTTATACCTTACGCTGTAGGCTTTAGAGAAACTTTCGTCATACCTCACGTTGTCACAGGGTTGGCTTCGTCTTTTCGCCCGATTGAGATAAAAATAAGGGCCGCAAATCATTGCAGCCCTTATTTATAGAATTTTTAACGGATTATGCGTCGATATTGTCATCTTCAACGAAACCGTCGTTCTCATAAGGTGTTAATGGCTCTTCAGAAAGGATAATACCGGTGTTATCGGCATAGAGGTAATCACCAGAGAAGAAGGTGACTCCACCAAAGTTGACTCGGATATCACTTTCCCCAATACCTTCATCAGGGCAACCAGCAGGCATCGCAGCAATGGCTTGAATACCGAGATCAAGCTCCATCAGTGCATCAACTTGACGGACTGCACCATAAACCACAATACCTTCCCAGTGGTTCTCAACGGCTAGCCTTGCAATTTCAGCATCAATGAGTGCCTTACGGACAGAGCCGCCGCCATCAATCAGTAGAATACGGCCAGAACCATCCTCTTCCAGCAAATCATACACTAGGCCGTTATCTTCAAAACACTTAACCGTAATGATTTGACCGCCAAATGAAGTACGTCCACCAAAGTTGGAGAAAAGGGGTTCTACCACGTTAACGCTTTCTTGGTATATATCGCAGAGTTCGGAAGTATCATATTTCATAGGAGTTAGGTCTTTTTTGCTGCAAGAGGTAACCAGTATATCCCTTTTGAACCGTACTTGGCAAAGCTACCCACCTAAAAATAGGCGGAAAAAGTCAAAAAAACGACAAATAGTGATTATTATTTGCTCATCACAACGCCGATAGAGAATAAAACGTTAGTCACGAGCGCGGCTTTTACCATATTTTCCAGTAAAGGACGCATACCTTCTGGCGTAGGGTCACTCAGAACACGGCGTAAATGATTCATTAACATCGGTACAGCAAGTAAAAATAACCAACCGCTCCATCCGTGCAAATAAATTAGATTAAAAAAGGCCAAACATAAAATAGCCGTAACTATAATAATAGTGTGGTAAATGCGAGCGCCTTGGGGGCCTAAGCGCACCGCTAAGGTGTTTTTGCCTGCTTTAATATCATTTTCGATATCACGCATATTATTGATATTCAATACCGCGACAGAGAGCAACCCACAGGCCGTTGCGGGCAGGACAGTGATGATATTAAAACTATTAGCCTGTAAATAATAAGTCCCAATAACACTTAGCCAGCCAAAGAAGATCAAGACAGAAATATCCCCTAGCCCTAGGTATCCATATGGTTTCTTGCCAACGGTATAGGTAATGGCAGCTAAGATAGCAATAAGCCCTAATGCGACGAAACCAATGGCATCCTCTGGTTTTTCACAGGCGACAATAATTAAGAGTAAGCCAGAAAGGCAGGCTGCTGTAATATTTAGCTTGAGCGCCTTTTTCATATCTGCTTGCGTGATAACGCCTTTTTGCATGCCGCGTAATGGACCAATACGTTCAGCCGTATCAGAGCCTTTGACCGCATCACCATAGTCATTCGCAAGGTTTGATAAAATCTGTAATAACCCCGCGGTGATAAGTGCTAATAAAGCGACGGGCCATTTAAAATTATTCGTTAAATAAGCGAGTGCAGAGCCTGTCACAATCGCAATCACCCCTAATGGTAGGGTTTTAGGGCGGAGACTTTCAATCCAAGCTTGTTTACGACTTATTGTTGTGGATGTCGACTGCATGCAGTTACCTATAATTCAAACTCTTTAGAGACGTGTTCTTGATAGTTTAATAACCCATCATATAGATGAATACCTTAGTATTTTCAATGCAATGGGCAGAATATTTCATAGAAAAAAGTGCAGCGATAAAAGCTGCACTTTAGTCGATGTATATTAAGGATACATGAAAACCAGATAATTAATAAGATTATAAAATAAATCTACTTAAGTCTTCATCTGCCACCAGCTCATCTAAGTGCTGTTTGACATAGTCTGCATCGATTTGGATAGTTTGCCCGTTACGGTCACTGGCATCGAAAGAAATATCTTCCATTAAGCGTTCAAGCACCGTGTGCAAGCGACGAGCACCAATATTTTCGGTTGACTCATTCACTTGCCATGCTGATTCTGCAATTTTACGAATACCGTCAGTTGTGAATTCAATATTCACGCCTTCTGTTGCCATTAACGCTTTATATTGTTCAGTTAATGAAGCGTTTGGTTCCGTCAAAATTCGTACAAAATCTTCAGTGGTCAGCGCTTGTAGCTCAACACGAATTGGTAGACGACCTTGGAGCTCAGGGATCAAGTCTGATGGGCTCGAAACTTGGAATGCACCTGAAGCAATAAACAGAATGTGGTCAGTTTTGACCATCCCGTGTTTAGTGGAAATGGTGCAGCCTTCGATTAATGGCAGCAAATCACGTTGAACCCCTTCACGGGATACGTCTGGGCCTGAACTTTGTCCACCACGTTTACAAATTTTGTCGAACTCATCGATGAAAACAATACCATTTTGTTCAACGGCTTCAATCGCTTGCTCTTTCAGTTCTTCAGGGTTGACTAATTTAGCCGCTTCTTCTTCAACGAGCAGTTTGAATGCCTCTTTGATTTTCATCTTACGAGGTTTTTGTTTTTGGCCTGCTAAGTTTTGGAACATGGATTGTAACTGGTTTGTCATCTCTTCCATGCCCGGAGGCGCCATAATTTCAACGCCCATAGGGGAGGCCGCAACTTCGATTTCAATTTCTTTATCGTCTAATTGGCCTTCACGTAATTTTTTACGGAATGCTTGGCGAGCTGGGGAATGCTCATCCGTTGGCTCAGACTGCCCCCTGTTATTTTTTGCTGGTGGGATAAGCACATCTAAAATACGCTCTTCAGCCATTTCTTCAGCACGATAGCGGTTTTTCTCGATAGACTGCAAACGCACCATTTTAACGGCTGAATCAGTTAAATCGCGAATGATGGAGTCAACTTCTTTACCTACATAGCCGACTTCAGTAAATTTGGTCGCTTCGACTTTGATAAATGGCGCATTGGCTAATTTCGCAAGGCGGCGAGCAATTTCAGTTTTACCCACCCCTGTTGGCCCAATCATCAAAATATTTTTTGGTGTGACTTCGTGACGTAATACTTCGTTTAACTGCATACGGCGCCAGCGGTTACGCAGAGCAATCGCAACAGAACGTTTGGCTTTATTTTGGCCAATAATATGATTGTCGAGTTCGCTGACAATTTCGCGTGGAGTCATTTCGGACATACTAAATCCTTATGATTTTGAAGAAATTTCTTCAAAGTTGACGTTATGGTTGGTGTAAATACAGATATCACCCGCAATAGCGAGCGCTTTTTCAGCGATTTCTTTAGCGCTTAAGTCTGTATTTTCTAACAAAGCACGTGCGGCTGATTGCGCATATGGGCCACCGGAGCCAATAGCAATCAAGTCGTTTTCCGGTTGAACTACATCACCATTACCTGTAATGATCAGTGAAGTGTGTTCATCAGCGACAGCTAATAAGGCTTCTAATTTACGAAGCATGCGGTCAGTACGCCAATCTTTAGCAAGTTCAACGGCTGCTTTGGTTAAATGGCCCTGATGAAGTTCGAGTTTGCGCTCGAACAGTTCAAATAATGTGAATGCGTCTGCGGTGCCACCGGCAAATCCGGCAATGACTTTGTCGTTGTATAAACGGCGAACTTTGCGGACATTGCCTTTCATGACGGTATTACCCATCGTCGCCTGTCCATCACCACCAATTACGACCTGGCCATTACGGCGAACACTTACGATTGTTGTCATGAGTTAGCCCCTGGTTTTATTACAAAAAAGAATGCGGTTGAATGTGATTTTCAAAAGATTAAATTCAAGTGATAGTTGTTTAATTAACTATCACTTGAACTAGGTTGAAGACACAAAGTACCGCTCATGAGTACATTAAAACAGTACATGGGGGGGGCGCTGAGGTTTTTCAACCCCCAGACGCACGAAGAATACAACCAGAAACACCTGCACTTGCTGCGCGGTCACGCATTTTTTCGGCAGTGGACTTGGAATAAGGGCCTAAAACAATACGGTGCCAACCACCACCTGCACTTACACGGCTTTCAATACCTGAAAATGCCAGAGTGGCTTGTACAGACCCGGCTTGTTCAGCTGTACGGAATGAACCACATTGAACAATCATGTTTTGCAAACTGTTAGCCGGTTTAGTACTTGGTGCTGTTTGTGGTTGAGCTGCTGGCGCAGTTGGTTGAGCCTCAAGCTTCGGAGGGATATTAGCCGCCGGTTTACGTTGCACTGGCTCGATAGGTTGGGCTGGCTCATTGATGAGCACTTGTGAGCGTGGCACCGGTTTACCATTCGAGGGAACTTCTTGTAAATTGGTCACAGGTTGACGTCGATCAGAATCGATTTGTTCTAATAGCTGGCGCTGCTCAGGTGTTAAATCTGATGGGCGCACAATATTATTACCTGTGCTTGGTTGTTGAATATTTGGCGTATCCACACCACGACGTTCGAGCTCTTTAATATAGCGCCAACGCTCTTCAGGTTTTGGTGGAAGCGTACTTCCCGGTGTTGTTGGTGTGACAACTTGGGGTTGCGGCGTGTCCTTTTTATTTTGGGTGATGTAAAACAGGCCGCCAACAAATAGCACGACAATCGCGACAGCGACAACCAATGTTGTCATTGGTAGTCCTTGTGCTTTCTTGGATTTACCTTTGCTTTTTTTACGGGCGGATGAGCGCCCTCGAGCTACATAATCTTTTTGTGCCACGCTATTAATTCACTAGTTATCAATTGTTCGTCGTCATTTGGCTTAACATGTTACTTAACCTGAGCAACTTTGACTAGCTTTTAGGCGCTTTTGTGCTCTCTCTGATGATTAAATCAGAATCTAGGAGACGTGAGCCCGGGTTAACATTGTGTCCATGGATCTGCTCAAGCAGTAATTGCATCGCATGATGACCAATTTCAGCGCGAGGTTGGTTGATAGTCGTTAGGGCTGGTAAGGTGTATTTTGCTTGTTCTAAGTTATCGAAACCAACAAAAGAGAGGTCATCTGGGAGCGTTAAGCCCATTTTTTTCGCTTGCCACATCGCGCCAATCGCCATGATGTCACTATGGCAAAAGATTGCGGTTGGTGGTTCAGGAAGTGACAGTAATGTTTTTACCGCTTCAGCGCCACCTTCATGGGTAAAATCGCCACGAATAATATAATTTTCACGCAATTTTTCGCCTGTACGCAACATGGCTTTTTTATAACCTTCTAAACGGTATTGGCTTAAAGGCATATGGTTGGGGCCTGCAATACAAGCAATCAGTTTATGGCCTTGTTTTTGCAGGTAATGTGTCGCATTAAATGCGGCTGTGAGGTTATCAATATGTACAGTAGGCAGCTTTAGTTCAGGGGCGAATTCATTTGCCATCACAATCGGAGGGAGGTTTTTCTGCTCTTCGGTTGAGATATCGAAGGGAATATTTGAACCCAGTAAGACCATGCCATCAATTTGTTTGGTAATAATGAGGTTAATAAAGGCATTTTCTTGTTTTTCTTGGTGTTTGCAGTCCCCAATCAAAACGAAGTAGCCTTCTTGAGCTGCGATTTCTTCAATGCCGCACACGACATCACTAAAGAAAGGGTCACGGATATTAGGAACGAGTACTAGAATTGTTTTTGATTCATTGCGCTTATAGCTTCTAGCAAGGTTATGAGGATAATATCCAACATCCATCACCGCTTGTTCGACTTTTTGGCGTGTTTGCAAAGAAACTTTTTCCGGGTTCATGAGTGTTCTAGACACCGTCGCTGTCGAAACGCCCGCGGCACTAGCAACATCTTTCATTGTTGCCGTGTTATTGTGTTTTTTACTTTCCACAACGCCTTCCTTAGATTGATTTAATCGTTTGCTTTTTTTGAATGGCGCAAGTACGTCATTATTAGTGGTTATTCTAATTGGTTTCTCAATAATATCTGTTACCTAGTTTGCATAAAAAGTGTGACTTGCGTCATTTTTTAGAGCTACTTCGCAAATTTTGAAAATAATTCTAAGGGCAAAAAGATAAATGAAACTCAATGTGTATAAAAAATGCTCAATTTGACTGTTTAGCATTATAGGGTAAATAATTCAAATTTATCAACATACTGCGAAGAAAATATTGGTATGGTTTATAACGTTAAATGGTTAGATAAAATGAATCATTTAGCATGGATAATGAGTTAACAATCCGTCGGGTCAACATCAATGTTCCATTTTACCTTGCGACTTTCTGGCTGTTGAAGTATTTCTGGCAGTCGCTTCGCCATAAACTGCTGTAGATAAAGTCGTGAAGGGTGCTGCAATAGCAATTGCCAGCGGAATCGGCCACCGCGTTTGGCTTGAATCGACGGCGAAGGGCCTAGGATCCACATTTTCGCGTCACTTTGGGGATGTTCAGCAATATATTGCTGCACATTTTGCAGAAATTGGCGTGAATCTTGGTTGTTGTGATCTTCCGAGCGGATCAATATATGGCTGGTATAAGGCGGTAACATCGCGACCCTACGCTCCTCCATCGCTTCTTGGGTAAATGCATTATAACCCTCTTCAAGCAGTGTGAGTAACAGAGGGTGCTCGGGATGGTGGGTTTGTAAGAACACTTCGCCTTGCTTACCGGCTCGCCCCGCTCGACCAGAAACTTGCACGTATAATTGGGCAAACCGTTCGGCTGCACGGAAGTCGCTCGAGAATAATGCCCCATCGACATCTAATAAGGCGACTAAGGTGACATCAGGAAAGTGGTGGCCCTTGGCGAGCATCTGCGTACCAATAAGAATGCGAGCTCCTCCTTCATGCACTTGGTTTAAATGCTGCTCCAGTTCCCCTTTGCGGCTGGTGGTATCACGGTCAATACGGGTAACAGGGGTATCAGGGAATAGTTCACAGATACCTTCCTCTAGTTGCTCAGTTCCCATACCAACAGGCACTAAATGCGTTGAACCACATTGTGGACATTGGCGAGGCACTGGGCGTTGGCTATCACAATGGTGGCAGCGTAATTGATGAAAGTTTTGGTGCAAGGTGTAATAGTGGTCACAACGCTGGCACTCCGCAATCCAACCACATTCATGGCAAATTAATGTCGGAGAATAACCTCGACGATTTAAAAATAAAATCACCTGATTGTTTTGTGCAAGGTGTTCTTTAATATGTTGAATCAATAAATGCGAAAGGCCAAATTTTAACGGCTGGCCTTTTAAGTCAATAAGGTGTTGAGCCGCAGGACGTGCATTACCGGCACGAATAGTGAGATTTAATTGCCGATATTTATGTTGTTGAACATTGAATAAGGTTTCCAATGACGGGGTCGCGGTCCCCATGACAATCGGTATATTGTTCTTTTTAGCACGGAAAACAGCTAAATCACGGGCGTGATAACGCCAGCCATCTTGCTGTTTATATGAGCTGTCATGCTCTTCATCAATAATAATAATGCCAAGGTGGGCGAAAGGGGTGAACAGTGCCGAGCGAGTACCAATAATAATGGCATTTTGCCCTTGTTTAGTGCGTAACCAAACAGCTAAACGCTCGCTATCGTTAAGCCCTGAGTGCAAAACATCTACGGGGGCATTGAAGCGCTCACGAAAACGATTAATGGTTTGTGGGGTTAAGCCAATTTCAGGCACCAAAACTAAAGCTTGCTTACCTTGGGCAAGGACATTTTCCAATACACTCAGATATACTTCCGTCTTACCGGACCCTGTGATCCCTGCGAGCAGCCATGGCGAAAATTGGTCATCTTCAGCACGTATAGCACCGACCGCTGTGGCTTGCTCACTATTAAGGCGCAGCCTTTCACCACAAACTGTAAAGCTTGGTTGCCACTTTTCGCTAGTCGGTTGAACGGGGTGTAAATCAATATAAGCTTTCTTTTTCAGTGCTTGCAGAGCGCTTTCACTGATTTCAAGCTCACTGACTTGATGGCGATAAACAGGTCTACGACGCAAAAGTGCAAGAGCTTGCTGCTGTTTTGGAGAACGTTTTAGTTCATTAAGGTCAACCGCTAAGCCTTCATCCGTTACTTGCCATTGCCAAATAGGGGTAAATTCAGCGGGTTTACCTTGGCGCAATAGTGTGGGTAATGCGTGGAAGAGTACTTCGCCTATTGGGTAATGATAGTACTGAGAAGACCACAGTAAGAGCTGCCAAATATCATCAGGGAAGAGTGTTTGGTGGTCGAGAACCAACTCGATGGCTTTTAATTTATCTTCAGCAAACTCGCTTTTATCGCTGTGCTTTACCACAATACCAAGGGCTTGGCGCTTGCCAAATGGCACCATAACACGGCTGCCAATCACTGGGAGTGGCATGTTATCAGGAAGGCGATAATCAAATGTGCGGTTTAAAGGGACAGGTAAAGCCACCTGAACGACGATCATATCTGGTTTTCCGTCTGTTTTTTATGCGATAATGCGAGCGATTGTTGACTAGAGTACCACAAAATTTACTCGGTTTTCATTGCGCGATAAACAGAATTTCTGTATGATCCGCCGCCTTTGGTATCTATTTTTACCAATATATTAAATTCAATCAACACGACGTGTGGTGTCCGGCGTTAGGGCTGGAATGGCGACACGGCCTTAATAGAGGTTCTCCCATGAAAAAAGGTATTCACCCTAAATACGAAGAAGTTACTGCAACTTGTTCTTGCGGTAATGTAATGAAAATTAATTCAACTGCTGGTCACTCGCTGAACCTGGACGTTTGTGGTAACTGCCACCCGTTCTATACTGGTAAACAGCGTGATGTTGCGACTGGTGGTCGTGTTGATCGCTTCAACCAACGTTTCAGCATCCCAGGTTCTAAAAAATAATCGAACTTGTGAATGCGAAAAAAAAGGGAAACTGAGTTTCCCTTTTTTAATGCCTAAAATAAGCCGTTAGAAACGGTAAACCACGCCAAACATGATGTCATTACTACGTACTTTCACTTTGGACTTGAGCGTTTCGCCATCTGCGTTATAGCTAACATCTGATTTTCCTGCATCTAAGAAGCGATAGCTTAAATCTAATGAAAGATTATCATTAATTGCATATTGTGAACCTAAGCCTAAGCTCCAAGCAAAGTTACTGTTGGTTTTCGATTTAGAGAATGAATCGTATTCGCTACCGCCTGAATTAACTTCGGAGGAGATATATTGCGCTTTATGTTTAACACTTGCTAAACCTAAACCAACGGAAACATAAGGTGTGAAATTGGTCTGATTTTTGAAATCATAATAAGTATTAATCATAAAGGTACTTAATGTAATATCATTTTTACCGTCTTCGCGAGAGGAATAGTAAGAACTACCATTACTCCAAGATTCATTACTCAAATTATGTTTTGAAGAAGCTTTACCACGTAGAGTAATATCCAATTCAGTTCGAAGAGGTAAAGAAGTTGCATCGTACAGGTCATAACCTAATGCGATACCACCACCAAATACGCCTTTGGTTTTGCTGCCACCATTGTCACTGCCATCTTCATCAGACCATTTCTGGTCTGATAATTTAAGAATAGATGTACCTAATTTTCCAGAAACATAAAAACCATTACTAGATGCCATAGCCAGACCACTAAACGTAAGGCTTAAAAGAGAAACTAAAATTACTTTTTTCATTGCTTATTTACCATTTAATAGTTAGTTAAATATCCTTATCTATTATATGGCATAACTTTTAATTGATTTAAGTGGAATTATCAAATTATTGATAAACAAAACAAATTGCTTTTAAAATATTAAATTTGCTAATTAAATAGAACTAAAACACAGAAAAGCACAAAAAGCTAAGTTGTTATCCTGTCAATTTTAACAGTGTTTGATGTTAATGGATTAGGTTTGGCAAAATGAGTAATGGCCTACCTAGTTCTTGTTGAATTTAAACTCATTCATAGGTATCTGGGCGGAAATATAGAGGGGTAACTACGCCGCAAGGCTTGCGACGTAGTCAAAACTTTTAGGCACGTAATGGCGACTAATTGGGATTAGTATTCCCACGTTTCAGGGTCGATACCTAATTCACGCATAATTTCTTTTGCAGCTTCAGGGATCTCGTCATTACGCTCTTTACGCAAATCTTCATCATTTGGCAGTGGTTGGCCTGTGAATGCATGTAAAAAAGCTTCACACAGGAGTTCACTGTTAGTGGCATGGCGTAAGTTGTTAATCTGACGACGAGTCCGCTCATCAGTTAAAATTTTCAGTACTTTTAATGGGATAGATACTGTGATTTTTTTAACTTGCTCACTCTTTTTGCCATGTTCAGCATACGGACTGACATACTCACCATTCCATTCAGCCATGGGATACCTTGGATATTTTCAGTAATAATTAAAAATAATATGCACATTCTTTTTAATAGAAACTTAATCTAAGCTTTCAAGGATGAAGAACTGCATACAAACGTGACGACACTTCACTTAGTTTATCACAATATTTTTTGTGAAATTAGTAAGTTAAGCTGATTTGTGTGATTGACTATCAATTTACACATCATAATTAAGGTTGATTATTCCATTAGTTGATATAAACGTAAAGAGGTTTAGACGTCTAGATATATTGACGTCCAAACATCCGATGGGTATGATTTAGCCTATCACTGTTCAGGAGAAGCGTTTATGACTTACAAGCCGTCAACTATCGCAATTCATAATGGATTAAATGAAGACCAACAATTTGGTTGCGTAGTGCCTCCCATTTATTTATCCAGTACCTATAATTTTACTGATTTTAATGAACCGAGAGCTCATGATTATTCACGTCGTGGAAACCCAGGGCGTGATATTGTGCAAAAAACATTGGCACAACTTGAGGGGGGTAGTGGTTCGGTAATGACTAACAGTGGGATGTCTGCGCTTCACCTGTTATGTACCGTTTTTCTGCAACCGGGGGATTTACTCGTTGCGCCACATGACTGTTACGGCGGAAGCTACCGGTTATTTAATAGCCAAAGCCAGCGTGGGGCGTATCAGGTGCAATTTGTCGACCAAAGTGATGAATCTGCATTGCAGGCTGCATTAGCGAAAAAGCCCAAATTAGTGTTAATCGAAACACCAAGCAACCCGCTATTAAGAATTTTTGATATACAGCATATTGCACAGTTGGCTCATGATGTAGGTGCATTAGTCGTTGTAGATAATACTTTTTTAAGCCCAATTTTGCAGCAGCCTCTTTTACTCGGTGCAGATTTTGTGGTGCATTCATGCACTAAATACCTGAATGGCCATTCTGATATCGTTGCAGGGGTGGTGATTGCGAAAGAAGAAAAGTGGGTAACAGAGCTTGCTTGGTGGGCGAATAATATTGGTGTTACTGGGGGCGCTTTTGATAGCTATCTACTATTGAGAGGTATTCGGACATTATCTCCACGTGTATTACAGCAGCAGCAAAATGCACAAGAGATCGTAAAATATCTTAAATCACAGCCTTTAGTGAAAAAATTGTATTATCCTGCATTAGAAGATCACCCCGGGCACGAAATAGCAGTAAAACAACAAAAAGGCTTTGGAGCGATGCTGAGTTTTGAATTTGCAGGTGATGAGTCACAACTTCGCCATTTTCTTCGCTCACTCAGCTTGTTTACATTAGCGGAGTCATTAGGTGGTGTGGAAACATTGATTTCCCATACCGCGACAATGACGCATGCAGGTATGTCAGCAGAAGCCCGTGCGCAAGCGGGGATCACAGATAGCTTGCTAAGAATTTCAGTGGGAATTGAAGACTCTCAGGATTTAATCACAGACTTAGACCACGCATTTAAGGTTGCGGCACAACGTTAGCGGAGTTTTTTGATGAGTGTACTAACAGCGGTTGAGGTGGCTCCTTGCCACCGCCAGTTACATAAGTTTGGGGGCAGCAGTTTAGCCGATGCGAAGTGCTATCAACGCGTTGCAACAATTATGGCAAACTATAGCCAACCCGGTGATTTAATGGTGGTTTCTGCCGCGGGTAGTACAACCAATCAGTTGATTAATTGGTTGAAATTAAGCCAAAGTGACCGTATTTCAGCTCATCAAGCTCAACAGTCATTACGCTGTTATCAACTTGATTTAATTGAATCTCTTTTACCCGAACAGAAAGCCATAGAATTAAGCCAACTATTTATTCACGATTTAGAGCGTTTAAGTGCATTATTGGATCAACCCACAAATGATGCGACTTATGCAGAATTGGTCGGCCATGGTGAAATTTGGTCTGCGCGTCTCATGGCTGAAGTGCTTGCACAGGCAGGTATGATGAGCGCTTGGTTAGATGCACGCTTATTTTTACGCGCCGAACGCGCGGCACAACCACAGGTTGATGAAATCCAATCACGTTATTTATTGCAACAGCAGCTAACTCAGTTACCGAACAGGCGTATTGTCGTGACAGGCTTTATTTCGCGTAATCAGCAAGGTGAAACCGTACTGCTTGGGCGTAATGGAAGTGACTATTCTGCAACACAAGTCGGCGCGTTGGCTGATGTAGAAAAAGTCACGATTTGGAGTGATGTCGCTGGGGTATATAGCGCGGACCCTCGCAAGGTGAAAGATGCCTGTTTGTTACCCTTACTGCGCCTAGATGAAGCCAGTGAATTAGCACGTTTGGCGGCACCTGTTTTACACACACGCACTTTACAGCCTGTTTCCGTGAGTAATATTGATTTGCAATTAAGGTGTAGCTATCAACCTGAACAAGGTTCAACAAAAATTGAGCGGGTACTTGCGTCAGGTGCAGGAGCAAAAATTGTCACTAGCCATGATGATGTGTGCTTAATTGAATTGCGCATCGCGACAGGGCGTGACTTTAAACAAATTTGCAAAGATGTGGACTTATTACTTAAACGAGCTCAATTACGTCCTTTGGCTCGCGGTATTCATCATGACCGTTCTTTACTGCAATTATGTTATACCTCCGAAATTGTCGAGAGTGCTTTAAATGCTCTTGAAGAAGCCGGTTTACCGGGGTCATTATCATTACGCGAAGGTTTTTCTCTGGTGGCATTAGTCGGTGCGGGGGTGTGTAAAAAACCGCTACATAGCCACCGTTTTTATGAGGAACTGAAAGGGCAACCTGTTGAATTTATTTGGCATTCAGAGGATGCGATTAGTTTAGTGGCGGTATTGCGCTCAAACCAAACAGAGCACCTAATTCAAGGGATGCACCAGAGCTTATTTCGTGCAGAAAAACGCATTGGTTTAGTGTTATTTGGTAAAGGAAATATTGGTGCGCGTTGGCTAGAGCTTTTTGACGCGGAACAACACAAAATTTCGGCACGTAGTGACTTTGATTTTGTCTTAGCAGGCGTAGTAGATAGCCGCCGTAGCTTACTGAATTACCAAGGGATTGACCCAAGTCGTGCACTAGCTTTCTTTGATGATGAAGCTGTAGAGCATGAGGATGATAACCTATTTTTATGGATGCGTTCCCACCCTTATGATGATCTAGTCGTGTTAGACGTCACGGCAAGTGAAACACTGGCAAATAATTATGTTGATTTTGCGAGTTATGGCTTTCATGTGATCAGTGCAAATAAAATTGCGGGTGCAGCGCAAACGGCACAATATCGTCAAATCCGCGATGCATTTTCAAAAACAGGTCGTCATTGGTTATATAACGCGACAGTAGGGGCTGGGTTACCGATTAACTATACGGTTAGGGATTTAAAAGAAAGCGGTGATTCTATCCTGAGTATCAGTGGTATTTTTTCGGGAACGCTATCATGGCTATTTTTACAGTTTGACGGCTCCATTCCATTTAGTGAGCTAGTAGAGCAAGCTTGGCAGCAAGGGTTAACTGAGCCAGACCCACGTATTGACCTATCAGGGCAAGATGTTATGCGGAAATTAATTATTTTAGCCCGTGAAGCGGGTTATGACATTGAGCCGGATGATGTGAGGGTTGAATCTTTAGTACCAAAACAAGCACAGACGGGTTCTTTGGATGAATTTTTTGAAAACAGCGCTGTCATTAACGAACAAATGCAGCAGCGCTTAGAAGCTGCGCAAGAGCTCGGGTTAGTGCTACGCTATGTAGCGCGGTTTGATGCGGTAAAAGGCAAGGCAAAAGTAGGCGTGGAAGCCGTGAAACCGGAACATCCTCTGGCTTCATTATTACCGGGTGACAATGTGTTTGCTATCGAAAGCCGTTGGTATCGAGACAACCCATTAGTGATCCGTGGCCCAGGCGCAGGACGAGATGTGACTGCGGGCGCTATTCAATCCGATCTTAACCGACTCTCTCAACTTTTATAATCATTTTCCGATCGCATTGGTGTTCCCTATGGTATAGGGGGCATCAATGCGTCATGAAAATTTTTAATTTATCCTTTCATTTTCTGTTTTTTATTCTGACGATTTAATTCTTAAACATTATTCATGTCTTAAAAGTGCTGAATCGACGATATATTGCGCTGAAACAATACTTAAATAAGAAAAATTAATAAAAATAAGGCTGTAATTAAATTTCAGAAAAATCCCCCAAAGTCATTTTTTTCTGATATGAATATACACTGAAGGGTAAATTTAGCGGCCTGCATCACAAAACGACAACTCTAACGCAGCCGACTGAAATTTAGTTACAGGAAACAGGTAGCAGTCTGTTAACCGTGAACCGTGCGGGAATGCATTCTGCCAGAAGCACAAGGTCAGGAGTCTCATGAATCAGCAATATTCCGCAATGCGCAGTAATGTCAGTATGCTGGGTAAGCTACTCGGCGATACCATCAAGGAAGCCTTAGGTGAGGACATACTCGACAAAGTTGAGTCCATTCGTAAGCTTTCCAAATCTTCTCGTGCAGGTAATGAAGTTCAGCGCCAAAAGCTGCTGATGACATTACAAAATCTCTCTAATGATGAATTGCTACCCGTTGCAAGGGCATTTAACCAATTCTTAAACCTGACAAATGTCGCGGAGCAATACCACAGTATTTCGCCTCATGGTGAAGCCGCAAGTAACCCAGTCGCATTAAAAAATCTGTTTGGCCGACTAAAAGGCAAAAACTTCACTGATGGCGATATCCAAAAAGCGGTTGAACAGCTTTCAATTGAGCTGGTTTTAACGGCTCACCCAACAGAAATTGCTCGTCGTACATTGATCCATAAATTGGTTGAGGTAAATAACTGTTTATCACAACTTGACCATGATGATATTGCGGATTACGAACGCAATAACATCATGCGTCGCTTACGCCAATTGGTGGCGCAATCATGGCACACCGATGAGATCCGTAAAATTCGCCCAACACCAATAGATGAGGCGAAATGGGGCTTTGCCGTTGTTGAAAACTCATTATGGGAAGGGGTTCCCGCTTTCTTACGTGAATTTAATGAACAGTTGGAAGACTCAATTGGCGCGGTGTTACCCGTTGAAGCCAATCCGATTCGTTTTACCTCATGGATGGGGGGGGACCGTGACGGTAACCCGAATGTGACTGCGGATGTGACCCGCCAAGTTCTATTGTTAAGTCGCTGGAAAGCAGCGGACTTATTCCTCAAAGATATTCAAGTATTGGTTTCAGAACTTTCGATGACGGAAGCGACCCCAGAGCTGCGTGCGTTAGCCGGGGGAGATGACGTTGATGAGCCTTATCGCCAAATCGCGAAGAATTTACGTAGCCAACTATTTTCGACGCTAGAGTACTTAGAGCGCCGTGTAAAAGGCGAGCAAGTTTTACCACCGGCAGACTTATTGGTGGATAACGCCCAATTATGGGACCCGCTATACGCGTGTTATCAGTCACTGATTGCCTGCAATATGAAAATTATTGCCAATGGTCAGCTCTTGGATACTTTGCGTCGCATTCGTAGCTTTGGTTTACAGCTGGTACGTATTGATGTGCGCCAAGAAAGCACTCGTCACACAGAAGCCATTGCAGAGCTAACTCAGTATTTAGGGCTGGGTGATTACTCTCAGTGGTCAGAAGAAGAGAAACAGCAGTTCTTACTGGCTGAGTTGCAATCTCTACGTCCACTGATCCCACAAGATTGGCAACCAAGTGCGGAAACTCAGGAAGTATTTGAAACGTGCCGAGTGATAGCAAAAGCCAAAAATGATTCTGTCGCGGCATATGTGATTTCAATGGCGAAAGTCCCATCAGATGTGTTGGCGGTTAAATTACTGCTGAAAGAGAATGGCGCGTCAGTTCGCTTACCCGTCGCGCCATTATTCGAAACACTGGAAGATTTAAATAATGCTGAAAGTGTGATGACAAAGCTTTTAAGCATTGAATGGTATCGCGACCTTATCGATGATCGCCAAATGGTGATGATTGGTTACTCGGACTCAGCAAAAGACGCAGGGGTAATGGCGGCTTCATGGGCGCAGTATCGCGCACAAGATGCATTGATTAAGTTGTGCGAAAAAGAAGGCGTGACATTGACGCTATTCCACGGACGTGGCGGCACAATTGGTCGTGGTGGTGCGCCAGCACATTCGGCATTATTATCTCAGCCCCCGGGAAGTCTAAAAGGCGGTTTGCGTGTGACTGAGCAAGGGGAAATGATCCGTTTCAAGTTTGGTTTACCACAAGTGACCATCAGTAGCTTGGCGTTATACGCCAGTGCAATATTAGAAGCGAACCTATTACCACCACCAGAGCCTAAAAATGAGTGGAAGTCGGTGATGGATTCGTTATCTGATGTTTCTTGCGCGATGTACCGTGATTATGTACGTGAACAACCGGATTTTGTCCCTTATTTTCGTGCTGCGACGCCAGAATTAGAGCTTGGCAAGTTACCGCTTGGGTCACGTCCTGCTAAACGTCGTCCAACGGGGGGCGTTGAAACCTTGCGTGCTATTCCATGGATTTTTGCATGGACACAAAACCGCTTAATGTTACCCGCATGGTTAGGGGCAGGAGCAGCGTTAAAACATGTCATTGAGAAAGAAGGCAAACAAGCCATTCTTGATGAAATGTGGCAGCAGTGGCCATTCTTTAATACGCGTATTGCGATGTTAGAAATGGTTTATGCAAAAGCGGACTTATGGCTGGCGGAATATTACGATCACCGCTTGGTAGAAGAGCGCTTATGGCCATTGGGGCAAAAATTGCGTGACCAGTTGTCTGAGGATATTAAAAGCGTATTGGCGGTTTCGAAAGACGAAGCGCTAATGGCGGATTTACCTTGGATAGCGGAATCTATCGCATTACGTAATGTTTATACTGACCCATTAAACGTCTTACAAGCAGAACTTTTACACCGTTCCCGCCAACAAGAGCATCCAGACCCTCGTGTTGAACAAGCACTGATGGTGACGATAGCCGGCGTGGCAGCAGGAATGCGTAATACGGGTTAGTTTTCTTCATTTGAAAGTAATTAAATAATTTAAGGGCTGCCATTTGGCAGCCCTTATCATTTTACAAATCAATGTGAGCTAGATGAGCTATCATCTGACTTATCATGATGGATCAAGTGATATGCAGAACGAGCTCGAGGGTGAATAAAGAAATGGTTAGTTGGCGCATTATGCGTTTTGATATGCACCATAGAGACATTAGTTTTCTTACCTTGTTTGTTATGGAAAGCATAAATAACAAAGGGCAGTAAGAAAATAATCACAAAGCTAACCGCAAGTAACGTCACATAGGTGGTATTACTCGCACCATTCGGTAAAGAACTCGGTGGGAAGAATGAAATCACAAAGGCTAAAATAGAAACAACTAGGCCGACTAACGCAATGAGAACTTTAATGCCTTTATCCCCCGGTATATTAAAGACACGTTTTTTCTCGGGTTGTTTGCAAACTAACTGCATATAACCTAAAAATAGCATGAAATAGCTACATAAATAGATAACTACCGTTAAGGCTAGAGCAATAAGGAATGACATATTACCACCGCCCCCAGTATTGGTGAGGACGATAATCGCTACTGTTGTGATCAGCAACTGGGAAATCACCAGTGTTACCGGTACGCCATTTTTATTCACTTTGGCAAAGCTTTGCGGCAGAATACCTTTCTGTGCCGCGACATACATACCGCGGGATGGTCCAACAATCCAAGAAGCAATCTCAGCCAGTACGCCAAGTAATAATAGTGCAGCAATAATCCTTACGGCCCATTCAAGGGATGAATTAAAGTGTGTGACAAGCACATTGAATGTCTGTACCACGCCAGCAGATAAATTAATTTCACTGTTTGGGATCACGGCTGCCACCGATAACCCACCAATTGAGCTTAAACAGATTGCCGCTATCATGAGTAAAAACATGGCTGCGGGGTAATCTCGACCGGGGTTTTTCATCTCATTGACGTGAGTTGCTGAAGCTTCAACACCCATATAGCTCAAAATAAAGGCGACAAATACCACGAGTGTGCCAATTTTGGTGAAATCAGGAATAAAGGTTTCGGTACTAATTTCAATGGCCAATGGAGAGCCGCTGACTAAATAACTGATTGCCAAAAAGACTAAAATCAGCGCTGGAAGTAAGATACCCGCAAAGAAACCGACTTTCGCAATCGTTGCCGTATATTTGGTTCCACCAAACTGAGTGAAAGCCAATACCCAAAGAATAACAAGTGCCCCTATCGTTTTGGTGATTGGGTCTGTATTAAGTTCTGGCCAATTTAAAATATAAGATAGAGCCCCTAAGACGAAATACAGCATAGGAATAAAGCCAATCGCAATTTGTAAATAGCCAAATGAAATGGCGGCAAATCCCCAACGTTCGCCTAATGTATTAGAAACCCATGCAAATACACCACCTTCCTCCCAACCTTCTACGGTTGCCATTTCTGCGGCACACAATGCGACAGGAATAAACCACAATAATCCTCCTAATAGCAGGAAAAATACGAGGCTAAAGCCAGATGTTGCAAATGTTGGGTATTCATAAACGGCCATCACCATTGATGCAGTAATGGCAAAAAAGCCAAGTAGTGTCAGTTGCTTTGTGGCTGGAGCTGTCGTTGTTGCCATACGAGTTCTCCTCAAATCGATAAACAATCTGCCTTTGCAGGGCGGATCTCAGTAGGAGCCAAAGAACCTAAGGCTCTTTGGCTCGTTAACAACACAATCATGAATAAAAGAATTAACTGTGATTAAAGCCGCCGCCTTCTTCTTCCGTTAGCGGGTTATTGACGGGGTGCTTATCGAAATACTCTAATGTACGTTTGAAGTCATCAATGAGTAATGCGGCTAAATCTAAACTGACGCCATGACGCACTAGAATACGTTGAATAACAAGATCTTCACGGTTTGCTGGCATTGAATAGGCAGGAACTTGCCAGCCGCGACTACGCAGTTTGTCTGCGATATCATAGAGGGAATATTTGCTGGTGGTTGTGCCTTCTTTCAGTTTCCATGCTAGTGCAGGGATACCCGTTTGGCTATTACCATCAAAAATCATTTCAAATGGCCCTAATTTTTCAATTTCACGGCTGAGGTATTGTGCGGTTGCATAGCAAGCGTTGTGGATTTTTGCATAGCCTTCGCGGCCTAGCCTCAAGAAATTATAATATTGAGCAATGATTTGACCGCCAGGGCGAGAGAAATTCAGTGCGAATGTTGGCATGTTACCGCCTAAATAATTCACATTAAAAATCAATTCTTCGGGAAGGTCTTTGGCTTCACGCCAAACTACCCAGCCAGCGCCTAATGGGGCTAAACCAAATTTATGGCCTGATGCATTAATGGATTTAACCCGTGGTAAGCGGAAGTCCCATTCTAAATCGGGAGCACAAAATGGGGCTAAGAACCCGCCACTCGCACCATCCACATGGATAGGAATATCCAGACCCGTCTCTTTTTGCAGTTTATCGAGCGCATCGTGTACCGCTTTTACGGGCTCATATTGGCAGGTAAATGTCACCCCTAGCGTTGGCACGACACCAATGGTGTTTTCATCGACACGTTTGAGCACTTCTTCCGGTGTCATGATGAGACGGTCACCTTCCAGTGGGATCTCTCTGAGCTCAACATCGAAGTAACGGGCAAATTTGTGCCAACAGATTTGAACTGGGCCACAAATTAAGTTGGGTTTATCGGTTGGTTTCCCTTTAGCAGCCTGTTTTTTACGCCATTGCCATTTTAACGCGAGCCCCCCAAGCATTGCAGCCTCTGAGGACCCGATGGTTGAACAACCAAGGGTATTTTCTGCTTCTGGTGAATTCCATAAGTCCGCTAACATATGTACGCAGCGGTTTTCAATTTCTGCTGTTTGTGGATATTCGTCTTTATCTATCATGTTTTTGTCGATAGATAAGTCCATTAAATCACGAATTTCATCATCCACCCATGTCTGGCAGAATGTTGCTAAGTTTTGGCGTGAATTCCCATCTAACATTAATTCATCGCGTACTGCACTAAATACATTACGTGGTGCTTGTTCTTTCAATGGAAATTTGGTTTTCGGTAACGATTTGGATAATTCTAATGATGCATAGACATCATCTATTCCATTGTATTTTGAATTTAATGCATTATTACTCATGCTTTAATTCCTCAATGACTATGTGGTAATCAAATAGTATTAATCTTGAGCTCAATATTAAATATACGCTGACTTTTGAAAAATTCAAAAGCAATCAAATAAAAAAGATAATTTAATGAAAACTGTCATAATTAGAAAGTCACAGTGGAGTGAATGATGGTTTGTGGTTATTTTGGTTATAGATAATTTTTTGCAAGAGCTGATTGCTTTCATAAAATGATGCTCAGGTTACAAGATTTAACTAAACTATTACATTTTTATGGTTTTTATTTCTGCTAATTTAGCTTTTTTATTATTTTTATTTGATTTTATATGGGTGGAAAATGTGGCGAAAATAAATTAATATTCATCAAAAATGAATATTTCAATAATGTTAACTTATGTAACTTTTATTTAAATTCTAATTTTCATTGTGTTTAAAGTTAATTTGTACCGTTAACCGTTAAATATATTTATTGTGGTGAAATGAATTTGAATATAAAGAGGGTAATAGCATGAGCTATATTGTGGAAAAGTTTCCCGCGAATTTAATGAGTTTGGATATTACGTTAATATATTTTTCTTAAAGAGACAGGGTCTTTTTTAAACAAGAAATAGAAGATATTTATAAGTATAGAAGACAAGTAGCAAAGGGATGAGACAAAAATAGTTGTCTCATCCTAAGAAATTAAGGCCTAACTCCCAGAGTATGGCAGATGGCATAGGTAAGCTCAGAACGGTTCAATGTATAAAAATGGAAATCTTTCACGCCTTCACGGCTAAGGATTTTAACCATGTCCATGGCGATTGATGCCCCGACAAGGTTGCGGCTCTCAGGGTCGTTATCTAGCCCTTCGTACATTTTACTCATCCATGCCGGAATGCGAACGTTAGTGAGTTTGGCGAAGCGCTCTAATTGACGAAAGTTAGAGACAGGTAAAATCCCCGGCACAATTTCCACATCAATTCCTGTGGCGACGCAGCGGTCACGGAAACGTAAATAGCTTTCAACATCAAAGAAAAACTGGGTGATTGCACGGTTAGCACCTGCATCAATCTTCTTTTTTAAACTAATTAAATCGGCTTGCGCGCTTTTGGCTTCGGGGTGAACTTCAGGATAGGCTGCGACAGAAACATCAAAATCCGCTTCGCCTTTTAACAGCTCGACCAAATCAACGGCATACATATCTGGCTTACGGCTGTTGTCAGGCAAATCACCACGCAATGCAACAATATGGCGAATACCATTATTCCAATAGTCACGAGCAATCGCTTTTAGTTCATCAGAGCTTGCATCAATACAAGTTAGATGAGGAGCTGCAATCAAGCCGGTTTTATCTTTAATATCTTTGATGATGCTGTGCGTTCTATCACGTTCACCGGAATTCGCACCATAAGTCACAGATACAAATTTAGGTTTCAGGTTTTTCAGCCGATCGATGGATTTCCACAGTGTCTGTTCCATCTCTTCACTGCGAGGTGGGAAAAATTCAAATGAAACATTAATCTGGCCATCTAATTCAGCTAAGTTTTGATTTAGCGCTTCGCGCTGATTTGCGTGAAAAAAACTCATACCCTGTAACCTCGCAATTTGCAGACTTACTATTTCTTGTACGTTATTATATCCATTTGTGCGTCTATACGTTTAGACGGCTAAATAGAAATTACCAGATCGGTACCAATAGTCAATACTTAAATTAAATTATGACGCTGAGGTTTTTTCAAAGGCAATATGAAGAAAATTCATGATCAAAAAACGCGACCCTTTTCAGTGTCGCGTTCGGACCTATCGCTAGTCAGATTTACTCAGTAAAACAGAAATGCTCAATCATTTGGCTAATTAATTGGCGAGTAGGCTCAATAAAGCGCATATCGATAAATTCATCAGGTTGATGTGCTTGCTCAATAGAACCAGGGCCAAGAACCAACGTCGGGCAGAGTTCTTGGATAAACGGCGCTTCAGTACAGTAATTCACGGTATCCGCTTTTTGCCCTAATAACTGTTCAATTACTGCCACCATCTTGTGATCCGTTGGGCATTCATAGCCAGGGATCGGTGGATGCATGGGCTCAATCGCCAAGCGTCCCGGCCAACGGGCACTAACAGGCTCAAGAGCTTCATTGAGTAGTTCATCTAAGTCTTGCAAAGTTAGCCCCGGCAGCGGGCGAATATCCATATGTAATTCACAACAACCACAAATTCGGTTAGCAGCATCACCACCATGAATATGACCAAAGTTCATCGTCGGGTAGGGAATGACAAATGCAGGATTGTTAAATCGTTCTTTTAACGTATTTCGTAAATCCATTAAATGAGAAATAGATTCATGCATTAATTCAATCGCATTGACGCCACGCTCTGGGTCACTAGAGTGCCCCGATTGCCCAGTAATACGGATAGCGTTCGATAAATGCCCTTTGTGTGCGCGGATCGGTTGTAACGACGTCGGCTCACCAATAATCGCAAAATCCGGTCTTAGTGCTGTACTAGCTGCAAAATAGCGTGCCCCAGCCATGGAGGTTTCTTCATCCGCTGTTGCTAGGATATGTAATGGTCGCTTGAGCTGCGTTAGATCCATATCGCGTAACGCATCGACAATAAACGCAAAGAAGCCTTTCATGTCTGCGGTTCCGAGCCCATATAACTTGCCATCATGCTCTGTCAGCTCAAACGGGTTTTTGCTCCAACGTCCATCATCAAAGGGCACGGTATCGGTATGACCACATAGCATCAGCCCACCATTTCCTTCGCCAATGGAAGCAAGCAAATTATATTTATCACGTGTTTCCGGCACGGGTTGAATGTTGACCGAAAAACCTAACGTCTCGAGCCACCCACCGAGAAGCTCAACAAGGGCTTTATTGCTCTGGTCCAAATGAGAATCAGTCGCACTAATCGACGGAATGGCAATTAATTGACGATAAATCTCAATAAATGCAGGTAATTTAATATTCACTGTTGACAGCCTTTATCCATAATAGTATCAATATTCATGCACTTTATTTGAATAAAAATACACATTAAACTGTTTGGGGCACGAGTACAAGGTAGAAAGCATATGTTGAACACACTCATTATCGGGGCCAGTGGCTATACTGGAGCAGAATTAGCCGCTTATTTGCAACGCCATCCTGAAGTTAATCTTCAAGGATTGATGGTATCGAAGCAAAGTGCGGATGCAAATAAACGTTTTTCTGATTTGCACCCTCAGTATAAAGGCATCATAGATCTTCCTGTTCTGCCATTAACAGATGTCGCAGAAGCAGCGAAAGGTATTGATGTTGTTTTCCTTGCCACGGCACATGAAGTGAGCCACGACATTGCACCTCAGTTTCTTGAAGCGGGCTGCATTGTGTTCGATTTATCGGGTGCGTATCGTGTTCAAGATCCTGCCTTCTATACGCAATACTATGGCTTTGAACATACAAATACTGAATGGCTAATGCAAGCAGTTTACGGTTTAGCGGAATGGCAGGCCGATAAAATTCGTCAAGCGCAGTTGATTGCGGTTCCAGGGTGTTACCCAACGGTTTCCCAATTAGCCCTTAAACCATTGATTGAAGACAATTTACTGGATGAAGCGATGTGGCCAGTGATTAATGCCACCAGCGGTGTTTCCGGTGCAGGCCGTAAAGCCTCGATGACCAATAGCTTTTGTGAAGTGAGTTTGCAGCCTTATGGCATCTTTACTCATCGCCATCAGCCAGAAATTGCGACTCACTTGGGAAGAGAGGTTATTTTCACACCACATTTGGGTAATTTCTCTCGGGGCATTCTTGCCACGATTACATGCAAAGTAAAAACGGGTGTGACGGCAGAAAAAATCACACAAACGTTTAAAGATGCTTATCAAAATAAACCGTTAGTGCGGCTATATGAAAAAGGCGTTCCTGCATTGAAATCGGTAGTGGGGACACCGTTTTGTGACATTGGCTATGTATTGAATGGTGAATATCTGATTTTAGTGGGTACAGAAGATAACCTACTCAAAGGTGCGGCAGCACAAGCCGTTCAGTGCATGAATATTCGTTTTGGTTTTGCTGAAACTCAGTCTTTATTTTAAGAAGGATTAACCCCATGCAACCCTTAGTGATTAAATTGGGCGGAGTGTTACTTGATAGCGTCGAGGCACTTGAAAAATTATTTACAGCTATTCAAACCTATCGTCAAGTCCATCAACGTGAGTTGGTGATTGTGCATGGCGGTGGCTGTTTAGTTGATGAATTGATGCAAAAACTGCAATTACCTGTCGTTAAAAAGCAGGGGTTACGGGTCACGCCAGCAGACCAAATCGATATCATTACCGGGGCATTAGCAGGTACGGCGAATAAAACATTATTGGCATGGGCAACGAAGTATCAACTTCCGGCTGTAGGGCTTTCCCTCGGTGATGGACAAAGTGCCACAGTAACGCAATTAAACGAAGAATTAGGCCATGTTGGTAATGCGAAACCCGGCGATGCGAAGTTATTGAAATTATTGTTGGGGGCGGGGTATTTACCCATTATTAGCTCTATCGGTATCACCTCTAACGGTGAGCTGATGAACGTAAATGCGGACCAAGCGGCAACCGCTATTGCCCAAGCCTTAAACGCAGATTTGGTTTTACTGTCTGACGTAAGCGGTATTTTGGATGGCAAAGGCCAAAAAATTGACGAAATGACGACACAAAAAGCGCAAAAGCTCATTGAGCAGGGAATTATTACTGATGGAATGATTGTGAAGGTCAATGCGGCATTAGACGCTGCGGCTGCCTTGCAACGTTCTGTTGATATTGCAAGCTGGCGTCATGCAGAACAACTTCCCGAGCTGTTTAATGGAACAGCAATTGGAACACGGATCTTGGCATCATAAATGAGCCATGGAATAACCATATTAATTGAGCGGATAGGTACGTTATGAAAAAGGGCATTAAAAAGATTGTATTAGCATATTCAGGCGGTCTGGATACATCAGCAATTATTCCATGGCTAAAAGAAAACTATGATGATTGCGAAGTTGTGGCCTTTGTTGCAGATGTGGGGCAAGACAGAGAAGAGTTAGTCGGCGTAGAGAAAAAAGCGCTACAGTCAGGTGCATCTGAGTGCTATGTCGTCGATTTACGTGAAGAGTTCATCAAAGAATATATTTACCCTGTTCTTAAAACAGGTGCGTTATATGAAGGTAGCTATTTATTAGGTACGTCAATGGCTCGCCCAATTATTGCTAAAGCACAAGTTGAAATTGCCTTAAAAGTGGGTGCAGATGCGGTTGCTCATGGCGCAACAGGTAAAGGTAATGACCAAGTACGCTTCGAAAGCACCTATACGGCATTAGCACCACAGTTACAAGTGGTTGCGCCATGGCGTGAGTGGGACTTACGTTCCCGTGAAGCGCTGCTCGATTATCTGAAAGAGCGTAATATTCCAACAACGGCAAGCTTAGAAAAAATCTATAGTCGAGATGAGAACGCATGGCACATTTCTACTGAAGGTGGTGTCTTAGAAAGCACGTGGAATGCAGCAAACCAAGATTGCTGGGTATGGACCGTTGACCCGCAAGATGCACCAGATGAAGCTGAATTAGTGACTGTTGGTGTTAAACATGGTGAAGTCGTTTCGGTGAATGGGCAAGCATTGTCTCCACTCGGTTGTTTAGAAACATTAAATACTTTAGGTGCAAAACACGGTGTGGGTCGTATCGACATCGTTGAAAACCGTTTAGTGGGGATGAAATCTCGTGGTTGTTATGAAACCCCAGGAGGCACCATTATGATGGCCGCACTGCGTGGCATTGAACAACTGGTGCTTGACCGTGACAGCTACAAATGGCGTGAGCAACTTGGTTTAGAAATGTCATATGTCGTTTATGATGGGCGTTGGTTTGCACCATTACGCCACTCGCTGCAAGCAGCTGCTGAATCATTAGCGCAAGATGTCACGGGTGAAGTTGTTCTGAAATTATATAAAGGGCAAGTGACTGCGATTCAGAAAAAAGCGGATAAAAGCCTGTATTCAGAAGAATTTGCAACATTCGGTGAAGATGAAGTCTATGACCACAGTCATGCAGGTGGGTTTATTCGTCTTTACTCACTGTCTTCACGTATCCGTGCGCTGAAAGAACAAAACAAAGCGAAATAAATCAAATGATAGTCCCCCGGCAGCCAAGACCGCTGTCGGGGTTAAAAACTTATTTTATCAATCAGGTAGGGATTAGTTATGGCACTTTGGGGTGGGCGTTTTAGTCAACAAGCAGATCAACGGTTCAAACAGTTTAATGATTCATTGCGTTTCGATTACCGCTTAGCGCAGCAAGATATTGTTGGCTCAGTCGCATGGTCAAAATCACTGGTCACAGTTGGTGTATTGTCTGATAGCGAACAACAAACTTTAGAACAAGCGCTAAATACCCTACTTAAAGAAGTGCAAGATAACCCTGAAATCATCCTGCAAAGTGATGCAGAAGATATTCATAGCTGGGTTGAAGGTAAGCTGATTGATAAAGTGGGGGATTTGGGCAAAAAACTACATACTGGCCGTAGCCGTAACGACCAAGTCGCAACGGACTTAAAATTGTGGTGTAAAGACCAAGTCGCATTATTACTTGAAGCGGTGACAGAATTACAAAAAGCGTTGGTCATCACCGCGGAAAATAACCAAGACGCAGTGATGCCAGGTTATACACATTTACAGCGTGCGCAGCCAGTGACATTTGCCCACTGGTGTTTAGCCTATAGCGAAATGTTAGCGCGTGATGAAAGTCGTTTACAAGATACATTAAAACGCTTAGATGTCAGCCCATTAGGGTGTGGTGCATTAGCGGGAACTGCCTATGATATCGACCGTGAGCAGCTTGCATCTTGGCTAGGTTTCGCTTCGGCAACGCGTAATAGCTTGGATACAGTTTCAGACAGAGACCACGTCCTTGAATTATTATCAAACGCAAGTATCGGTATGGTTCATTTATCTCGTTTCGCAGAAGATTTAATTTTCTTCAATAGCGGGGAAGCAGGTTTTGTCGAATTATCAGACAAAGTGACATCCGGTTCATCATTAATGCCACAAAAGAAAAACCCTGATGCATTGGAATTGATCCGCGGAAAATGTGGGCGTGTTCAAGGTGCACTGACAGGTATGATGATGACGCTAAAAGGGCTTCCTCTTGCTTACAACAAAGATATGCAAGAAGACAAAGAAGGGCTATTTGATGCATTAGATACTTGGTTAGATTGTATGCACATGGCTGCATTGGTTCTTGATGGTATTCAAATTCGTCGTAGTCGTTGTGAAGATGCAGCGAAACAAGGTTATGCGAACGCAACCGAATTAGCCGATTACCTCGTTGCTAAAGGTGTCCCATTCCGTGAGGCTCATCATATCGTGGGTGAAGCAGTTGTTGCCGCAATTGGGCAAGGTAAGGCTTTAGAAGAAATGGCACTCAGCGAATTGCAAAAATTCAGTGATACTATTCAGTTGGACGTTTATGAAATTTTATCACTGCAGTCTTGTTTAGATAAACGATTAGCAAAAGGCGGGGTTTCTCAAAAGCAAGTGGCAAAAGCCATTGTGGAAGCAAAAACTCGATTAGGGTTGTGATTGGCTGTCGAAGATAAAATGGGGGGTAGCATGACTACCCCGATCCCCATAACGCGTTTGTTTTTAAATATATTTAATGGTTAGCATTCCGAGTTGTTTTTCTTCATTCACCCAGTTATATGAATACTCCCCTCTGCCATCATTAATTACTTTCCACCCTTGTGTGTTTGTGATGTCATTTAAATTCACTTTGTTGGCAACCATATCAGACTGGTTATTTAAGCAGTTTAAAGTGACGTGTTTGTCAGTGACATCATTAAAACAAGGCGGGAATACTACCGCACCAGAAAAATTAATAACGCCATTTTGTTGGTCACTGTTTGCATAGGCATTAATCGATGCGCCAGCGGTAACCAATAATAACGCAGTAAGCGAACGAACACCGAATTTTTGAATATTTGATAATGAATTTTTCATAATAGTATCCCGTCATTGATTTTTGATTAATCAACTTGCTGTATGTTTAAATTAGATATGTGTGCTTTTTAAATAAGAATAATAATAGTGATTCGATATTCCCTGGTGTTTTTGATGAAGGGATTATAAATTGAAAAACGCCGTTTAGGTGTAAAATAAAAAAAGGAAATGTTTAAAAATATAAAGAAAATAAAATTACTACCATTATGATTTAAATCTATTTACTCATACTTTCGCGGCTGCAGATTCTAATTTTTGCCATGTTATTGGTGTAATATGTTGTATTTTTGCTTTCTAATGAATTTTTTAGGTTTTATCCTCTGTGTTTTTTCTTGCTGTTATCAATCTGTATTAATGCTTAGTGTGGGATTTAACAAAAGTGGGTTGTAATTTACATTTATTTTTATATAAAAACTTACAAACTTTAATAAAGAGTGAAAGGGAATATAACAAAATGTTTCTTTCATTTGACGTTAATATAATGATTAACATGCAGGGTGGTATTTGATTGGGATTATTCATCAGTTGAAGAGTATATATTAGTACTAAGTTTGGTTAACTCCTTTAGGGGGTAACAAAAAGAGCTCCGAAGAGTCTTAATGGAAGTGATGGTGAGACAATTACTGATACTCTACTTTGATGAGCCCAGTATTATTCGAACTACCTACCCATTTAAATTCATAATTTCCGAGTTGATTAGATAAAGCTATGCTTTTTGTCGTACTACTTAACTTATGAATATCGATATACTCTGTTTTCACATTTGGGATAGGTAATAATACCTTACTTAGCCACGCTAAGAGGCGATTTGTCGACGTTTAGATCTAAAAAAAACCAGTTAACGCCTTTATTTAGCATGTTATGCTAAGATGTTTATGATAAATAAATTTAACCATTAGTTAACGGATTATCTATTTTAAAGGATAACTAGCAAGACGTATTTTGTTTCCAAATATTACATTTTGTTTCGTTTTATTGCGAGTATTGTTCAAAAAATGAGGTTTTCCTACCATTTTTCAATTTATTAATAGATAAAACAAAACAATATCGATATAGTGATTGGTATTATCTATCTTTGGTTTGACAGAGAATTCACGAAAGGAAAAGAAATATGAATATTCGAGATTTAGAGTACCTCGTCGCGCTCGCCGAACATAAACACTTTAGACGTGCCGCGGATTCCTGTCATGTCAGTCAACCTACGCTTAGTGGCCAAATTCGTAAATTAGAAGAAGAACTTGGTGTCATGCTATTAGAAAGAACTAGCCGAAAAGTTCTTTTTACTCAACAAGGTTTATTATTAGTTGAGCAAGCCCGTACTATTTTGCGTGAAATTAAAGTATTACAAGAAATGGCAGCCCTCCAAGGGGAAAGTATGTCGGGCCCATTACACATTGGTTTAATTCCAACGGTTGCGCCATACTTATTACCTCATATTATTCCGCAATTGCACCAAGCTCACCCTAAATTAGAAATCTATTTGCATGAAGCACAAACCCAACAATTATTAGCTCAGTTAGATAGCGGTAAATTAGATTGCGCTATTTTGGCGGAAGTTAAAGAAACGGAACCTTTTATTGTTGTACCGTTATTTGAAGAGCCCATGAAATTGGCTATTTATGAAAGTCATCCATGGCGTGATCGCGATACAATTGAAATGAGCGAACTTTCAGGTGAAAAGCTATTAATGTTAGAAGATGGCCACTGTTTACGTGACCAAGCCATGGGTTTTTGTTTCCAAGCCGGTGCTAAAGAAGATACACATTTCAGAGCAACGAGCTTAGAAACGTTAAGAAATATGGTGGCAGCAGGGAGTGGAATTACACTTTTACCAGATTTATCGGTACCTAATGAAGTTTGTCGTGATGGGGTATGCTATTTAAATTGTATTGAACCTGAGCCGAAACGAACAATTGTATTAGTTTATCGCCCGGGTTCACCGCTACGTGGTCGCTATGAACAATTAGCTGAGACCATCTATAACTCAATGGATAACTATTATAAAAATAGAGTTTAGAGATTAAAGCACCAATATTAATTACTTTTTAGTTGATGATGGTTGCCAGGTTATTGGCAACCATAAATCACAAAATAATTAAAATAGTCGATTCAAACCATTTAAAGCTGCAACACGGAAAGCTTCCGCCATCGTCGGGTAATTGAACGTCGTATTCACGAAATATTCAATGGTATTACCTTCACCTTTTTGTTCCATGATAGCTTGGCCGATATGGATAATTTCAGCCGCTCTCTCACCGAAACAGTGAATGCCTAATATCTGTAATGTTTCTCTGTGGAATAATATTTTCAAACTACCGACATTCATACCTGCGATTTGTGCACGTGCTAAATGTTTAAACTGTGCCCGGCCGACTTCATAAGGCACTTTCATTGCCGTCAATTCTTGTTCGGTTTTGCCAACTGAACTAATTTCAGGAATGGTGTAAATCCCTGTTGGTATATCTTCCACTAAATGTGCATTACCTAAACTACCTCCAATGGCTCGGGCTGCAATTCGGCCTTGGTCGTAGGCTGCAGAGGCCAAACTTGGATAGCCGATAACATCACCAACAGCATAAATATGTTCATTAGTGGTACGATATGCTTTATTGACTTTAACTAAACCGCGGCTATCAGACTCTATTCCTACATTAGCGAGACCTAAGCTATCTGTGTTACCGGTTCTTCCGTTCGCATACAGTAAACAGTCAGCTTTGACTTTTTTACCCGACTTCAGGTGAACGATAACACCGTCTTCGACCCCTTCGATTTTTTCATATTCTTCATTATGACGAATAACAACGCCACTATTCCAAAAATGATACGATAAGGCATCTGACATTTCTTGGTCAAGAAAGGCCAAGAGATGATCACGGGTATTGATTAAATCAACTTTAACCCCTAATCCACGGAAAATAGATGCGTATTCACAACCGATGACACCGGCACCATAAATAATCACATGGCGAGGTTCGTGAGTCAGGTTGAGGATAGTGTCACTGTTGTAGATTCGAGAATGGTTGAAATCAACGTCGGAAGGGCAGTAAGGGCGAGAACCTGTGGCAATCACGATTTTATCTGCACTTAAAACGTCACAACTTCCATCCGCGTAGCGAACACTGATATGTTGCTCATCGATAAAGGTGGCTTCCCCCGAGAACATTTGGCAACCATTACGTTCGTAAAACCCTTGGCGCATGCGTGTTTGTTGGCTAATTACTGTTTCAGCATGACGAAGAATTTCAGAAAAAGAGGAGCTTAAGCTACGGGAGTTATCACTATAAAGAGGGTTTTGGTTGAATTCGATAATACGGCTAACTGCATGGCGGAGGGCTTTTGAGGGGATCGTCCCCCAGTGGGTACAGCCTCCGCCGACATTATTATAACGTTCTATAACAGCAACGTTTTTTCCTTGTTTCACCAGCCCCATGGCGGCGCCTTCACCACCAGGACCGGAACCAATGACTATTGCATCAAAATGGGTAAGTTGCATGAGGTAAGACCTGCTCTAAAACAAAATGACAACAAGATGTTATCATTAGTTGGTTATTTCACCTAATTTCCTCGCCCTCTTTCAAATTGATACAGGTTAGCTACACTCGCTTACCCTAGTTACATACTTATGCGTGTTCCTAGGGGCTCGCTTATTTGGCCGCCTTATCTCAATTCAAAATTCTTAGAGAAATTGTTTTATAAAAAAAGAAAGTCAGAAAATCGAGTGCATTTTTGGTGAATCTATTTTTTGCAGTTCGGGTAGGGTAGAGGGGAAAGTGATTGCTTCTATATATAAGAAAGCGGTGAAGGGAAACACGGAGTGAGTAAGCGAAATTCTGAAAATGAGTAATTTGTCGTTAGAGTCGATTTTTCTCTGAACCAGATGCGCAAATTTCAGGTATGCTAGGCGAAGAGTAATGCTTATTACATTTACCTTCCATGATAAGAAACTAGGATCACCGTGAGCAACACAATTGGCGTTAGAGCAAAACAAAAAGAAAAAACTCGGCGTTCACTCGTCGAAGCCGCATTTAGCCAATTAAGCGCTGAACGGAGCTTTACTAGCCTCAGTTTGCGGGAAGTTGCACGTGAAGCTGGGATTGCACCGACTTCATTTTACCGTCATTTCAAGGACGTTGATGAACTCGGGCTGACGATGGTCGACGAAAGTGGCTTGATGTTACGCCAGCTAATGCGCCAAGCAAGGCAGCGCATTGCAAAAGGTGGGAGTGTGATCCGTACATCAGTCTCAACTTTTATGGAGTTTATTGGTAATAACCCTAATGCCTTTAGGTTATTATTGCGGGAGCGTTCGGGTACATCTGCTGAGTTTCGTGCAGCAGTTGCTCGGGAGATTCAACATTTTATTGCGGAATTGGCCGATTACCTTGAACTTGAAAGCCGTATGCCTCGTCATTTTACTGAAATGCAAGCAGAGGCAATGGTCACGATTGTCTTTAGCGCAGGTGCGGAAGCGCTCGATATCGATGAAGAAAAACGCAGAAATCTCGAAGAACGGCTGGTATTACAGTTAAGAATGATAGCGAAAGGTGCCTACTACTGGTACCGCCGGGAACAGGAAAAACAAAATCAAACTGACCCAGACCTCACTAAATAATAAGGAGAATCAATGACGGATCAAAAAAGTTATGAAAGAAGCACTCTATTGCTAGCCTTTGTGATTGGCCTTGCAACCCATGGGACCTTTTCAACGCTGTTTAACTCGTTGGTCGACTTTTCATTTTTCCCAATTTTAACCCTGATATTGGCGGTGTATTGCTTACACCAGCGCTATTTACATCAAGCGATGCCGATGGGGCTGCCAAAATTTGTTGCAGGTAGTTTTTTTATTGGGTTATTTGGCTATGCCGCGATTTTACGTGTTCAAAACCCTGAAATAGGCTCTAACTTTATCCCTGCAACCTTTATTGTCATCATTGCATTGTGGATGTACTCAAGCTGGAAAGCACGTAAGAGAGAAAAAGCGGAACTCGCACTTGAGCAAGAAGTTGAAAATTAAGTTTATACGACTTTTCTAATATAAGACGCCGTAGTTCATATCACTGCGGCGTTTTTGTTTTCAGCCAATTAATAGCGGCTTAGTAGTACCCCACTTTCCATATGATGGGTATACGGGAATTGGTCGAATAAGGCTAATTTCTCTATTTTATGGGTTTTAGTCAGCTCAACTAAGTTGTCGCATAGGGTTTCTGGGTTGCATGAAATATATAGGATACGGTCATAACCCTGAACTAGCTTCACTGTTTCTGTATCTAAACCACTGCGAGGCGGGTCAACGAAAATGGTATTGCATTGGTAATCAGCTAAAGAAATACCTTCCAGACGCCTAAATTCACGAGCACCTTGCATGGCTTGGGTAAAATCCTCTGCGGACATACGAATAATTTGTACATTTTCAATATTATTGGCTTCGATATTATATTGAGCTGCTGCTACAGAAGGTTTTGCAATTTCAGTCGCTAATACGCGTTCGAAGTTTTGCGCTAATGCTAAAGAGAAATTTCCATTTCCGCAGTACAGTTCCAATAAATCACCCGTCGAATTCTGCGTTGCCTCAATTGCCCACTCCAACATTTTGATATTGACCTGCGCATTAGGTTGCGTGAAGCTATTTTCGACTTGGCGATAAACCATTTTTTTACCCATCACAGGTAAGACTTCATCAACATAATCATTATCTAACATGATTTTGGTTTTTGAGGCACGGCCAATCAACTGCACATCAAAGCCTTGCTCAACTAAAACAGCTTTTAACGCTTTTGCTTCTGTCTCCCACTCTTCACCCAGTTTTTTATGGTAAAGCAGCGAAACAATTAGCTTATTACTTAGTGTTGATAAATAGTCAATTTGAAATAATTTATGGCGCAGTAATTCATTTTGCTTAATGAGAGGCAATAATGCTGCCATCATGTCATTAATAAGCTGACTTGCGACAGGGAACTGATCAATACGAATACGCTCTTTTGTTTCTTTATTGAACATAATATGAAACAGGTCATCATCTTCATGCCAAATGCGAAATTCAGCACGCATCCGATAATGGGATGTTGGAGATGAAAATATTTCAGGTTCTGGGGCGTTAAAAGGAGCCATCATCGCCTTTAAACGATCCGTTTTTTCTACGAGCTGTTGTCCGTAGTCTTCAGTGTGCAAGGTGTTTGGCATGTTTGGCTCCATAAAACAGTAATAAATTCGTATCAGGAGCGAAATTGTAGGGAAAGCGGCGAAGATGTCCAGTTTTCATTATCCATCCGTAGACACTTATAACTATTCAACTTACGATAATAGACTGTGGTTTAGGGAATTTGGTGTGAATCCAAAGCTGACGCGCAACGGTAATTAAGGTATCCCCGTCATTCTTCAAGCTACATGGGTGTTGGCATCGCTTAGTTACCCTAGTCACATACTTCAGTATGCTCCTAGGGATATCTTCGCTTGCCGCCTACATGTCACTTGAATTATTTAGGGGATATAACAGGTCGAATTTTCATTTTATATATCGTTTTTATTTCATATATAGAAGCCCAACTTGTCACTTATAAGTCCGATACCTACCACACTTCCAATCGCTTAGTTGAATATCTGCGCGAATCTATATTCAACCTCGCGGAATGTTAATTGAATTGATTTTCCGAGTGTAATCATAATGAATAATAAAAAGTCGCTGCCGTTATCGGCCGCTGCGCTGGCAGTACTGTGCGCTACTTCTTCTTTGGCAAGTGCAAATAACCAAGCTGACCAAGTCGTTGTGTCCGCTAACCGCTTTGAACAACCGATTTCTTCTATATTAGCGCCAGTGACGGTGGTGACTCGTGAAGATATTGACCATTGGCAGTCAAATACCATTATTGATGTATTAAGGCGCTTACCGGGAGTGGATATTTCTCAAAGTGGCGGAATGGGGCAACAAAGCTCCTTATTTATACGTGGCACAGAGTCACGTCACGTTTTAGTGTTAATTGATGGTATCCGTTTGAATCAAGCAGGTATTTCCGGTTCTTCCGATATGAGCCAAATCCCAATTTCTCTGGTACAGCGCATTGAGTATATTCGCGGCGCACGCTCTGCGGTTTATGGATCTGATGCTGTTGGTGGTGTGGTGAATATTATCACTCGTCGTGATAACGATGGCACAACATTAAATGCAGGTATTGGCTCACACAGCTACCAAAACTATAACGGTTCCACTCAGCAAAAAATTGGTGAGAATACAACGGTAACAGCTGCCGGAGCTTATACGCATACCAAAGGATTTGATTTGGCGCCAAAAGAAGTTAGCCCGAGACAGTATGATAAAGATGGATTTTTGAGTAAGTCACTGTGGTTAGGTGTTGAACATCAATTTTCTTCAGAAATCTTAGCGTACGCAAGAGCATATGGTTATGACAATCGTACGAGTTATGACGTATCAGAATATGCGGGAGTTAGTGTTGATACACGTAAACTCTATAGCCGAACTTATGAAACAGGTTTGAAATATCATCAAGGGAAATATTCATCATCATTGATGGGAAGCTATGGTTATTCAAAAGATTACAATTTTGATCCAAGAAAAGGGCAATATAGTGAATCTGCAAACCTTGATGAGTCCAAACAGTACAATATTCAATGGGGTAATAGTTACCTATTAGATAAAGGAAATATTAGTGCGGGGATTGATTATCAACGCCAAAGTATTGAGCCTAGCAGCTACGCGATGATCAATGAAAAACAGACGTTAAATAACACAGGGATATACCTCACAGGGCAATATGCAATTATTGATTCTGTAACAGCAGAAGCGGCTATACGTTCTGACCATCACTCTGAATTTAATTGGCACACAACATGGCAATCAGGCCTTAGTTGGGAGTTTTATGAAGGCTACAAACTTGTTGGTTCATATGCAACTGCTTATAAAGCACCTAATCTAACCCAATTATATGCATATTCTTCATCGGCATATGGAACAACGCTAGGTAATCCGAGCTTGAAACCTGAAGAAAGTAAACAGTGGGAGGTTGGTGTTGAAGGAACAACGGGACCACTATTTTGGCAGGTCAATGCATACCACAATGATATTGATAACCTGATTGCATATAAAGCAGGTAACCCAATTAGTTCTTATGAAAATATTGGTGAAGCTGAAATTAAGGGAATTGAATGGGTTGGTGAGTTCGAAACTGGCATCCTTCATCACCAAGTTACCTATCAATATGTTGACCCTCGTAACAAAAAGACGGATAAGGTTCTCGAGCGACGCGCTAAGCAGCAAGTTAAATATCAGCTAGATTGGGCTATTGATAAAGTAGACATGGGGCTAACCTACCAATATATAGGCTCCCGCTATGATAATGACTATAGCCAATGGCCTTCTAAGCGAATAAAACTCGGCGGCGTTAGCCTTTGGGATCTAACAGCTGCATATCCAATCACTTCACATCTCACAATTCGTGGTAAAATAGCTAATATGTTCGATAAAGACTATGAGACCGCGTATGGTTATCGCACCGCTGGAAGAGAATATTTCCTCACAGGAAGCTACAACTTCTGATAACACCCTATCTGTTCGCCCGACCATTCTAGTGTTTGACTCTGGAGTGGGCGGGTTATCTGTCTATCGTGAAGTCAAAAAAATGATCCCGAATGCTCACTATATCTATGCATTCGACAATGAAGCCTTCCCTTATGGTGAAAAAAGTGAAGAGTTTATTATTGATAGGGTCTATCAAATCGTAAATGCAATTGCTGCAAAGCATCCTTTAACTATTGTGATTATTGCGTGTAATACCGCAAGTACGGTAAGTCTCCCTAATTTAAGAGCACATTTTACGTTCCCAGTTGTTGGGGTTGTTCCAGCCATTAAACCCGCAACCAAGTTAACGCGTAATGGCGTGGTCGGTTTATTGGCGACGAAAGGCACTGTAAACCGCGAATACACCAAAGAGCTGATCGAACGGTTTGCAACAGACTGCAAAGTGATTTCTCTCGGTTCTGCGGAATTAGTTCAACTTGCAGAAAGAAAGTTACATGGGGAAACTATACCACTAGATGAAGTTGCTCAAACTGTCAGGCCATGGATTAGAATGCCAGAGCCGCCTGATACCGTTATTTTGGGTTGCACGCATTTTCCTCTATTAATAGAGGAACTCGAAAAAGTGCTACCAAATGGAACTCGATTTATTGATTCAGGTTCTGCAATCGCCAGAAGAACCGTCTGGCTCATTAATAATCAAGAAGAAATCGCCAATTCAGAGGAAGAAAACTTCGCATATTGCTTATTAATGGATGACAACGCAAAAGGATTACAGCCTGTTCTCGAAGCAGAAGGGTTCAAAACGCTGGAAAAACTAGCTATCTAAGTCAAATTTGATGGAAAGCTGAGCGAACGGAAAAAAATATG
>NZ_JAMPNW010000019.1:0-88551 GCF_028479545.1 Providencia sp. PROV201
ACTAATATGTGGCAATCGATTAGAACCTCTACCCCTAGCAGGTAAAACATACTCACTTCCGCAAGCCATTTCTTTAAGTTGAGCAAGCCAATTAGTGACAGGGTCACTTAATGGGATATCTACAGCATCACCTGTTTTGCTTCTTTCGGCTGGAAAATGCCATACCGCATTATCTAGGTCTATTTCATTCCACTTAGCCGCGCATAGTTCCATCTTACGCAATCCCGTTGCTAGAATAAGTTTAAAGGTAATTTTATTTTGTGCTGGGAGGTCAGATTTGTTCAGGGCGTGAAAGAATACTAATAATTCGTCACGAGACAGCCATCTATCACGTTTATTTTCTCGTCCGCCAGCATCGCTTATATTGAATGCTGAGGCTGGATTGCTTTCTATTAACTGCCTACGAACAGCGTAATCAAATATTCGTTTCAAGTTACGCAAGGCATCATTGGCTACGGTAGGCGCGCCCCTATCAGTAATTGACTGAATAAGGTTATCAATATCTTTCGGTTTTACTTCTTCTATTTTTTTATGACCAAGAATTGGGATTATGTTGGTATCAATAGCCCACTTTATTTTTTCTGGGCCCTTACGTTTTGGTTTTATCTGTCTTTCATAGAATTCATCAATTAAAGCCTTAACTCTAATCGCGCTTTCTTCTTGCTGTATTAACTCCAACGCCTCGGCTTTCTTCCGCTTTATCTCCCCTGCCACGTCATAGCCAAGCGTTACCTTTGCGGATAACTCTCTTGCAACCTCGCGAGCTTTCATTAGGGTAACGTTAGGGTAGCTACCAATAGAGACAACCCTAGCTTTTTTATTGAAGCTATATCTAAATCGCCAACTTGGATTTTTATCATTCTTGGAATATCGAAGGTATAAACCGTTACCATCGGACTTACCCTCAAATCGTTCATTTGAATTTATCCAAGCTCTAATTTGCTTATCATTGAGCTTTGCCATTTTGTGCAATTTCCAATCACTGAATAACCCTATCAAGCTATTGAAGTCCGCAACCTAAATAGCCGTATATTTTATAATCGTTTTTAGGTACAAGCTCAGGTACAAGCAAAACATGACGTAAAGTGAATGCTTGTGACTTGACGTGAACTTGTACCTTATTGTTTATAAAAGAATTATCTTTTTTCTTGCACGGTTATGAATGACTCTGAAACGCAATTAGATCTTCTTACCTTTAATATTGAAACAGGGACATTAGCCTGTATGTTAATTAATGTAATACGATTGGATGATTATCCAACGAATAAATTTGTATTTTAATCATTTCAGAAACAGGGTCTTCTGGACAGTGCTCAATAAAGTAATTGAGATCACTTAACGCCACATGATTACAGTCTAAATGTGCAAGAATTAACCCTCGGTCCCGAATTTCGTAAGGGTCTTCAGGGTCAAGAGTCAGAAGCGTTTCACAAACTCGCAGCGCTAATTCCATCTTTTTCTCTTCCATTAATGACGCTTTCAATGTGTCAAAAATTTTACGGATGACAACGCTGTTTTCTGCTACATCCAATTGGTCATGGTAAAATTCAGAAAAAGGATCAACGGTTCCTTTGAGCCATAAATTTAATGTGTGTAGTGATAAAGACTCACCATTTACAGGGTTAATTACCCACTGGCTGCCATCATTTCTTTCAGTGATAAATAATAATTGAGTCGGAAAAATAGCGGGATAAATCGCAATGCCAAGGCGCTCGGCAACGTACAAAAAGATAGCACCGAGTGTCACTGGCGTACCTTGCTTAGATGACAGTACTTTGTCTAGCCATAGCATATCTGATAACAGATAAATGCCTTCAGCTGGGCCAAACGACCATTCTTGGTAAAAAAGTGAGGTCAACTGCTGAATTTTGGTTTCGTTATCAGCGGTTAAATCGATACAAGACTTGGCTGATGAGACTAAGCTGTCTAACTGAGCTTGCACTTTCATCAGCGGGAAATCATGACGGATACATTGTGAAACAGTCATGATCCCTTCACTTAAAGGGAGTTGATTAAATTCTATATTCGCTATGGTTTTCATTACATTCCCAGTGCTATGCCACTTAACCATTCCATTGACCGAGTGAAATTCGCTCTCTTCCACCATAATCAAGACAGGTCTCAATTTTGGTGTACCCATGTACTTTAAATAAATCACGCACCGCAAGACCTTGTGTCCAGCCATGCTCAAGAAGCAACCACCCTTGATTTTTCAGATATTTTCTAGATTCTTTAATGATGTAAGTTAGATCGGCTAAACCTTCATCCTTAGCCACTAGAGCGGTTAAGGGCTCGAATCGCACATCACCTTCACTGAGGTGCTTATCATTTTCATCAATATAAGGTGGATTACTGATAATCATATCAAATTGTTGAATTGATAGTGAAGCAAACCAATTACTTTGTATAAATTTGACATTTGAAATATTCAAGCGCTGTTGATTTCGTTGTGCTAAAGCGACCGCGTCAGGATTAAAATCCACACCAATAAGCTGACTTTGCGGCATCTCAGACGCCAAGGCTAATGCAATTGCCCCAGTCCCAGTGCCTAAATCTAAAATTTGATTTTTTTGCTCTGTTAACCTAGATAAGGCTTGTTCAACGATACATTCAGTATCTGGCCTAGGTATTAATGTTGCAGGTGAGACATAAAGAGGAAGGGACCAGAACTCACGTTCACCGACAATATAGGCGATAGGCTCACCTTTCTCACGGCGTTGCAAAAGTAATTCAGCTTGTTGAAATTCTTCGGCTTTGAGTTCCGTTTCACCAAATGCAAAAAGATAGGTACGACTGCGGCCTGTGACATGTTCCAGTAAAATTTCAGCATCTCGCTTCGCACTGTCACTTGCAGACAGCCGATTCGCTGCCTGCTTGACCCATTCGGTATATTGCATTATTCCTGCTCAGACAACGCAGAAAGTTGGTCTGCCTGGTATTCATTGATGATAGGTTGGATAAGTGAATCCAGTTTTCCTTCCATCACTTCATCTAAACGGTATAACGTCAAGTTGATACGGTGGTCCGTCACTCGGCCTTGTGGGAAATTATAGGTACGAATGCGGTCAGAACGGTCACCAGAACCTAATAAATTACGGCGTTCAGACGCTTCTGCAGCTTGGCGTTTATCCATTTCAGCTTGGCGAATACGCGCACCTAATACAGACATCGCTTTTGCTTTATTTTTATGCTGAGAACGCTCATCTTGGCACTCAACAACGATACCTGTCGGAATATGGGTAATACGAATTGCAGAATCGGTGGTATTAACGTGCTGCCCCCCCGCTCCTGATGAACGGAAGGTATCAATACGTAAGTCCGCAGGGCTAATTTCAGGTAATTCAGCTTCCGGTAGCTCAGGCAAAATAGCCACAGTACAAGCAGATGTATGAATACGACCTTGAGATTCAGTTTCAGGAACACGTTGAACACGATGCCCGCCCGACTCAAATTTTAAGCGACCATAAACGCTATCACCGGAAATTTTCGCGATAACTTCTTTAAAACCACCATGTTCACCGTCACTCGTGCTCATGAGCTCAACGCGCCAACGGTTATTTTCCGCATAACGGCTGTACATACGGAATAAGTCACCCGCAAAAATTGCCGCTTCGTCTCCCCCTGCTCCCGCACGGATTTCAACGAAACAGTTATATTCATCATCAGGATCTTTCGGCAACAGCAACAATTGTAATTGCTGTTCAAGCTCTTCATTGCGCGCTTTAGCTTCTTTCAGCTCTTCTTGAGCCATTTCTTTCATTTCAGGATCGTCTAACAACATTTCAGCTGTTTCGATGTCATCCTGTACTGTGCGCCATGCGCTAAAGCATTTAGCGACATCAGATAATTGAGCATATTCTTTTGATAAAGCACGAAAACGGTCTTGATCGGCGATTACACCTGCATCAGCAAGGTGCGCTTCAATTTCTTCGTAGCGTTCTTGTAATGCTTCTAGTTTTGCGACAATAGAAGGCTTCATTCGTTATATAAGACCTATGATTAAAATGTGGTTATTGATGGTCCAGCCCTAAGCTGTCCCTAAGTAGATTTAGACGCTCGACATCCCCATTTCCTGCAGCTTGCTGCAAAGATTTAGTTGGAGCGTGAATAAGGCGGTTGGTTAATTGTTGCGATAATTGCATGATCACTTGCTCAGGATCTGTACCTTGACGGATAGCCGTCAACGCTTTTTCAGCCATGCTTGCCCGAATGGCCTCAGCTTGTTCTCTGTAATCGCGAATTGTAGACACTGCCGCTTGTGAGCGCAACCAATCCATAAAGTGGCTACTTTCTTGCTCAACAATGTATTCAGCTTCAACGGCTGCGGCTTTTCGCTGAGCAAGGTTCTGTGCGATGATAGACTCTAAATCATCCACAGTATAGAGATAAACATCTCTTAATTTTTCAACATCTTGTTCGATATCTCGGGGAACGGCAATATCGATTAATAACATCGGCTTACTACGACGTATTTTCATTGCACGCTCGACCATCCCTTTCCCTATAATGGGTAAAGGACTCGCCGTTGAACTAATGACAATATCCGCTTCTGCTAAGCGGTTATCAATATCCGATAACGAAATGACTTGTGCATTAACCTCATTGGCTAATAACTCCGCCCGTTCACGTGTTCGGTTCGCTATCATCATTTTTTGTACGCCGTGTTCACGCAAATGACGAGCCACAAGTTCAATAGTTTCCCCTGCGCCAACTAACAAAATATTTAAATGCTTAAGTGATTCAAATATTTGACGAGCAAGCGTACAAGCCGCAAATGCTACGGAAACGGCATTTGCACCAATATCGGTTTCTGTACGCACACGCTTTGCAACAGAAAACGATTTTTGGAAAAGGCGCTCAAGTTCGCTCGATAACGAATGATTACCTTGTGAAAGTGCAAATGCCTTTTTTACTTGCCCTAATATTTGTGGTTCACCCAAAACTAAGGAATCCAAGCCACTCGCCACACGCATTAGGTGACTAACAGCCCGGTCGTCTTGGTGCCAATATAAACTTGGCTGTAAATCTTTTTGGGTTATACCATGAAAATCACACAACCATTTTACTAGTTGTTCTTGAGCCCGCTCTTGTGATTCAAGGCTCAAATAAAGCTCAGTTCTATTACAGGTAGACAGCACAACGCCACCGTTCACTTGAGGCTGTTTGAGGAGCTCTTCAAGTGCATGGTCAATTTTTTCAGGACCAAATGTCACCCGCTCACGCAGGGCTACTGGTGCTGTTTTATGGTTGATGCCTAAGGCTAATAAGGTCATTGTGCTTTACGACTTACTCACATTGCTTACAGTGCTAATTATTTTCAGTAATGCTCGATGGGTATTCCCCACCAATTTAGCAATACTGTTATTTATATTGTTCTATTGTAGATGATCCGCGTCTCTCTTTCTACGGTTTGCATAAGCCTATCCTTCAGAAAGATGACCCACGCCAAAAAATAAACCGAAAAAACAGACGTAATAGTTATTTTACCAATCACAGCCGATCGTAATTTTATCGTTTATTTATGCTATATGAAACTGATTATCAGCCATATCATTTTTACAATGATAAATTAACTGCAATAAGATGCATAGAGGATGCAATTATTTCGCACAGAAAGCAAATGGTGACTAATGAGGTTTCCCCTGATAACGTTGCCCCCCATTAGCCAAAATCAGATTGGCCTAACACCATCTTTAGGGATCTTTAGGAAACCATTCCCCCCATCAATACACCATGTCATTTGTATACAAACAGGTTATTTGTATACAAACTGTAAATCACTTACAGATTTTTATTGGCTAGGTATATCATCGAGTACAATAGATCGAGTGTAATAGATGGCTCAGATAGCCTTAACGCGCTAAACTAAACCTCTTTAAATGCAAGTAACTCAATAGAGACTGCTATCAGCGCCCAATACAACTTTGAGATTTGATATGCAATTAACTCAAGCTTTATCCTTTATGCACATAAATAAGCACTTTTTTCGTCTATTGCCACTTTCATGCGTCTTGCTAACCGCTTGCGTGACAACGTCACAAACAACCACTAAAGGAACTGGCTCTGCATCCGATGCTAAGTGGAAAGCACATCAACAAGAATTAAGTCAGTTACGTGACTACCAAACCCGTGGCTCCTTTGCCTATAACGGAGGGGAGACAAAAACGTACGCTAAGTTTTTCTGGCAACAATATACGCCAGAAAAATACCGTTTATTGTTAACTAATCCGTTAGGCTCCCGCGAACTTGAACTGACCGTTGAACCTGATTTAGCTCGACTAACCACTAAAGATGGCCAAACCCATATGAGTGACGTACCAAGTGAACTTATTTATCAGCTCACTGGTATGGAAATTCCAATTGATGACCTAACTGCTTGGTTAACTGGCTCACCTGGGCGTGCAACTGACTTCACCTTAGATGAAAATCATCTGCTAAAAAGTGTCACATTTGAAAGTAATGGTGAAACATGGCAACTCAACTATATTTCCTATGACAGCAAAACGGCACCTATGCTGCCGAACTACCTCGAGTTACGCCAAGGGGACAGGCTTATTAAATTAAAAATGGATAGTTGGACACTGAAGAAATGACGTTAACATGGCCTTCTCCGGCAAAATTAAATCTTTTTTTGTACATCACAGGTCAACGCCCTGATGGCTACCATGAGTTACAAACTCTATTTCAATTTGTTGATTATGGCGATGAAATCACCATGACAACACGTGATAACGACCAACTGAATTTATTGACTGAAATGCAAGGGGTTCCCCCCGAGAAAAACCTAATTTTACGGGCTGCTAAATTATTACAGTCCTATTGCCGCGAGACCTTACATCACAGTGGCCCATTAGGTGCTGATATCCGTATCCATAAAATATTACCCATGGGCGGTGGTATTGGCGGGGGCTCATCAAACGCAGCAACCACCTTAATTGCGCTTAACGAACATTGGAATACACAGGTTTCTGATGAAGTCCTTGCAGAATTAGGCGCATCATTAGGTGCAGATGTCCCTGTGTTTGTTCGTGGGCATGCCGCTTTCGCTGAAGGGGTTGGTGATATTTTAACCAAAGCTTCCCCTAAAGAGAAATGGTATCTGGTCGCTCATCCCGGAATTGAAATATCAACCCCGATGATCTTCACAGATCCACAATTAAATCGAAATTCTCCAAAACGCTCCCTAGCCGCATTATTACTGGCTCCGTACGCAAATGACTGCGAACCAATCGCAAGAAAACGTTTTCGTGAGGTTGAACAGCTTGTTTCTTGGCTGTTAGAATATGCTCCGTCTCGCCTTACAGGAACAGGCGCATGTGTTTTTTCTGAATTTGAAACACAAGCGGATGCCCTGCAGGTGTTAAATAAAGCCCCATCGTGGGTGCAAGGGTTCGTCGCTCAAGGCGTTAACGTTTCCCCACTGCACAAGTTCCGCGCTGGGATAACCCGTGTATTGCACCAATAAGCCTTGTCGCTATTGGTCAACAATATCTCTCTGGACGCAAGCCTGAGGTTTTTCTCGTGCCCGATATGAAGCTTTTTGCTGGTAACGCTACACCGGAACTAGCACAACGTGTTGCTAACCGCCTTTACACTAATCTTGGAGACGCGGCTGTTGGTCGTTTTAGCGACGGCGAAGTCAGTGTTCAAATTAATGAAAATGTTCGCGGTGGTGATATTTTTATCATCCAGTCAACTTGTGCACCAACCAATGATAACCTGATGGAACTGGTTGTTATGGTCGATGCGCTACGCCGTGCATCTGCTGGTCGTATTACCGCTGTTATCCCTTACTTCGGTTATGCAAGACAGGATCGTCGCGTACGTTCTGCCCGTGTACCAATCACCGCTAAAGTTGTTGCCGATTTTCTGTCAAGTGTAGGTGTAGACCGTGTGCTCACAGTCGATTTACACGCAGAGCAGATCCAGGGCTTCTTTGATGTTCCTGTGGATAATGTATTTGGTAGCCCTATTCTTCTGGAAGATATGTTACAGAAGAACTTGGAAAACCCAATCGTTGTATCTCCAGACATCGGCGGCGTGGTACGTGCTAGAGCTATCGCAAAACTCCTGAATGACACTGATATGGCCATTATTGACAAACGCCGCCCACGTGCGAACGTTTCTCAAGTTATGCATATCATTGGCGATGTTTCAGGTCGTGATTGCATCTTAGTGGACGATATGATTGATACCGGTGGTACTCTGTGTAAAGCAGCTGAAGCACTGAAAGAACGTGGTGCTAAACGTGTATTTGCATACGCAACACACCCGATTTTCTCAGGTAATGCTGTAGACAACATCAAAAATTCAGTCATTGATGAAGTCATTGTTTGTGACACTATCCCTCTTTCTCCTGAAATTAAGGCGCTGAGCAATGTTCGTACCTTAACGCTTTCAGGTATGTTAGCTGAAGCTATCCGTCGTATCAGCAACGAAGAGTCAATTTCAGCAATGTTTGAGCACTAATTCTCTAGTATTGGGTTTTAGCGTTCAACCGTGATGAAAAAGTCGCAATAAAAGTATAAGCCCCTGCAATGTCATTTGCAGGGGCTTTATGATTGTAGAGGGTAACCCCCGTAAATACCTATTTTTATACTTTATAGCCAGCCAATTGATAATTTTCAGCATATCATGGCATAAAAATAACCATTTAAAATAACTCACAATATTCACGACAGAAGAGCAAAATTCTCATGAATTTTACTCCTCTTAATGCCTAATTATCAGACTCGTTCACCATTATCAGCAATTAATTGCTTTAGGCTATTTATGGATAACGGTGATTATCTCTACGTGAATGATAATGTTGTTTTAACTGCCAGTAACGGTCTGCAACTTTTTCACGGCCGCCGATCCTAGCACCGACTAACCATACCATCGCACCGATAAAAATACCGAATAAGGAACCATTAGTGATAAGTTCTGAAAGGCCTAAGTTAACGATATGAGAGAATAAGTTGACACCGATACTCCCGATCATCAACACCATTCCGATTCCCATGAAGACATTACCAAGAAGATGAGCGCTTTTCCGTTTCATATATACCTCCAGTACCAGTAAACTGATAAGCAAGCATGTGTAAATAAATTCGGTCATACTTTATATTTATGTAATGATTATAGTGCATTAAGTAAAATTTTTTGCGATAGACATCACAAGGAAGGAAGTTAGCAAGAATATCTGTACAAAAAGTGCTTTTTATCAAAAAATCAGTAAACCCGAATAGTTTATCTGGCAATTATAATCCCAGTGACTTTATCTATCACAATTTTGTACATCCTGCATCTCACAAGGTAAACTAGGGCATTATTTTCATAACTGATAGTGAAATCACCACCGTGAGCAAAATTAAGTTAATTGTTGGACTTGCCAATCCGGGTGCTGAATATGCACAAACGCGCCATAATGCAGGTGCATGGTATGTTGATTTACTGGCTGAGCGCCATAACCAGCCATTGAAAGAAGAAGCTAAATTTTTTGGTTATACCGCTCGCATTAATATGAACGGTAACGATATTCGCCTGCTAGTTCCAACCACATTTATGAACTTAAGTGGTAAATCTGTTGCCGCTATAGCCAATTTTTATCGCATCAATCTCGATGAAATTTTAGTCGCCCATGATGAGCTCGATTTACCACCTGGTGTGGCTAAAATGAAGTTAGGTGGCAGTAATGGCGGCCATAATGGGCTGAAAGATATTCAAAGTAAATTCGCCAATAACCCAAATTTTTATCGTTTACGCATTGGTATTGGCCATCCGGGTGATAAAAATAAAGTCGTTGGTTTTGTTTTGGGTAAACCGCCTTTATCTGAACAAAAATTAATTGATGATGCAATTGATGAAGCGGCTAGGTGTACAGATATTCTTCTAGCAGATGGTATGGACAAAGCCATCAACCGTCTGCATGGTTTTAAAGCAACCACATAAGAGTTCATTTCATCCGAATCAACTTTTTGTGTATAATCAGCGCCAATTTCTAAACATTGGGTGCAGCGCGTGGCTGCCCCTTGCTATTAAGGTGAGAAACATATGGGTTTTAAATGCGGTATCGTTGGTCTGCCTAACGTGGGTAAATCCACCCTATTTAATGCATTGACCAAAGCCGGCATCGAAGCAGCCAACTTCCCTTTCTGTACGATTGAACCAAACACGGGTGTTGTGCCAATGCCAGACCCACGTCTTGATCAATTAGCTGAGATTGTGAAGCCACAGCGTATTTTACCAACGACTATGGAGTTCGTGGATATTGCGGGCTTAGTGAAAGGTGCATCCAAAGGTGAAGGCCTAGGTAACCAATTTTTAACGAATATCCGTGAAACCGAAGCCATTGGCCATGTCGTTCGTTGTTTTGAAAACGACAATATCATTCACGTTGCAGGCCAAGTTGACCCTGCCGAAGATATTGAAGTGATTAATACGGAATTAGCACTCGCAGACCTTGATACCTGTGAACGCGCTATCCATCGCGTCCAAAAACGTGCAAAAGGCGGCGACAAAGACGCAAAAGCGGAATTAGAAGCATTAGAAAAATGTCTGCCGCACTTAGAGCAAGCGGGTATGTTACGCACATTAGATTTATCTAGTGAAGATAAAGCAGCGATCCGCTACTTGAGCTTCTTAACATTAAAGCCAACAATGTACATTGCTAACGTTAATGAAGATGGCTTTGAAAATAACCCATTCTTAGATGTGGTTTATAAAATTGCTTCAGCTGAAGGTTCTGTCGTCGTGCCCGTTTGTGCAGCAATCGAGTCTGACATCGCAGAGCTTGAAGATGAAGAGCGTGATGAGTTTATGGCAGATTTAGGCATCGAGGAACCGGGACTGAACCGTGTTATTCGTGCTGGATATGAGCTATTAAACTTACAAACTTACTTTACTGCAGGCGTTAAAGAAGTTCGTGCATGGACTATCCCTGTTGGCGCTACGGCTCCACAAGCTGCAGGTAAGATCCACACAGACTTCGAAAAAGGCTTCATTCGCGCGCAAACTATCGCATTTGATGATTTTATCCAATACCGTGGTGAGCAAGGCGCAAAAGAAGCAGGCAAAATGCGCGCTGAAGGTAAAGATTATATCGTTAAAGACGGCGATGTACTCAACTTCTTGTTTAATGTGTAGCCTATATTTTAGATTTACACCCAACTAAAAAATATCATTAATCAAAAAACAGCATAATATTTAATTTATAAATATAATACTATGCTGTTTTCTCTCCTGTTATATCATAAAAACTCACTATTGGTTCTCCTTCTCTTTCTAAATAAATAGAATCTAGCTTACTTTCATAACAATTTGAATTTACAGGCTAACAAAACCAAGTTAAAAAATATCAGACTAGTGACCGCCCTAAGTCATATCTTAAAATAAAACATTATGGTAAAAAACGACACATATCCGTACTTGTTTACTACTCTGCAGTAACTCTCTAACTAGATATGAAGTAAGCTAGAAGAGCCCGTAACAAAAAATTTAAGCAGATAGAACCCTATAGTGTCTCGGCTATGGAGGTATAAATATTTAGATAAGTAAGGCTATTGATGTAATGAAAAGAAATCACACATCATCTCTGCTAGCTACTATAATGATTTAATTGTATTTTTTTGTAGATTTTTACTCCAAATGAGAGTACTGATTAATCATTTGATTTTATTGATTTTTTTATAAAGTCTTTCATTTTTCAAATTGCATAATCACTCCTTATGTGTGTGTTTTTGATTGAAATCAAGTTATTCTGTTACAATTTAAGAGAATTTATTAAAATTTGTTAATTTCAGATAAAAATACTTTTTTTCATGTCAAACCAAGCCTAATAAACTAACAAGCTAACTTCTAAATTTGATTTTAAAAAAATTGTTAAAAACTTTGAATGTTTATAACTAATTGTTAGATAAGTAAAACAACTGAATTGTAAAAAATGTAAATATAAGCTGTTAATTAGACTTGATTCTTTTTAGTGGTTTGATTTAAAAAAATCTACTCATTATAATTGTAAGCACTTAAGGGGAATACATAAGAGTAAAATAAATTATTGAATTATTAAACTGAGACCTTGTTATTAATTATGAGTAAAGTTAATAGAGTCATATCCAAATATGAAACACAAGATAATCTATTTTCTATTTACTGTGGATTAGTTATAAGAAAAATACGCAAAGAGAATGGTATTACAGCTTGTGACCTAGCCAAGAAAGTGAATGTTTCACAGCAACAAATGTCACGTTATGAACGTGGAATAAATAAAATTAGTATTGATATGTTATTTAATTTAAGCGTAGCACTCGACTGTCCATTTGAAAGAGTTATTAAGCTTATTATTGCAGAAGTTCAAAAATCCCCTTCGGATGATGTAATTTCTTTAAGAAATAAGATATCAGCCTCTGATACAATTTATTTTTATTAATCCATTTAAATATATTTATTTAAATATATTTTATTTAAAAGATGCATATAAATATTTATATGTATAACTATACTTATCGTTTGAGGAAAAAATGAAAAAAATTATTTTAGCAACTATGATTTCTGGTTTAATGAGTACATCTGCTTTAGCTGTTGATGCCGGGAGTGGTACGGTAACATTTTCTGGTTCTATTATTGACGCACCATGCTCTATTGCTCCCGGTGAAGAAAATCAAGAGGTTCCATTAGGCCAAGTATCTAATGTAACTTTAGATAATGGTGGTGAATCATCAGCGCAGCCGTTCCAGATTAAATTAGAAGGCTGTAACCTGAAAGGTGATAATCAAGTTGCTGTCACTTTCAAAGGAACTGAAGCAGGGAAAAATACAGGCTATTTACAGATTACAGGTGATGCTACTGGTGCCGCAGTGAAGATCATGAACTCATCAGGTACTCAAATTAAAGTTAACTCTAGCGCAAAACAAAATTATGTTGAAGGAAATAATACATTAAAATTCCAAGCATCATTAATTGGACTTCAGCTAGTTGATGCACAAAGCAAAGTTATTCCAGTAACACCAGGAAAATTCCAAGCAGTTACTAACTTTACATTAGCATATAATTAAATGATTTTTTTATAAAATGCTATCTCACCACGAGATTAATAAATCTCGTGGTGTATATTTTAATGGTTATAATATGATAACAAAGAAAAAAGAAACTATTTTGTCATTGTGTTTTTTCTTACTATTACCCTTTTTTAAATGTGCTTTTGCAAAGAGTTCAATGGATTTGATAATGCAAGGTAGCATTATGGATACAGCGTGTAGTATTGATACTGGTTCTTATGAACAATCCATTGATATGGGTATATTGCCACTATCATTAATACAGCAAGAAGGGCAAGGACAGGCACAGGATTTTTTTATTACATTAATTGGTTGCAGACTAACATCTTATACAGGCGAACTTTGGAAAACATTTGAAGTTTCATTTGATGGGCCTGTTAATGGGGATTTTTTTTCGGTATCGGGTTCTGCACAAGGGATAGCATTATTATTAACTGAATCGAATGGAGAATATATTTACCCAGGAAAAAAAACATTACCGAAAAGTATAAAACCCGGGAAATATATTTTGAATTATCAGTTAAAAGTTGTTTCAAATGACACACCGTTACGTGCTGGACAGTATCAGACATCAATCCGTTTTAAACTGGATTATTACTAAATAATAAATAAATTATTGCTATATTTTAGGAATGTTTTTATGTCTTCGTTACCTATTTACACACCAAAATTAAAATTGTTAAGTATTCTTATTGGGTTAACAGTCAGTTGTGTGACTTTAACGACCAATGCGAATAATTATATTGAATTCAATACTGATGTTTTAGATTTAGAAGACAAAAATAACATTGATTTAAACCAATTCTCTCGCGCCGGTTATATTATGCCCGGGGTTTATAATTTCACTTTAAAAATTAATAATGAACAAATATCTGATATTAACATCCCCTATTATTCTGGTGAGCATGATCCCGAAGATAGCCAGCCTTGTTTATCTCCTGAAATAGTTAAGCTGCTAGGGCTTACTTCAGAGTCGCAAAAAAAATTAACATGGTGGCATGAAGGGCAATGCCTTAGTGAGGATAGCTTGCCAGGATTACTACTGCGCGGTGATTTAGCTACGTCATCTTTATATGTCAGTATTCCTCAAGCATACCTAGAATACACATCAGAAAACTGGGATCCCCCTTCTCGCTGGGACAATGGAATATCAGCCTTGCTTATTGATTATAATGTAAATGCTAATTCCACCAATTCCTATAACGGAGGAGCGAATTCATCTTCAGTGAATAGTAATGGCGTCGCTGGTATCAATTTAGGTGCTTGGCGGTTTCGAGCGGATTGGCAAAGTCGTTATAACCATACAACAGGAAGCCAAGGACATGATCAATCTGATTTCACATGGGATCGTTTTTATGCCTACCGAGCTCTATCTGAATTAAAGGCTAAACTCGTACTGGGTGAAGACTATTTGTCCTCAAATATTTTTGATGGTTTTAGATTTATCGGTGCCAGTTTACAATCTGAATTAAGCATGATGCCACCAAACTTACGTGGATATGCCCCTGAAATAACAGGAATAGCACAAAGTAATGCTACAGTGACAGTCATGCAGCAAGGACGGATATTATATGAAACTCAAGTTGCGCCAGGCCCTTTTCGTATCCAAAATTTAAGTGACGCCATAACCGGAACGCTAAATGTTGCCATAAAAGAGCAAGATGGCTCTATTCAAGAATTTCAAGTTGATACTGCAAACTTGCCATATCTAACAAGACCTGGACAAGTTCAATATAAATTTGCACTAGGCCAGCCAACGAATATTGATCGCCAAAGTGAAGGGGAAAATTTCATTACAGGTGAATTTTCTTGGGGCATAAGCAATGGTTGGTCTTTAATTGGCGGTAGTTTAAATAGCCAAAATTATAATGCGTTATCAATGGGATTTGGGCGAGATTTGCTCGCATTCGGTGCTCTTTCATTTGATATTACTCAGTCTATTGCCCGTTTACCCGGTGAAGGAACATTAAGTGGGAGCTCATACCGAATAAACTATTCTAAACGATTTGAAGAATTCGATAGCCAAATACAGTTCGCTGGTTATCGTTTTTCAGAACGAAGTTATATGAGTATGAGTGAATTCTTAAATACCCAAAAAACAGGACTACGTAATTATGGGAGTAAAGAGCTATACACCATATCAGTCAATAAAAACTTCCAGGATATAGGATTATCATTATATTTAAATTATAACCATCAGACGTATTGGGACAAAAAAGATAATGACTATTACAGTTTAATGCTGTCCAAATATATGGATATTGGCCCAATAAAAAACATGAGTATTAGTTTATCTGCAAATCGCAGTTTTTATAACGGTGTGACAGATGATAGCGCTTATGTATCACTATCTTTCCCACTAAGTAACGGGGCGAATGTCGGTTATTCGATGAATACAAGCCGCTATGATACGACCAATCGTGTTTCTTATTATGACAGATTGGATGATAGAACAAATTATCAAGTCAGTGCGGGCGCAAATCGAAAAGGAGGAACTGCAAGTGCTTTTATTTCACATCAAGGAGATAGCGCTCGCTGGTCAGCAAATGCGAATCATGTAAATAACCAATATAGTGCTTTTGGTCTTTCCACTTCTGGTGGTTTGACTTTGACAGGAAAAGGTATTGTTGCCCATAGAATAAATAATCTTGGTGGAGCTCGTATATTAGTTGATACTGATAATGTTTCAAATATTACAATTCGCGGTATTGGCGTTCCTGTTGAATCAAACCGATTTGGGAAAGCAGTTATTTCAGATGTCAGTAGTTACTATCGAAATAAAGCACAGATTGATTTAAATAAACTGCCTGATGACATTGACGCCCAACAATCCGTTATTCAAGCAACATTGACTGAAGGTGCCATTGGATATCGCTCATTTTCAGTTATTTCAGGTCAAAAAGTTATGGCTGTTATCGTACTTACTGATGGTTCTCATCCACCATTAGGGGCCCAAGTAACAAACCATAAAAAGCAAAATGTCGGGATTGTAGGCGATTTAGGTAATACTTATATTAGTGGTGTTCATCCTTCAGAAACAATGAATATAACATGGGGTAAAAATATGTCATGTGAAATAACTTTTCCTTCTGAATTAATGAATCGAGAAATTCAAGACAATTTATTACTTCCTTGTAACTAGGTAGTAAAAAAACAAACAAATAATTATTTAATTTAAATAGATGAAATTAATGTATAAAGGTAATAACCAAGTGAATATCAAAAAAATATTAACAAATGTTTTTTTAGGGTCATTAGCCCTAAGTGGTTTTTCAGAGGCTGCAGTTTCATTAGATAGAACAAGAGTTATCTTTGATGGAGAGAACAAGTCAATCTCTTTAAATATTAACAATAATAATAAACAACTTCCTTATCTTGCTCAAGGTTGGATTGAAAATGAAGAAAGTAAAAAAATAACATCACCATTGATTGTATTACCACCGGTTCAACGATTAGAACCAGGGAAATCTAGCCAAATGAAAATTGAAGCTTTACCTGATATAAAAAATTTACCTCAGGATAGAGAATCATTATTCTATTTTAATATGCGAGAGATCCCACCGAAGAGTGATAAACCAAATACTTTACAGATTGCATTACAAACAAAAATAAAATTATTTTATCGTCCGGAAGCAATTGCACCTCAGCAAAACAGTGCACCATGGCAAGAAAAAATGCAGCTTGAGAGAAAAGGAAGTGTTGTTTTTGTTAAAAACCCAACACCTTATTATATCACAATAATTAATGCAGGGGCTCATGAAAATACAGATGCAAAAGAATTTACTCCAATTATGATTGCACCCTTTAGTGAAATCAATATTGGAATGACAAATGAGCAACTAGGTAACACCCCCGTAATTACTTATATTAATGACTATGGTGGTCGGCCAAAATTAGCCTTTGATTGTAAAAATACAATCTGCTCTGTTACTAAAAAAGATCATTAAATAAATAGCAAAGGAATATAAAGCTAAATGAGGACATATTTATGAGCTTAAGAATATACCACTGGCTACGTTCAAAACATGTGGTCATTTCACTTTGCTTAGCCACAGTATTGCCAGCAACTGCTGGCAATAATAATCTGTTTAGGCCTACAGATGGTTGGGAGGTTGATGGACAGCATGGAGTCATTCATGTTTCAGGTTCTTTAACTGAAAATCCATGCGAATTAGCCATGAAATCTACTAACCAATCAATCTCACTAGGAAATATATCATTCAGTGATTTAAATTCTTCTGAGCAAGTGATACAGCCTATTCCATTCCAAATTGAGTTGTTAAATTGCCTGCAAGTTCAAAGTGAGCTTCAAAATTTCCAAACTGGAAAAACGGTATGGAGTAGCACACAGCCTGCGGTCAAAGTTAAATTTTTAGCAGTAAATGAACCTGAATATTCGAATATTATTCGAGTCAATGGAGCATACGGCTTTGGGTTGCAAGTAGCAAATTCAGAAGGGAAAATATTACCAATAGGTAAAGAAAGTAACCCCACGTTAATTGCATCAGGCCAAAATAACTTAACTTATTATGTCTCAGCTATCAGAACGTCCGGCCCACTCATACCTGGTGCTTTTTCTGCATTAATTGCTTTTGAAATGTTATATGATTAACGTCATTGCATCGCAATAATAATTTATAAAAATTGATAGGTAATAGCGTAATGCTAAAAAATAAAAACATTTATCTTATAAAAATATTGATGCTAACTTTACTATTCATAATTAATAGTAAAGCTAATGCAAGCCCATTAAATCCTAACAGTATATATACAACAAGTATAAAGCATCCACTAATTAGTGATGCATACAATGTTATACCAAAAACGTTAGGTCCTTATTTTTTGTATATTCCAGATGAGATCAAAAACAGCACAAATACTGAGTGTAATATTACAGTTATTGCAACTGGTCGCTCATCGACAGGCTCTATACAATCTATGGCAACACCAGATATTACTCTACTATCTGGGTTTAGTAGTATATATAATCTAGGTGTAGTTAAATACTATTCAGTCACACGAAACACACCTAAGCACTGTAGTGAGGTGCTACCTGATTTTGGCGTGAAATTTGGGCAGTTTAATGTTAGATATATCAATTTCTTCGATTATTCTGCATCTGCAACAGGTTATGCCGATACCTGTTTACAAATAATTGTGAATGACAAAACTGTAGGAACAACCTGTTCAGTTAATGTCCCTGAAATCCCTGTATTGCCTTCTTGCAATGTATCTATGCCATTAACTATATCTCATGGTAATGTCAATTCAAATAATATAAATGGAAATATTGCAAAAATTGACGGAAGTATATCATGCACTGGCGATATGAGCGCCACATTCCAATTTTTACCTGAAAATAAAATTGATTTATTACATGGTGTAGAAAGCCAATTAGATGTATGTGTCTCAGGAAAATGTATGTCAAATAATTTAGTTCAAACTGAGATTAAAAAAAATACTAACTTACCATTCTCCATTAGCTCAACTCTATCTGCATTGGGAAATCCTGAGCCAGGTTCGAGGGTTGGAAATGCTATTCTATCTGTTGTAATTAATTAATAAAAATAAATTATTTAATTTATTGATTGGAGTATAAATAATTATGATATTCTTAATTCAAATAATAAAAGAAAGATTACTTTTACTATTTGCAATACTCACGAACACACTAATTATTTTTTTTAGTGGATTTTGTATTGCAGAAACCTATACATTAACAATTAAGGTAGATGTTATTGAAAGCACTTGTGATGTATATGGTGAAAATGGCCCTGGACAACCTATTGAGGTCTCATTTGGTGAAATAAATCTAAATAAGTTTACCAGTGAACGCTATACAAAAAATATTGACTATCATTTGGATTGCGGAAATAAATCATCCAGTAATCCAAATCTTAAATTAAAGCTTGAAAGCTCTAGTGCTGGCTTTAATACTGATTTAGTTGAAACATCCAACCCTAATTTAGGTCTAAAAATTCAAGCAGATAATACACTTTTATTACCTAATGAATACCGTAATTTCACTTATCAAACACAGCCAGTATTAACTGCGACACCCGTATTTCATGAAGGAAAAGAAATTGAACTAGGCTTATTTAAGGCTACTGGAATATTAAAAGTTGAATATCAGTAATAGTTTATTTAATTTTAACAAAAAAATGCTGCTTTATTTGATAGATTTAATTAAATGAACATACCCTTGAATACAAAATAAATCATTAAATATAAAGATGTTATAAATCAATAAAATAAAAATAATGGTTTACTGTATAACACATAACCTAACATTAGTTCGCTCTAAGTACCATAAGTGTATTTAAACAGCATAAAGTTCAGGCGGTTGCCTTGGTTTTATGCTGTTTTTCCTATGTTGACCCATCACAAGGCTAATTTTCGTTCCTATCTTCTATAATCATTGCTGCTGCGCGTTCTGCAATCATGATCGTTGGTGCATTGGTGTTTCCACTTGGAATTTCAGGCATCACAGAACAGTCCACTACACGTAAATTATCAATACCATGCACTCGTAGCCGTAAGTCAGTCACTGACGTTGTGGTATCCGTTCCCATACGGCAAGTTCCCACAGGATGGTAAACCGTTTTACAAAAATTTCGGACAAACTCTTCAAGTTGAGCTTCATCATGACGTACAGAAGCGGACGGCATTAAAACCTCTTTGCTTACTGCTTGTAATGAAGCGGAATCCAATACTTCCAGACCAAATTTAACTGCACGCTTGCAGCCTTCCATGTCTTCTGGTGATGCAAGGTAATTAGCGTGAATTTTTAGCGGTGCTTGTGGGTCTGTGCTGCGTAATAAAATTTCACCACGAGACTTAGGTTGTAAATACCCGACCTTTAAAGAAAAACCGTGGGTAGCGGGCAGTGGCTCACCAGGAACATCATCCCAACTATCTAAAATAGGTAAAAAGTGAATTTGTACATCAGGGCGACCTTGATTGCAGCTATCTTTAAATGCAGCACCTTCTAGAACATTAGATGCGAGTAATCCGCTGCGAAATGCCATCCACTCTACCCCATGTTTAATCGCATTTAAGCCTTGGTCCGCACCGAATAAACTTATTGGCTGCTTAGTCGTGACGTTAATTGACATATGCAGGTGGTCATGAAAATTTTTGCCAACAGGTAGATTCACATGAGTATGGATCCCCAACGAAGACAAGTGCTCTTCAGGCCCGATCCCTGATAGCATCAATAATTTTGCAGAGCCCATCGCACCAGAACAGACCAATACTTCGCAACTGGCGAATGCCTCAACTTCATGGCCATTTGTCCCTTGATAGGCAACACCAATCGCGCGGCCATCACGAATGATTATACGGTTCACTTGAGTGCCAAGCTTTAATGTCAATTTGTCACTCTTTTCCACTGATTTTAAATAGGTTTTCGACGTACTGGCTCTTTCTCCATTATGCGTTGTGGTTTGGTAAAAGCTTGTTCCTTGCTGGCTTTCTCCGTTAAGGTCATTGACATAAGGAAGGCCATGCTCTTGTGCTGCACGAATAAATGCCATTGATAATGGGTGCCGATATCTGTTTTCACTAACCGGAAGTGGGCCTTCTGTCCCATGGTATTCCCCTGTTAAGCTTTCATTATTCTCTGCTTTTTTAAACCATGGCAATACATCCGAGTATCCCCAACCTTCACATCCGTAATTTAGAGCCCAATTATCATAATCTTGTTTTTGGCCTCGAATATAGATCATTCCGTTGACAGAGCTGCTTCCCCCCAGCACTTTGCCTTGAGCAATTTGCATTTTACGGTTATTAGCGTGAGGCTCTGGCTCAGTTTCATAAGGCCAGCTTTTTTGGGCGATAATTTTCGCTACACCTGCTGGCATACGAATAAACAAATGGTTATCGCTACCACCCGCTTCGATAAGTAATACTCTAGATTGCGTCTCTTGGATCAACCGAGCAGCCAGAACACAACCAGCAGAACCTGCACCGACAATAATATAGTCATATTTTACTGCGCTCATTTATCACCCCGCCAAATAAAACAAATAATTCATTTTCATTTATTTAACAATAGCGCCTTTAATTCATTAATGTATGAATAATATTTTGTATATGTGATTTAAATCAAAAATAATTTCTTATGTAATTATTTTTGAACTTTAATAATCTTTGTTTATTAAAGAAAAGTTTAAATCCAAATCAACACTTAAACCCTATCCACATTTCATTAATAAATGAATATTTATCATTGAGCAAGCAAGGGTTGCAAGATAATCGATGAGTGCTATAGTAACCGTTAATTTACATTCTATCGGCTTGAGGACGACCTCAAGTACGTATCAGCAACAGGGACGGCCCTTTCTTCTTAAGGAAAAATATTATGGGGCACTTCCGTTTCAATAGTCCGCTCATCCCATTAACGACTTGGGCTCGGTTAATTGGCTCTTGGTTAGTCGTCATTTTCTTTATCTTAAGTGGCGAAACATTACTTAATGACAGCCTTTCAGCATTTAGTGCAACTTGGGTTTTTCTACTGTTGTTCATTACAATACTAACCGCTTCCTTCGGTGTCGTTAAAGAAGCTGACCATCTTGCTGAGCAATTGGGTGAACCATACGGAACACTGATCCTGACTTTATCGATTGTCTTAATTGAAGTAATTCTTATTGCTTCAGTCCTACTAGGACCTGGTGATTTTCCAACCATTGGGCGTGATTCAATATTCGCAGTGATGATGATTATCATGAACCTCGTCGTAGGTATCTGCTTACTCGCAGGTTCAGCTAGAAATGGTGAACAAGAATATAATACGCAAGGTGCGAACAGTTATCTTTCAATGATCGTATTACTGACAGGTTTAGCGTTAATACTACCAAATTACACCTCTAGCCAAGGGGAGTACTCCTATACGCAAGCCATTGGTATTTCGGGTATTACTATACTCATCTATGGGGCTTTTTTGTGGATGCAAATGCGAGGCCATCGCCGGTTTTTTATTCAGCCTCCTAAAGGGATGATGAATGTCCCAGAACAATTCGTTTCAACTAACCATGTTTTAGCAGACAATAATGTCGAAAATAAAGATAACCACTCTGAGTCAAACAAAAAAGCCATTATCATTCGCTCTTGTGTATTAATTGGGCTGATACTCCCTATTGTGTTACTTGCGCATTACTTAGCTATCGTAACTGATTACGGAATTGAGGCTTTAGGAGCACCAGCAGCAGTCGGTGGTGTCCTGATCGCGATTATCGTATTTATGCCTGAATCGATCACAGCTGTAAAAGCGGCAATGAATAATGAAATGCAACGAGCGATAAACCTTTGCCAAGGTGCATTTGTCTCAACGGTGGGTTTGACTGTGCCAGCAGTATTAATTATCGGCATTATTACTGGTAAACAAGTCATCATGGGGGTTTCTAGCGCAGAAATTGTTTTATTCGCAATCACCATGTTACTGACTATGCTTTCATTTAATGGCCAGAGAACATCCCCCATCCAAGGCTGGATGCACCTTGCCACCTTTGCTGTGTTTGGGCTTATTCTATTTTATCCGTAATGACTGACAAAAAGTGAAGGCTTCATAAGAAAATACCTGATTGGTATCAAATTTTATGCAAGCCTCACTCATACTTCCCTTATTCTTAACATATCCAAAGCCAAATCATGCCATGCTTGTGCACGACGGCTTTGGTGGTGATTTTTTACTGTCGCTAAAGCAATGTCGTAAGCCAGTATTGGCTCAATAACGGGAATAACGGACAACCCCACTGAGCTGGTGTTTTTCCACATACTATCTGGAAGTAGCGTTATCCCTACCCCAGCTCTTACCATAGCGGTCACCAAATCTAAATGGCTACTGCGCCCAGAAATAGTGGGTTTTTTACCATAAATACCACAAGCACTGACAACAAGTTCATTAATTAGAAAATCATCAGAAAAGAAAATAAAAGGCTCATCGACTATTTCACTAAATTTAACAAATTCACGTATTGATAGTGGATGTTGGTTACTAACCAAGAGCATTAATCGGTCCGTTGAAAAAGGGTGTACTTCAAAGCGCTCATCTGCAAAAGGTAACATCACAGCGGCAGTTTCAACGTCGCCATTTAACATTGCCTCACGCATTTTTCGCGTACCCAATTCAAGAATTTTCAGTTCCACCTGTGGATAACGTTGGCTAAAAGCCATAATAATATCAGCAAAATAGGTCGATGCTATCACGGGTGGTAACCCCACGGGTAGCACCCCAGATATAGGACCAGACCTTTCCAGTAACGCTTTTTTCATATTCCCAAATTGAGAAAGGATTTGCTTCGCATGAGCCAATAAAATATCCCCCTCCTCTGTTAACTTAACGCCATCGACTTCCCTAGTCAGTAACGTATAGCCAAGCTCATCTTCTAGTTTTTTAATACTGCGGCTAATCGCTGGTTGCGTTACAAATAAACTTTCTGCCGCACGGCTAAAACCATTGAGCTGCACAACTTCAACAAAATAACGTAATGAACGAATGTCCATTTCGCCCCCTATAATTTTTAGTTATAGATAGAATGAGTTTAAGTGATTTCCTTTAAAGCATAATAAACGATAAAAATAATTCAACTTAGAATTATTGGCTATGCAATTATTGGAGATCAGCATGATAAACAAGACTGTTATCGAATACGTATTAGATAGACTTTACCAAATCGGTATTCACGATATTTTTGGTGTTGCTGGTGACTACGCATTCCCGATTGAAGATGCCGTATGTGAAAGTGAAAATATGCGCTGGATTGGCAACTGCAATGAACTCAATGCCTCATATGCTGCGGATGGCTATGCCCGCGTGAAAGGTGCAGCAGCATTATCAACGACTTTTGGTGTCGGCGAACTCAGTGCTTTAAATGGTATTGCCGGCGCTTATGCCGAGCATCTTCCCCTTTTTCATCTTGTTGGCATGCCAGCAAGTGGAGTTCAAAAAAACCACCGTTTAGTTCACCACACCCTAGGAAATGGTGACTTTGATGTGTTTTATCAAATGAGCCAACATTTAAGCTGTGCTCACGCTATTTTAACGCCTGAAAACTGTATTGCCGAAACAGAACGTTTAATTACGACCGCTTTACAAGGATCTCGACCGGTTTATTTAGGTTTCCCTTCTGACTACGCTATCATGCCAATTAAAACAGACAAAACACCTGAAACTATCACTATAATTAAAAGTCATAGCGAGTCATTATCAGCTGCCGTTACAGCTATTGTCGAAAAGCTCACATCGAGTACAAAAGCCTGTATTATTCCTGGGATTTTAACCGCACGCTTCGGCTTAGCCGCTGATGTTCAAGCGATTATTGAAAAAACGGGCCTACCTTACGCCACTATGTTTATGGATAAAGGGGTAGTAAGCGAATCTAACTCTCAATATATGGGGATTTATAACGGCAAACTGATGAATCCAGAGGTTAGGGAGTACGTCGAAAGCTGTGACTGTGTCATGGGTATTGGCGCGGTATTAACAGACTTCAACTCCGGCAGCTTCACCGCAAATATTAACCCTGAAAGCTGTATTAACATTCTTTCTGACCATGTGAAAGTGGGTTCCGCTATCTACCCGAATGTATTGATGAAAGATGTGTTAGATAAATTAAAAGAATTTGCGCCCTCACTTAACCATGTTGGGCTCAAAGCTCAAGGATTAGGATCCCCTCAGCAAGGTGAAAATGGCCAAATTACCGCCTCATATTTGTACCCTCGCCTAGAAAAAATGTTCCGTCAGGACGATATTATTGTTGCAGAGACTGGGACTGCCTCCATGGGGTTAGGTTTTGCTTTATTACCTGAAAATGCACAATTTCATAACCAAACATTGTGGGGTTCTATCGGCTGGGCCACCCCCGCGGCCTTTGGTGCCGCAATTGCAGAGCCACATAAGCGAGTTATTTTAGTGACTGGAGAAGGTTCTCACCAACTCACTGCCCAAGAGATTAGCCAGTTTGCCCGCTTTGGCTTAAAACCCATTATTTTTGTCCTGAATAATGATGGCTATTTAATTGAGCGACTTTTGTGTAAAAACCCTGAAGCCTATTATAACGACTTACCCCAATGGAATTATGCCCAACTCCCTGCAGCATTAGGCTGCAAAGATTGGTATTGTCAGCGTGTTACCCATTGCGATGAATTAGACAATGCAATTAAACAGGCCGAACTATCAAAGCATGCGGCCTATATTGAAGTGGTCATGGATAGATATGCGGCATCAGAGCTTGCTGAAAAACTGGGAAAATCAGTCGCATCTTTATATTCATTTTAAATTGACAGATTATGGCAGCCATCGCGCTGCCAATGTCTTTATGATCCAAATGCCAGCCCCACATCGTCTCGTGATTGATGCAATATTTTTGAGACAATTAATGCTAATTCAAGTAATTCATTACATTTAGCATAGTTTTTAGTGGCAATTTGCTCACGAAAAAATGCAAACTCATAGACCATATGGTTGATAGCTGCATCCCGAGATACGCTGGATATTTCCCCGCCAATACAAACCTCAACTGACTGACAAAGGCTTGGGGCTCCCTTGATACATATATACCCTTTGGTACCTTGAATAATAAAGTAACCGGGGCTTGCCGAATCTTTCGCCCCCACACACGATGCAACTGAACGCCCAAAATAGGCCGTTAATACCCCTGATGTATCAATTCCATTAAACCCTTTATTACAAATATAGCGGCTATTATCGGGTGCTCCCATCAAGGCAGATAATAAATAAATGTTATAAAGATTAATGTCATAGAGTGCACCGCCGGCTTGCAGTGGGTCAAATGCAGCATGAACTCGGCCTTGCAAGTAATCATTATATCGACTTGAATATTGGGAATAATTACCGTGAATCACTTTGATTTCACCGATTTTACCAATATGTTGTCTGATAAAGTGAAATTCAGGGGTATGAATAGACGTAATGGCTTCAAACAAAAAAAGCCCTCTAGTCTGTGAAATGGAAATTAACACCTGCAACTGTTGCCAATTTGGTGTAAACGGTTTTTCGCATACCACATGTTTGTCAGCCATTAATGCATCGAAGGTATACTGATAATGCAAATGGTTTGGCAAACCTATGTATATCACCTCAACATCAGGGTCTTGTAACAATTTTTGGTAGTCAGTATACAACTTTGCTATACCAAATTGTTGGCAAATAGCCTGTCCCTTTTCAATACTTTCCGCCCGAACACACAGTGCGACTAGCTCTATCCCCTGCACCTGTATTAAGGCATCGAGAGCCGACATAATTATTTTCCCGGAACCGACCAGCGCTAGTTTCATCTCTGTTATCCGTTAAGAAAAGTGAATTTCATTCTGCCATAAGGCTCATTATTAAAGAAATACCTTCGTTGCTTTTTTGATAACCACTGCCATTTCCGAATTTTGCCCTTAAAAATTTAATAAAAATGACGCATTTTTTCGCTGGAGGTTCTTTTCATTATTGCTGGCGTACTTATCAATTTCATCAGGTAAACCAAATAACCGCTATGAATGACAATTAGTCACCCATTTACAATCATTTCTATTCACGTTGTCATCAAAATGCTCTTATTTTAAAACTTCCATAACCAATTGTTTTATATTAATAATATTTTACTTTTATTTTTATAACTGAAAAATACCTTTTTAAAACCCTAACTCACATCACAATTTATTAACAACTCTCTTGAATCATTTTTTATTATTCTTCATGCTAATTTTATTAAATAAACCAATGGTTTACTGTATAAACCAGTCGAGGTTGATATGAAAGAGAATATTGTCACTGCCGTTGATGATGCTTTACAGTTATTGATGCTATTAGGTGAAAAAAACAATCTTGGGTTAAGTGAACTTGCACGCTTATCTGGCATGAATAAATCCAAGGTATACCGCTTATTATGCACACTAGAAAATCGCCATTTCGTACAAAAAAACGAAAATCCGGTTACTTATCATTTAGGCCATCAATTATTAAGCTTGGGGAATTGCGCTCGCCAGCAAATTAACTATATCCAAGTTGCAGAAGTTGAAGCAGAGCAACTACGTCAACGTTTTGATGAAAACATTCAAATGCGTATACGTGACAACGATGAGATTTTACAAGTTCTTCATAAGCCATCAGGGCAATCACTTCAAGTGCGCAGTGAAGCTGGAAATCGCCGGCCGTTAGGTTCTGGGGCTTCAGGCAGAGTGCTATTGGCTCACTCACCTAAAGATGTTCAAGCACATTTTATTGAAAAGAACCCCTCTATTGAAAAATCTATTGTAACCATACGCTCACAAGGTTTTGCAATTACCCGAGGTGAACTAACCGCAGGTATTGGTGCGATTGCCGCGCCTATCTTTTCACAACATGGGGAATGTATTGCTTCACTGAGCATTAGCTTACCTCTAAGCCGTTTTTCTGATGAAAAAGAACAAGAAATGACTGAACAACTGCTTCTGTCTGCTTTACGTATATCGAGGCAGCTCGGTTACGACTCATAATTAATTACAATAAAAGAGACAACGCCATGCAACCAACAAACAGCACAATACAAGCCCCATCTTCACCACCTAGCTGGCAAATGAACCCGGTTTTAGTAATGTTAACTATTGTTATCATTGCTTTTTTAATGACTTATTTTATTAATTCAGGCCAATATGAGCGCGATGGTAAGAAAGTCATTCCGGGCTCTTACCAAACTATCACTAAAGACATCAAGTTAGCGCAATTATTAGGCACTGAGAAATCGGAGGAAGGTACTGCCGCTCCTGTCAGTTTGCCTCAACTGTTTAAAGCGATCCCTGAAGGAATTGTTAAACAATCACCACTTATATACATGGTGTTATTTATCGGAGGAATGTTTGGTATTCTCAATAAAACAGGGGCAATAGAGTCAGGGCTAGAGCGGTTGCTCCATGTTACCCGAGGCAATATCTACCTGTTAATTCCTTTCTTAATGATTGTATTTTCCATGGGAAGTACCTTTATGGGGTTAGCCAAAGAGTATCTTTTGGTTATTCCCATGGTTATTGCCTTAGTGAAACGCGTTGGATTGAATGAACTTATTGGGCTTGCCATTGTAGCCATTGCGGTTAAGGTCGGATACCTCGCCTCTATCACCAACCCGTATGCACTTTCTATCGCACAACCGCTTGTTGGTTTACCCGTTTTTAGTGGTTTAAGTATGCGAATTGCGGCGTACCTTATTTTTATTACACTCGGTATTTTATTCGTTTTCTATAGCATTCGTAAAACGACACTCACAAACTATGTGGCTGAAGAACATAATCAAACCACACCATTAACCTATCGCCATAAACTTATGTTAATTATCTTAGCCATCGGTGTTGCATTTTTAGTCTATGCCTCTAATCGTTGGCATTGGAAAAATAATGATTTATCTGCCTACTATTTATTCTTAAGTGTCATTTTAACTTTTTGTAGTGGTTTGACCGCAAGTGCCGCCGCTAACGCATTTGTCAGTGGAATGAAAAAAGTCCTCATCGCAGGGGTGTTAATTGGGTTGGCGACTGCTGTCGAAATTATTCTTTCTCAAGGTAAAATTCTCGATACCATAATTCATCAATTAGTTGGGCTTGTCGGTGATCACGGACCTTATGTTTCATCATATAGCATGTTTATCTCCCAACTATTATTAGACATTGCCATTCCCTCTACTTCTGGGCAAGCCGCTGTCACAATGCCAATCCTAGGCCCCGTTGGTGAAATTTCTGGTGTTTCCCCCCAAACAACGGTTTTTGCATTTTTAATGGGTAATGGGCTAACCAATATGATCACACCAACATCGAGTGGATTATTGATCTTTTTAGCTACAGCCGGTGTCAGTTGGACCACCTGGGCAAAATACATTTTACCGCTTTTTATCATTTTTATGGCAGTCAGCATTGGTTTACTGAGCGTCGCCGTTACCATAGGGTATTAGTAAGATGGATATGAAGAATTACCGAATAGAAATGCGTGATGGAATAATGCTATCAACAGATGTTTACTTTCCACTAACTCAATCAACTGCATCTTTTCCCGTGATTATAGAGCGAACACCCTATGATAAAACCGCACCTTCTCGTTCGGAAAAAACGGTATCTGGCCAGCAAATAACACGCCAAGAAATGGCAAAATACTTCAGTAAACATGGTTTTATTGTTGTGTATCAGGATTGCCGCGGGCGCTATGAGTCCGAAGGAAAGTTCACAAAATATATTAATGAAGCTGAAGATGGTTTTGATACATTACAATGGATTATGGAACAACCCTGGTGTAATGGCAAAATAGGCTCAATGGGTCTCTCTTATGCCGCTCATACACAATTAGCAATGGCGTGTTTAAATCCACCAGGTTTACAGACGATGGTGCTGGATTCTGGCGGTTTTGCCAACGCCTACCAATGTGGGATACGTCAAGGGGGCGCTTTTGAACTTAAACAAGCCACTTGGGCATTTAAACAAGCTAAACTAAGCCCGCTAGCTCAGCAGTCTCCCGACATTTTAGCCGCACTCGAACAAGAAAATATCCATGAATGGTTTACGACAATGCCATGGTATCAAGGGCAAACATTGCTCAAACATGTTCCTGAATATGAATCATATTTATTTGAACAATGGGAAGAAGAGTGTTTTTCCGATTATTGGAAAAAAATAGGTATTTATGCCGAAGGCTATTATGACCAAATACCTGATATCCCAGTGTTATTTATGTCTAGCTGGTACGATGCCTATGTCAGTTCAACATTAGATAACTACTATGCATTTGTTACCAAAAAACAATCACCGCAAAAGTTAATTATGGGGCCTTGGCTACATGGCGACCGTAACATCACGCACAGTGGTGACGCAGAGTTCGGAGATATCGCAGCATTTGATCACAATGTTAGTGAAAGTTGGTTATCTTGCCGTTTAAACTGGTTTGAAACTCACTTAAAAGGTGAAAATGCCAAAAAACATCATGAAGAAGTAACAATATTCATGATGGGTGGTGGAAGTGGTAAACGCAACCAACAAGGGCGTATAGAACATGGGGGAGAATGGCTTAGCCACCATCAATGGCCTTTGCCAAATACTGAAAAAACCATGTATTATCTGTGGCCAAATAACAAATTACATCATCAGCCCTACGCTAAAACAGCCACAATATCCTATTGTTATGACCCTAAGCACCCAGTGCCTACCATTGGTGGTGCTTTAACTTCAGGTCAACCTATATTTTGGGGTGGGGCTTTTAATCAACGTGAATTACCAAAGTTTTTTGGTAGTAAGCAAAATAACTTACCCCTTTCTGCCCGCAGTGATGTATTAGTATTCGAAACCGAAGAATTACAAGCAGATGTCTGTTTAGTAGGTGAAATTGAAGTGTCGCTTTGGATAAGCAGTGATGCATTAGATACAGATTTCACCGCAAAACTTATTGATGTTTACCCTCCCAGTGCCGATTACCCTCAAGGCTATGCCATGAATATTACTGATGGCATCATTCGTTGTCGTTTTCGGCATGGTTATGAACAGAAGGAATTATTAACCCCAAATGAAATTGTCGAAGTAAAAATTAAGCCCTTTGCCTGTGCAAACCGTTTCGCAAAAGGACATCGTATCCGATTAGATATTTCTAGTAGCAATTTCCCTAAATATGACTTCAATACAAATACAGGTAAAACTATCGCGGGTGATAGAACGTGGAAAATAGCTTGTAATAGCCTACATATTTCTAGCGAATACCCGTCAAAAATCATTTTGCCTGTGCTCAACGAAACCTAAAAAAAATATAATTAACCCACAAACTATATGCCCGTTGCCCGCTTTAACTGCCAACACCACTAAAGCGGGCTATATAAGAAGAAATTTATTCCGCTTGAACCCAAAATACACCATCCCCCTCTAGGGCAGTAAAAGTCTGGTGTAAATAATCGCTATCAGCCTGTGGGTCAAGGTCTGCAAACAACTCTGGGTGGATAAATTTTGCAATCGCTTCCACCGCAATAATGTTAAATGGCGTATCATAATATTGCTGGTATAACGCCAATACCTGCTTATTTTTATAAGCAGATAATGAACGAAATTTAGGGCGTTCCATTAGCTTATTCAATCGGGCCAAGGACTTTTGTTTATCCCCTGTATAACCTAACGGCACAGAAGCACTACCTTTACGGGTGCTATCCCAATCAGCTGCAGTCATCAAGTAATAATCAGGGTTGCTGTGAATCAATTGTTCTTCACTGATTTCCCCACCCATTCCAATACTGAACCATTGGGAACCAAGGTTATTTCCGCCTGCAGTTTCAACAAATTCGCCAAAATTACCATTGCCGAACGTTTTGCAGCAATAATCTTCCCCTTGGATACCAGCTGCTCGTTCAATAAATACGCTTGGGCGCTGCTCTTTGCTAAGTTTAGCCACTCTTGAACGGATTAAGTCTAACTTTTGTTGATAAAACTGATTAAATGCTTGTGCTTGTTGTTCCTCACCAAATACTTGGCCAAGTAATGTCATACTCGGCATAGTATTTTTCAATGGGTATTGCCTAAAGTCGATAAAAACAACGGGTAAACCACTTTTTTCCAATAACGATAAGGTGCCACTTTCAGCAAGCTTACTTTTTAAACCAATATCAAAAATTAACAAATCAGGCTGGGCAACTAAGGCTTTTTCAACACTAAAATCTGTCGTATAAGGGTTGGGAAAAACAGGTATTTGACTGAGTTGTGGAAATTTTTTGCTGTACGCAACACTCAAATCAGGCGCTTTTTTAATTAACGCATCATCCCAAGCAATAATCCCTTTTAATGGGTCTTGCGGATGTAATATATTCAACGCAACTAAAACTCGGCTGTCCGCCAGCATCACTTGAGATACAGGGGCATTAACCGTCACATCCCTACCCGCAATATCCGTCACAGTAATAGATGCCGCTAGGCTATTAGTTGAAAATAGTAGGCTAACAGCACTAAGAATCAGTACAAATGTATTGATAAGTTTTCTCATCATCATTCTTATACCTTGTTTTTATTAAAATTTTACAGATGCTTGAACATAGTAAGTTCTTGGCTGCCCCACATAGATACCATAATTATTATCCGTAGAACGTGTAAAATAGGTTTGATCAAAAAGATTTTTAATACCAGCAGATAGCGTTAAATCAGACAAACTTTTACCAAAATGGTACTCGCCTCGTGCGTCCCACACCATATATCCGGGGATTGTTCCGTATCGGCCATCAGCACTTGGTTTTGTTACATAATGGCTTGATGTTCCAGGCGATTCTTGGGTAGATTGCGCATAAGTATTCAAGTTCCATACCCAATTACCCGTTTCATAACGGCTACCTGCGGTAAAGACTTGCCGTGAATAAAACGGTAAATCCTTATGAGCAAAATCACCTTTTTTACTTACCGCTTTAGTGTAGGTATAAGTACTGTACACGCTAACACCATCCAATTTATCGCTCAGCTCAGACAAGTTATATCTTGCCGCCAATTCCACTCCTTGATGAGTTGTGGCGCCCAAATTTGTCCAACCCGTTGTATTCTCAACGTAAAGTAATTGGTCATCGAAATCGATATAGAATAATGTCGCTTCAAGAGATAGCGCAGTATTATCGTATTTAGTCCCCACTTCATAGTTATGTGCTTTTTCTGCACTTAACCCATTTGCGGGTGAATTCCCTACCCCTTTAGTGTTCAACTGAAAATACTGCAAACTGCCAAATGACGTACTGGCATTGGCAAATAGTTTCCATTCATCATCAATATGGTAGATCACCGCCAGCGCAGGAAGCGGTTCGCTATATCGCTTACTTCTGTTTTGGTTTTTAAAACTGTCATTTAAATGAATATTAATGTTCTCATAGCGGAGCCCTGGGATCACAGTCCAGTTACCAACATCAATGGTGTCATCAAGGTAAATAGCATGGGCTTCTGTTCCACCCGATGTGTGTTGGTAATAATCATTAGTACTCGGCCGCGAACTTTGAGTGCCAGCTTGGTACCAATTTGAGCGGTAAGCTTTTTCGTCTGCGGTTTCATTTAAATAGCGGTATCCCACTGTTACTTCATGCGAAATATCATTAAAACGGAATAATTGTGAATAACTCGGTTCAATTGCATACGCGGTATAGTGACGAGGGTAAGAAACTAGCCGTCTTTCATTCGCTTTATCTTTATGGTCACTTTCTATGTAACTACCCCGATAACTTTTACTAAACCATGTCATTAACTCAAATTGTTTATCATCTTCTTCATGTTTATATTTCAATGACATATCTTGGCGATCCCCTTCAAAACGGTCATAAGGCCGCGTTGATTGGAATGGGTCAGCATTATATTGCGCTTGAGTTAGCCCCCCAGGCATACCTGACATTGCATGATAATAATGAAAATTCGCCAGTAACTCGTCATTATCGGTTATGGCATAACGTGTTTTTAAAATCAGGTCATCAATATCTGTATTATCATTGCTTTTACGGTAGCCTTGCCCATGTAACCCTGAATACAGCAGTATCGCTCCCGCTGAATCATCGGCTTTTGAGCCCCCCACGGACGCATCGACTAGCGTTTTTAGCCCTCCGGTTTTAGCCCCTTGGGTTTGTAACGAGACACCACCAGAAAAGTCTTTCGGGATAGGCTTTGTCACAAAGTTAATTACGCCCCCCACATTTTGTGGCCCATAACGTACGGAAGCTCCTCCGCGGATCACATCAATAGATTCAATACTACCTAGTGATAATGGCGACATCGACAGCTGAGGTTGGCCATAAGGCGCTGCCGCTAGTGGCATACCATCGAGTAAAATCGTTGAGCGAGGTGAAAGACGTGAGGTTAACCCACGAACCCCAACATTCAAGGAAACATCACTCCCACCAGTCCCGTTACTTTCTCGTACCTGTACACCGGGTATCCCTTTCAATGCATCCGCAATGGTTTCACTGCCTGATTCTTTGATTTGTTGTTGGTTTTTTACTGTTCGCGCACCTGGGTGATTAAATACCACCTCACCATCTTCAGTATTTTCAAGCCAGTTGCCTGTAACTGTAATCTGATCATTTTTTGAATTATCAACAGCAAATACATGATAAGGCGCTAATGCCGCTGAAATTGCTAATGGAATGAGTAGCTTGCTAGTTTTTAAATTCATAAGAAATAAGCAATAAAAGAGATTAAGAGAGATAATGATAATTATAATCATTACAAACAATCAACTTAATTTACTATTTATTTTGAAATTACACTGATTTAATCCCTTATTATATAAAGGGTTATTGATTTATTGAGAGTGTAGAGAACTAAAAAACCGAGGGAGATCCCTCGGTTCACATTATTGGTAAACATTATATAATTAGAGGCAAATATCATTTTGTCTCTAAAGGAATTAACCGCCTAGAGAGAAAAACACCACTCGGCCAACGCCTTCACCAACAAAAATACAGAGTGTTGCCAGTGACATGACGAATGTTGCATTCACAGCGTGCCCCTTTTTTGAGCACAGTAAACGGCCCACAAATACAATACCCAATGCAACAAGTATGACCCTAACAATACTTAAATTCACTAAACCATCTGGGAGTTCACGCGGTGTCATTCCCATATAGATAGGCTCTCCCATGTTTCCAAGAAGAGATAATGCGCCCAGCAGCATCAGTAAGACCCCAATAACACCAATACCTAGCGTAATTTTAACCACTCGTTTTAATTGCTCTTCTTTACCATCGCGGCGCAAAGAACCTACCAGTAGTAATGCAGCTACCACACCACCAACTAGTAATACCGCACCAAAAAAACTGGCGTAGGTAAATAAGCCATTCCATAGGTTAAACAAGGTGTTAGCGTATAAGGCTGACATTGCGTACATATAGATGATACCGGCTAACGCGCTAAGCAATAGTAGCAGCGCATTCGCTTTTTGTTTCAGCAATAGCAGCGCGACACTGAAAAATAATAGCGCCATATAAATTGCAGTTGCCCACACTTCACGGCTCATCCATGAAGTAGACACATGCAGCATGGTATAAAACATGTGTAGCGGGTTACCCATGTGAAATAATGAACCCAACAACCCAACACAACCCAGAACAAAACTGGCTAAAATAGGCAATTTGATAAACTGGACACTTTGTAGGTTGTTTCCGCCTTCAAGCACACGAAAATAGCATACTAATGTAACGAGCAAGCACCCCACAGAAGCTTGCATAAATAAGGTGAAAATCACCAACGGAAATTCATGCATGATAATTCTCCTTATCCTTTTGTACCGACAACAAGGTTCGGTTTGGTAATACTTGAACTAGGTAACCCTGCGATATCTGCATTTGAGCCATATTTTTTACGTAATTCGCTAATTAGGCCAAATTCAATCGCACGCATAGGGCAAGAATCAACACACATTGGATTCCCCCCTTTTTCACGGAGATCAAGGCAAGTGTCGCACTTGGTCATCATACCAATACTGGCATCGAACTGAGGTGCCTCGTATGGACAAGCCCATGTGCAATAACGGCAACCAACACATTTATCATGGTCAACTAATACAACACCATCTTCTTCTCGTTTGTGCATTGCGGTGGTAGGGCAATGGCTTACACATTGCGGGTCATCACAATGGTTACAGGCAATAGACAAGTGCCAAGTCCGAGGACGTGGATACTCTCCTACCTCAATATCATACACACGGCGAAAGTTGCGCCCGACCTCAAGGTCATTTTTGTCTTTACATGCAACAACACAGGTTTTACAACCAATGCAAGTGGCAACATTAATATAAAATCCGACTTGTTTATCCATTTCTTATTGCCCCCTAAAATATAATACGCTGTGGAATTACAGCATCTGGAACTAACTGGTCACCATGCCATTTTTCGATATTACATAGCATCGTGTTCCACCCTGATGTACCAAGCCCTGTAGGGACTTGAATGGTTAGCGTATTGTCGGCTCCCGCCATATCTATCCCTGTTTTTTCATCAACATTTGTCCAACTACCGTGTGGTAGCGCCACAACACCAGGCTTCATCGTTTGTGTCACTAACGCAGGACGTACAATCTTCCCTTGAGGGCTTGTTATCAATACAGTTTCACCGTGTTTAATACCTAAACGTTTCGCATCAGACGCATTGATATAAATTGGGCTTGGCCACTGTTCACGTAACCAAGGCACATTATCAAGCGTGCTGTGAGAGCGGCGTAAGTAGTGCGGATTATAGATTTGGAATGGATAATCCCCTTTTTCCTTCTTCGAGAAATCATTAAAACTTGCTTCATAACCGCTTGCAGACGGGATATATTCAGGAATTGGCGGTAATTTAGTCCAGCCACATTCATCGGCTTTTTCGACTAATGTTTCACAATAAATTTCGAATTTGCCACTCGGTGTTGGTCGTGGATTGGCTTGAGGATCGCGAATAAAATCTTCATAGGCAATATAACTATAGTTATCATCAGAAGTGCGTTTTACTTGATATTTCCCAACAGTAAGGAATTCATTGAGGGTAATTCGGCCTTGCTGTGGCTTACCTGTTACTTGCTATTCATCAATATCCGCTTGAGTTACTGTGATTAATGGCTCAGTTGTCTTACCATCTTCACCAATAATCGTTGCACCATTGAGTTTATTGAAGAATTGTTGCTTTTCAGAAATAGGAAAAACTTCATCGACATTAACACCAAGGCGTTTACCTATCTCTTTGGCGATCCACTGGTCACTTTTTGCTTCATAAAGTGGTGGTGTCACATTCACTGCAGCTATAATAACTTCACGATTACTTGGATTTAATATGGTTCCTTCACGTTCCCACTCCGTGGTCACGGGTAAGACGATATCCGAATATTTCGCACAGGTATGTGGAACATAAGCTGCAGTCACAACCAGTTCCACATCTTTACGATAAGCTTCAACGCTCTGCGCAATATTGGCTCGTGTTTGTAACGTGGCATTGAATGGATGAATGATCATTTGGATATTTGTATCGACATCCCCCACACCACGTTGGCGGAATTTTTTCTCTAGTAATGCACGGTTAAGCTCATTGTGGTTAATTTTCAAGCTAACTGGGTTTGGTACTGACGGCAAGCCACTTGCCCCCGCCATGACTAAACGAGTTCCATTATTCCCCGCAGCATAGTGGCAGCTTACGCCAGTCATGCGGCCAGGCCTTCCCATATGGCCAGTCATAAAGCCTAATGTTGAGAATACTTGTACCCATCCTTCACCATTATGAATTCGTGCAGGAGCCCAACCTGTAAGTAATGCAACTCGGTTGGTCCCCCCGATTTCACGCGCTAATGTACGAATGTCGCTAGCTGACAAACCGCAAATATTAGAGGCCCACTCTGGTGTTTTTGGCTCTCCCGTATGGGTACCTAATAGATAATCTTTGAAGTTCCCTTTCGGATCTGCACCTGCTGGCATATTACTTTCATCAAAACCAACTGTACAACGGCGCAGGAAATCCCAATCAATCAATGGGTTGTCAGGGCTGTCCATTTCTAATAACGCAGACATAATACCCAGAGCTAAAGCATGGTCAGTACCTGGGTTGATGGGGTACCAATCTGCATCCATTAATTCCGCTGTAGTCGTATAACTTGGGTCAATACTAATAAAGCGTGCCCCCGCTTTTTTCGCCTGATAATAATTATAGGTTGGGCTGCCTGGGCTACTCCATGCAGGGTTAGCTCCCCACATCACAATTAACTGGGAGTTACGCATATCAAAACGGTCATTGGTACCAAAGGTATAAAACCCTTCAAGTAATCCTAAATGAGCGGGCGTTTCAAACCATGCGCCCCATGAGGTTGTTCCCCAATCGCCAACAAATCCACCAGCCTTTGCATAAACGCTTTGGATTTCAACGCCGTTACCACCAGTGATCCAAATCGATTCATGACCATATTTTTCTTTAATACGTTTCGATTCTGATGCCACAATATCTAATGCTTCATCCCAACTGATGCGCACCCATTGGTCTCGTCCTCGTAAGCTTTTATCCCCACCACCGGGAGCCCAACCTTTACGCTTCATTGGATATTTCAACCGGTCCGCGCCAAAGACTTGTTTACGTTGTGAACGTCCGCGCAAACAACCTCGTTGCTGTGGGAAATCAGGGGAGTCGGCAACCACATCATCGGTTTTTTGCCTAACAACGACGCCATCAACCACCAATGCTTTATTGACACAGCGGCCCCCACAGTTGTGCCAGCAGGCCACAGGCTTCCATTTTCCTTGAGTGACTGCGTCAGTAGCTTGCACAACCGCTTTTTCTTCCTCTGGTGTTGCCGCATGTAATTGCTTACTCAGCGGTAACGTAGCCATCACTGACGCCGCTGATGTCCATGCTATAAATGAACGGCGACTTAAGGCTATTTTCTGTCTTTCTGACATTGCTCTTACCTCTTCATTTTGTTTTATTATTATAAATTTACTAACTCATTGATTTTTTTTAATATCATTACGTAAAAAAAGCTCAAGTAATGAACTTAATTGACGATAGAATAATGTTTCTGCGTGGTTATGCATTGAACGGCAAAACGGCGTTATAAAAGCCAGTAAATGGGTATTCAAGAATGTTGCAGACCCGAGTAATAACGCGTTCACTTTGGGCCAATCAATAGGGTCTGTTTCGCTGTCAATAAGCTCAGTAATGCGCAGACTTAAATGCCACATAAAATCTAACTCATAGCCAATATGGTCAGCGGCTTCCATATCACCTTCTGGCAAATAAACGTCATACTGTTCATAAAAAGACTTCACTGCTAACGTACTTTCTTGAAATAGCAGTTTGTCACGAGAAACATAAGTTGATTCCCATGGCGATGCTGGCGGGGCTTCTGGGCCTATAAACAAGCGAGTAAAGTCCCAATGCAAATTTTCGAAATCATCGTTGTTGGCTTGTAACTGCCTCGTATTTAAGTCTTTATGCATGTCATTTATCGCGTTTTTCATCGCGGGTAATACTTCATCACAAGGAAATAACAGTAACCCCGAGTCTCTCAAATAATTTAATAGCTCAGGCGTTGGTTCTTCCATAAACAAACGTCGTAGTACGTCATAAGCAAATTGACGTGCATACAGAAAATCTACAATTTGGTCGTCATTAGTCATAAATATTTCCCTGCAGGTCTGTCAGTAAAAATTCAGTTGGTGTTGTAAGTTCAATTCGGACTTCTTTAATTACAGGATTTCCCTGTTCATCGGGCTCAATAATGTGGGAAGTCAATGCGATAGGTATTTTGCCTAGTGGGGTTAATAAGCCAATTGCCTCAGGATTAAACTGCAAAAATCCATGCAGTAATTCTTGATGATAAGAAACACCAGCGTGTGTCAGTAAAACTGCCACCTTTTCACAATCGTCACCAAAGACTTTGGCACTTTTAAAAAAATAATCCTGAGAGGAAAAAAAATAATGCTTTCCTATTATTTGTTCATTGTTTTCAAAAAAAGCATTGTTTTGGTATACCTGCCCGGTATGTTTATTTTCTAAAGAGCAGTAATGCACCCCAAGAGACAATTGATTTTCTAGTGCGAATTTGAGAACTCGAAGGCAGGCTAATTCACTCTGTGCAACAGCTAACCCACCTGCATACCAATAGTTGTAATACACCTCATAAGGTGGGTTTTTAAGCCTGAACCCTCGAGATTGATAGGCTTCACTATTTGTTAGTGGGAAACAAAACTCTAATAAATTGATACCGTCAATTCCAATATCATCAAGCTGAGTAAGTAACTGATACATCTGCTTTTCTGTTCCGGGGATGACAGGCATCTCCACCATTACTGATGGAAAAATCTCACGTGCTAAGGCGATACGGTGTAAAACTTTGGTGATCCGTTCTGTAGGATCATCAATTTTGATACTAAAGCGGATTTCTTGTAGGCCTGCTTTCGCTAGAGCCAATGCGGTATTTCGGTCTAATGGGTCACCGGCTGTATACAACCGGCTATGAGTCTGAGGTAATTTCTGTTGGACTGCTTGGAAAAATGCGATACTTTCTTGGCGAAAAAGTAGAGGCTCCCCCCCGGTTAGCGCGATATGGGTAAGTGGGTAACCTTGTTCTGCTATTGCGTCAACTTCCCCAATAGCATCACGCATTTCCTGTTGAAATTCCTGATAGTTTTCTTGATTTGGGTTAAAACAAAAGTAACAATCGCGATGGCATTTTAAGGACAAAAATGTTGTGTGGCTCCCTTCTCCTGTACGACATTGTACGCAAGCACTTGATAGCCAATTACAATGTATACTTTTTCCATTGTTCGCAAAAATTGCGCCTTTACTTTTTATATCTAGTTTGAGTTGTTCAATCTCACGTTGCTGTTCAAAAGGCGCTTCAAAATTGAGGCCATATTCTATAATTGCCTGCTGTGTTTGCTGTTCAATATCTAAATAGCGGATAGCATAACGCTTAAATTTTTGATTATTTACTGTAGATATTGTTCTATCAGTAATAGGATAAATCATAAATTTTCCTTAAATTTATGAGAAAATAATTTCTATTATTCGGTGAATTTTCAATTAGACTCAGATCACAAATAATCAATTAATAGACGGGTATTACAATACCTGTGACAATTAGAAAAATGCTTATAAAGACTCACATCGTTACCGATTAAATTGAAAATATTTTTTAAATAAGAAATATTCGCATTATTTTAATTTTGGATTATTAACAGTATAAGTAATTAACGTGAAGTGATGTTGCGCAGGATCAAAAAAACTTCCCTTTCATTATTTACATATCAACTAATTAGATAGCACTTTCGTCATGAGTAAGCTATTACTCAACAGCGTTGTGAACATATAAGAGTTATCTCATCAAATAAACAAATCGTTATATAAAAATAAAATAACCAGTTAGATAATAATCTAAAAAAGAGAATCAAACTAATCCATCAATATTAAAAATAACGTAATAATATTTCAATTTGTAAAATTGAAATTCAAAAATTAATTATTTATTCATTTTTTGTATTATTTAATTAATTTTGTCTTATAAAAATAATTATTTCTAATAAATAAAACCGAGTCACTATTCTAAAGCGGCAAAGCATAAGTGACTTTCACCGTTTCCATTGGCACCTCCGTCTTAATACTCTGAATGCTGCTAATTTGTGTTAAATGGTCTGCATGAAAACGACGATAAGAAGCTAAGTCTTGTGTCACAATACGGATCAATACATCACATTCCCCTGCCATTAGATGGCATTCTACAACTTCAGGCATCTGTTTAATGTCTTCAACGAATTGGTTGATGGTCTTAGCATCTTGTGTTTTAAACCAAATACGTGCAAATAAAGAAAGACCCGCTCCAATTTTACTCCCATCCAGCACCGCCACATAACGCTTGATAATCCCAGCTTCTTCAAGCAATTTCACGCGACGTAAGCAAGGAGACGGAGAAAGGCCGACTTCTTTCGCTAATTCAATATTCTGAATTTTTCCATCTCTTTGTAAAACTTGTAAGATCCGTCTATCAATAGCATCCAGTTTTAGTTCAGTTTGCTTCATTGGCATTCAACCTCAATTTTATATTAATTAATGATATTAAATACCAATTTTTGTTTGTTTTAAAGCAATAAAAAAATCCAATATCATTGGATTATCGCTATAATTTTATCGCTACTGGCCAGTTGCGTGAAATAACGACGAACAACAATGAGGAATTAAAATGGAGTTACAGACCTTACTCTTATTTAGCGCAACCGTCATTCCCTTGGTATGCACACCAGGCCCAGATATTCTGTTTATTTCCGCACAAGGATTATCGGGAGGAACCTCAGCGGCCTTGAAAGCTAATTTAGGTATTATACTGGGCTATGGGGCACATGCGATCCTAGCTGCGCTTGGTTTAGCCGCAATTGTTGCAGCATCCCCCATGATTTTCTACACCATTAAATGGGTTGGCGTCGCTTATGTCACTTATCTTGCTGCTCGGATGGTGTTATCTGCGATGAGAGCTGGGGAGCTAAAAATTCAAACTGTGTCGACAAAAGCGGTAGTAGGTAAAGCCTTTCTGACTAGCTTCCTTAACCCTAAAGGGCTACTGGTATATTTCGCTATTTTACCAAACTTCATTAAGCTGACAGAAAGTGTCGCCGTTCAGTCCTTGATACTCTCAGCCACTTTTATACTTTCATGTGTCGTGATCTACGGTGTGATAGGTGCACTATTTGCATCCATGCATAATAAGCGCGCTTATAATGATAAAAAACGCCGTATAACCGAAGGTGTTGCTGGTGGCATGCTAACACTAGCGGCTATTGGTTTAGCGACCAGTTAGCGAGGTAATAATTCAATCCAGATCAACTTGCTATCGGTGCTAAGTGGTTTAATCTCTCCTTCACCGATATCAGGTAACCACCACGCGCCTTGTCCTTGGGCCAGAAGATGGCAATTTGCCCCTGAAATGTCCCATTCACCCTTTAGTACGTAGACTAATCCCGCTTGGTTGGCGGGTAATTTATAATCTTCAGTGATGAAATAACTTTTAGCCCCCCACCGATCACCTCGAAAAATAAAATTCATTAACTGAACTGATGGCTGTAAGACTTTTATTGCGCAAAATTGCTGAGCTGAAAATTGAGCATGGTCACCAGCGCGTTCAAGTCGGCACTCAAATGCTTTAGTATCAGTTAAAAGAAGAGACTGGTCATTCAACAATACCACCAGCCTTTCGCCTTCTGCATAGCGCTTTAAATAGCTATCTTGCTCGATGGTTGCAATACTTGCGCGTAATGAATAGTCTGATGCAACAGGCCAGCAAAATACTTCTTGGCTAGTCCCCGCACCATCATGCCAATTCAGGATAGGTAACTCCTTTATATCAAAACATTTTATTTTCACATTACCTCCCATCTGTTGCTGCTAATACATTTAGATTTATACTTAGATTCGCAAAGTTAATCTTTCTAAGCAATGAATTAGCAACGATAATGTGACTAATCACGCCTCTCGTTGATTAAAAAGTGACATAAGCGGCCTAATGTTTTCATTGCTTCTTCCACCCTCTCATTCCATGTAAACGATGCATTAAGGCGAAATGCATGATTAAACTGGTCGCTTGTGGAAAACATACTGCCAGGTGCGATGCTGATCCCCTCTTTTAATGCGAGCTGATATAAACGAATAGCATTAAATGGTGGCTCAAATTCTAACCATAAAAAATACCCACCTTTTGGTGTATTCACTTTTACTGATGGAGGCATGTATTTTGCTATTGCACTCAACATTTGGTGCTGACGTTGCTCCATTGTTAAACGCAGTTTACGCAAGTGACTGTCATATCCCCCTAATGATAAGTACTCTGCAATAGCTAATTGCGTGGGAACGCTGGCAGAAACGGTGCTCATCATTTGTAAATGTTGAATTTTTGTCGCGTGTTGGCCGGCGGCCACCCAACCCACGCGATACCCCGGGGCTAAACATTTTGAAAATGAAGAACAATGAAAGAAATTACCTTTGGTGTCTAGTGCCTTGGCAGGTATCGGCTGTTTGCTGCCAAAATAAAGTTCCCCATAGACATCGTCCTCAATTAAAGTAATTTGATGCTTATTAAGGATATCTACCAGACGTCTTTTGTTTGTTTGCGGCATCGTTCCGCCTAATGGATTTTGATAATGCGTCATTAGCCAACAGGCTTTAATTGGATATTTGCTCGCAATATCCTCTAATGCGTCAAGATCAATACCAAATAGCGGGTCTGTTTTAATGGCTATCGCCTTAAGTTTTAACCGCTCAATTGCCTGAAGTGAACCATAGAATGCAGGAGATTCGATAACCACCCAATCCCCGGGCTGAGTCACCGATTGTAAACTCAGAACCAAAGATTCCATTGCCCCTGCTGTGATCACGATTTCATCGGGAGCGACATGGATCCCTTGAGTTGCATAGCGCTGAGCAATGTTACGGCGCAGTTGTTCATTACCAGGTGGCAAATTAGCTGGTGTATTAAATTTAGATAAACGCCTAGCGACAGACGCAAGAGACTTCGCGAGTTTTGGGTCATCCAATAAGGCAGGCTCTGGAAATGCGGAGCCAAATGGGATAATATTCGGGTCCTTACAAGCCTGTAGGACACCAAAAATAGAGGCGTTAATCTCTACATTTTCATTCAAATGTAGCCCTTTTCCTCCTTTTGCGGCAGCAAATGCGTTATTACGGTTTGCCACGTAATACCCTGATTGCGGGCGAGCAACGACCCACCCTTGGCTTTCAAGCAACTGGTATGCTTGTACTACAGTCATTAAACTTAAGCCTGACTGTTTAACACTTTCCCTCAATGAAGGTAATCTGTCGCCCACTTGCCAGATATTGTCTTCAATTTGCTGACGAATTTGCGCTGCTAATTGTTCGTATCTCGTCATAGCCGCCTCAACTGTTATAGTTAATATCCCAATAATTGTTACTATTATAGTTTATCGTCTCATGTTCTACTTATCCACACATTCACCTGACTTTTTTTTAACTATAAGCACAAAAAATTTTTCGTTGGATTGCGGTTATTTTGCACTCCGTTGTGAGCAATTCCTTTTGCTAAGGATTAGCGCCTCAATTGCTCTCATCAGAACGTTAAATATTGCGTGCCATTAACATATCCACTCAGGGGTCAATATGTTTGGACTAACTGCGCTGGAACTTGCCCGTATACAATTCGCTTTTACGGTCTCGTTTCATATTATTTTTCCCGCCATTACTATTGGGCTGGCAAGTTACCTTGCGGTGCTACAAGGTTTATGGCTTAAAACTCGTGATGAAGACTATATAAAACTGTTCCATTTTTGGTCAAAAGTTTTTGCCGTTAACTTCGGAATGGGCGTTGTTTCTGGCTTGGTCATGGCATACCAATTCGGCACTAACTGGAGCTTTTTCTCAGATTTTGCAGGGGGTATTACAGGGCCGCTTCTCACTTATGAGGTGCTTACCGCATTCTTCTTAGAGGCCGGTTTCCTTGGCGTTATGCTATTTGGAATGAACCGTGTAGGTGAAAAATTACATTTTTTCGCCACTTGCATGGTCGCGTTGGGAACGATTATTTCCACGTTCTGGATCCTAGCCTCCAACAGTTTCATGCAAACACCGCAAGGCTTTGAAATTATTGATGGGCGCATTGTTCCCGTTGATTGGTTTGCGGTTATCTTCAACCCCTCTTTCCCTTATCGTTTATTGCATATGACCACCGCAGCATTCCTTGCGGCAGCATTTTTTATTGGTGCATCTGCGGCTTGGCACTTGCTCAAAGGCAACAAGTCCAGCGCCATGAAAAAAATGTTTTCCATGTCCCTGTGGTTGATTTTGATTTTAGCCCCAGTTCAAGCTTTAATCGGGGATGCTCATGGGCTAAACACACTTAAACATCAACCTGTTAAAGTGGCTGCAATGGAAGGTCACTGGGAAAATAAACCTGGAGAAGCCACTCCGCTTATCTTATTTGGTATACCAAACCAAGAAAAAGAAAAAACAGAATTTGCTATCGAAATCCCTTATTTAGCAAGCCTGATTTTAACCCACAGTATCGACAAACAAGTACCTGCGCTAAAAGAATACGCGCCAGAAGATAGGCCTAACGTGTTTATGGTGTTTTGGTCATTCCGCGTAATGGTCGGGCTCGGCTTATTAATGATAGCGGCTGGAGTCTGGGGTTTATGGCTGCGTTATCGTAAAAACCTGTATGAATCCAAAACCTTCCTACGCTTTATGTTCGTCATGGCTCCTTCTGGTTTGATTGCCATTTTAGCGGGTTGGTTTACAACAGAAATAGGCCGACAGCCATGGGTTGTTTATGGGCTACAACGAACCTCTGATGCAGTCAGTGCACATGGTGAAATGCACATGAGTATCAGTTTAATCGCCTTCTTTGTGGTTTACGGTGGGGTGTTCGGTATCGGCTACATGTACATGATGAAATTAATTCGTAAAGGCATCGCGGAGGACGCAGCTCATGGGCATTGATTTACCTCTCATTTGGTTTGTCATCATCGTATTTAGTATGTTGATGTATATTGTTATGGATGGGTTCGATTTAGGCATCGGGATCCTTTACCCTGCGCTAAAAGACAGCCAAGACCGTGATCTGATGATGAATAGCGTTGCCCCTGTGTGGGATGGCAATGAAACTTGGTTGGTTTTAGGTGGGGCAGCACTATTTGGTGCTTTTCCTCTCGCTTATGCGATTGTCCTTGATGCGTTGTCAATTCCATTAACTTTCATGTTATTGGCCTTGATTTTCCGTGGTGTCGCCTTTGAGTTTCGCTTTAGAGCGGATGAATCACACCGCCGCCATTGGGATCACGCCTTTATTTGGGGTTCAATTTTTGCCACCTTTGTTCAAGGTGTGGTAGTTGGTGCCTTTATCCAAGGCTTCCATGTGGAAAACCGTGTTTACATGGGTGGTTATTTCGATTGGTTCTCACCTTTCCCACTGTTTTGCGGATTTGGCCTCGTCGTTGCTTATGCGCTATTAGCTTGTGGTTGGTTGATCATGAAAACGGAGGGCCACTTACGTAGCACCCTGTATCGTGTCCTACGGCCATTAACATTACTGATGTTAGCGGTCATAGCAGTGATCAGCTTCTGGACCCCAATGTTAAATGACGCAGTCTTTGAGCGTTGGTTCACCCTGCCAAATCTGTTCTTTTTCTTACCGGTTCCATTACTGGTATTAGGCTGTACTTGGTTGATCCTAAAAAGTGCTAAGCGCCAACGGTTCGATAGCGTGCCATTCTTAGCGGCTTTAATGTTAATTTTCCTTGGGTTTACTGGTTTAGGCATCAGTATTTGGCCGACACTCATTCCACCCGCAGTCAGTTTCCGTGATGCCGCAGGCCCATCCGAAAGTTTAGGCTTTATGTTAGTCGGTGCGTTATTCATCATTCCTGTTATTTTGGTTTATACCTATTGGAGTTACTATGTCTTCAGAGGAAAAATTACCCCAGAGCAAGGCTACCACTGATAGCGTGAGTGCCTCTCCTTGGTGGAAAAAACTCGGTTGGATGGCTATCATCTGGTTCGGAAGTGTACTCGCATTGTTTGCATTTTCGTCAGTATTTAAATTGATGATGACCGCCGCTGGAATGAAAGTGAAGTAATTAACTTTTCTATATGCCGTAGACTAAAAGTCATACGGCATTTTTATTAAAATCAATGGCTCATCACTATGAGTTGCCCTATCTTCTGCTGAAAATCTCTCTTCATAAATATCCGCCCCCAATCACTCACTAGCGGTTGCAACTTACAAATTTATTCATGATAATGATAATAATTACCATATAATAAAATTATCATTAATAAAGGAGATCGTCCGTGGCCACTGAACAACCTGTTGAAAAAAACATCTATCGCCCGGCTCCACCACAGCTTATTCAAGTTAAATCCATTACCGATATCAGCCCATCTATTCGTAGTATTACTTTCACAGGTGAAAGACTCAATACATACCCAACAGATTGTGAAGGTGGGCATCTGAAAATATTTTTAGCCCCTGATTTAATCAGCCAGCCCGCACTCCCTATCCTAAGTAAAGAAGGCCGTAGCTGGCCAGAAGACAAACCTCGCCCATTTGTTCGTACTTATTCCGTCAGAGCCATCCGTCCAGAAGTTAGCGAGATAGATATTGAATTTGCTATGCACGATGGCGCAACTGGCCCTGCATATCTATTTGCTCGGGATGCAAAGCCCGGAAATTGGATGGGAATTACCAATCCAGGTGGTCCAGACCCATTATTACCTGCAAGGCAACACTACTTTATGGCTGGTGACTCCAGTTCCCTACCCGCTATCGCCGCATTATTAGAGAAAATGCCAGCGAATGCCCAAGGCAAAGTTGTACTACGGTTAGATAACCCAAAAGACGTGAGAGAACTGAAAAAACCAGAACAAGTTGAAGTGATTTGGGTTTGTGGTGATATCACCAAAACCGCTGAATTGATTAGCACGTTTAAGTCTTGGGAGATCCCAAGCAGCGACTGCGCTTTCTGGATTGCGGGTGAAGACCAAATTATTCGTGATCTGCGTCGTTATATTCGTCGTGAAAAAGGTTTTGGCCGTGATGATATCTATGCAATCCCTTATTGGCGATATGGCTATGATGAGGAAGGTTACCATCATGAGCGCCATGCTGTAATGGATAACCCTGACGATTAACTTCAATTCAAATATTTAGTTCGCTTGTTGGTCTATAAATGCTAATAAGCGAACTTATTTCCTGATCTTGCCTACCTTCATCAAATTATTAGCCATTATTTTCCCCAACAATAAACTCCCTAAAATACTTTTCATACCATCAAATGTTATGTTATAACATAATGGTTTTTTATAATCTTTATATTCACTACAAAAATAGGAAAACCACTGTGTACAAAATGGCAATTTTAAAAACTAGTCTTTATATTGCATTAGCGCTCACTAGTTATACCGCTGTTGCTCATGGCTCACATAGTCATTCCCATCCACAATCAGAGAAAGCGCTACAAGCTTCAAAAGGGATTTTTGAGGATACTGATGTCAAAGATAGATCTCTTAGTGATTGGCAAGGCATCTGGGAATCTGTAAATCCATTGCTATTAAATGGAAAACTTGATGAGGTTCTAGAAAGTAAGGCCAAGAAAAATAAAGACAAAACGGTTGAAGAGTATCGTGAATATTATAAAAAAGGCTATGCCACTGATGTTAACAGTATTGGCATTGAAAATGATGTTATTGAATTTACCCAAAACGGGAACGTAAGCAGCTGTAAATATGACTACGCGGGTTACAAAATTCTGCACTATACTTCAGGGAAAAAAGGTGTTCGTTACTTGTTTGAATGCAAAGATGCAAACTCAAAAGCACCTAAATTTATCCAATTTAGTGACCATATTATTGAGCCTCAGACTTCAGGGCATTTCCACCTGTATATGGGAAATGAATCCCAGGAAAAATTATTAAGCCAGCTAGAAAATTGGCCAACCTATTACCCATATACTCTTACCGATGAGCAAATCGTACATGAAATGCTCTACCACTAGTCAGTTGTCCCTATAATTTAACCTATGCCCTGCAAGCAAATCGTAGGGCATAGGATTAATGAATATCTTGATCAATCGTTATAGGCCAGCAATGCTTTATGGCACAATTGTGACCTCACACAATCCTCAATAGTAAAGTTCACCATTGATACCATTTCATCACTACTAAAACGTTGTAATGCATCAGCTAACCCTGAGGACACACCTTCAGGCAAGTCACACTGGGTCACATCACCATTGACAATCACCGTCACATTTTCACCAAGCCGAGTTAAAAACATTTTCATTTGAGTGACGGTAACATTCTGAGCTTCATCTAATATCACGACAGCATTTTCAAATGTTCGGCCTCGCATATAAGCAAATGGCGCTATTTCCACTTTGGCAATTTCAGGACGCAAACAATACTGCAAAAAGGATGCCCCCAGTCTTTTCACCAATACGTCATAAACAGGGCGAAAGTACGGCGCAAATTTTTCTGACATATCACCCGGTAAAAAACCGAGATCTTCCTCCGCTTGAAGAACGGGCCTTGTTACAATAATCTTATTGATATCTTTATGAATTAACGCATCAGCCGCCAGTGCAGTACTGATATAGGTTTTACCACAACCCGCTTCACCATTCGCAAAAATGAGTTGCTTATGTTTAATGGAATTAATATAGAGTTTTTGAGCTTCATTTCTGGGTAATATAGGGGATTCATCACGACGTTCTTTTGCCATACCGATAGCTTCAATGCCTGTATATTCAGCAAATGATGCGACGTTATTGATATCAAAACGACCTGAACGCTCTTTACGTGATGAACGTTTCATTTCACGACGTACCTTTGTTGCAGCTTTCTGTCTACTCATAGTATTAACCCTTCCCGGTATCAGTGATGTCAATTCAAATGACGGACTATTCCAAACAGAGAGGAGCTCCCTTCAAGCTCAAAGTTAATGGTCAAATATCGATTGTGGCTGTAACTTGGTGCCATAAGTCGGCTAATAAAAAAACCGGTTACCAATCTCACCATGGAAATTTCATGATGGAGTGATAACCGGCTTCGAATTCGTGTGAATAAACACGTATTTCCCATTAGTTTCTCCTGTAGCAGCGATACTTTTAAACTAATGAATCTATATGACAGTAATATGACAAACTACAATATTTTTTGTACCTCAATGAGTCCATGTTTTTATTGCAGTTTTCATTTGCTTTAAATATAGCGTCATTTTTTTTAATAATGCAACATTTTTCCAACAAAATTTTAGAAGTTTATTAAAGATTTTCGTTATCACGCATAAAAACAAGAAATAAAACCACAGTAATCAGTGAATTAACTACTGTGGCTTACAAGATAATTAGCGTCTTTTACAATTTCCCGCTAACTCAAAACCTGCGGCTTTAGCTGCTTGTTCATTAGTGAAAATAACTGCATTTTTATCGGCAATGGTATTGAAGCTAGCGCAATGTGAAAAATGATATTTTTTTGAATTACGATTCCCTTTAATTTCAACCGTATCTGGTACAATAGATTTATTTTCTATTATCTTAGTCTGAATCAAAGGTGAAACTGGAGAAACATTAACTCCCTCTGCGCCATTTTTATGGTTTAAACTCCATTTTTTCTCCCCTGTCACAAATGGGTTATGATGCCCCATAATTTTAGCGATTCGATTATCTCGCTTGATTTCCCAAGACGTTGGAGGATATTTATTATCCCACGCCATCAATAACTGTTGCTGTTGACGTGACATAGACAAGTTATAACGGTCATGCATATAGAAATATACTCGGGCTACTTGCCCTTTAGCCTCATTCCTTGGTTCAAAGACTTTTTGTTTAAAATCAACTCGGCTGCGGCACATTCCGTATGGGTACGGCGTATTAGTAGGTAATTGCCCAAAACTAAAGTTGCTTCTATCACCATTCACCTCACCAATAGAAGGCGCTAAATTATGCATATCTGCTTCCATTCGGCCAAAAATAGGGTCACTAGACACACAGTTTTTTCGCCCCCCTTTTTGCCAGCATTGTCTTTGATGACCAAACACCCATGCAGGAACAATATGCTCCCATTCAATACGTTCAGCTCGGTTCTGTTGTTTACGCACTTGATAGCCGCAAGAGGCTAAATCGACTTTCCCCCCGCTTTTTCCTACCCATTCCCACTGGCAGCCGCAGTATATTGTTCCCTCACCTTGGTGGTTTTGATCTGCATAAACCTGAGTTTTACTCAGCATTTTGGCTTCAGTAAATGAATTTGGTGCAGAAAACGAAAAAGCAGAAAAAATAAATAATAGAACCGAAAAAACGAATTGATAATATTTGGACAAGCTAAATTGTTTCAAAATAACACCACTAATAAGAATATATGCGAAGAATTTAAATGAATGCGTTAGTTTTTCCTCTAACACATTAATGCATAAGAAGAAATATCACATATTCTAATCAAATAGTAGCATTAATGATATCAGCGATGACTCAATTTTATAGTTCACCACCACATCAGAATTTATGCAGCTTTAATAGAATTTCTAACTCTTATTAGTAAAAGAGCAAGGTATGACTAACGGATATAGCAGGAATACCCGTAAGCCATCCCTTAAAAATTACACACTTGGTCTTTTGCGATATAACCATAAACCAGGTAAAGAAATACCAATAGACAAAGCTCCAACAATGAAGGAGGCCTTTAAGAAATTAGTCACTAAGATCTCAACTAATTCAGGGTCATAACCAGATTGCGATATTTTTACTACTGAAATCATTGCAATATAGGCACTAATACCTGGGAACATTGGGATCACGGCGGCAACAGTAAACACTTTAGGATGGGCTAACCACCAACGCGACCACTGAATACCAATAATACCAATTAAAATTGCCGCAAGAAAACTTGCCCACTCAATTTGCAAGCCGAGTGTCATCAGTATCATTCTAAAACCATAGCCAATAGCACCTAATAAGGCGCAATATTTCAATGCCCTTACAGGCACATTAAATACCATCGCAAACCCCGCGGCCGGTATAGCGGCTAATAGCATTTTCTCACATAAAGAGAATAGAAATTCTATGCCCATTCTTTTAAACCCCAGACTGTCATTGCTAATACAACGCCAATGCAGGTAGCCAAAGTAAGAAGGCTCGCCATTGTCCAGCGCGCTAATCCTGTATTAACATGCCCTTTAAACATATCCGCGACTGCATTAATTAATGGAAAGCCTGGAACTAAAAGCAATACACTGGCAGCCATCGAAATCGTTTCTGTGACCGCCAAATACGGTATTTTCAGTAATAAGCCGGAAACGGTTGTCGCGACAAACGCAGTAATACAAAAATTAATTAGCGGGTTCATTTGATGGGAGGTTAATACTTGCCGAACATACATTGCACAACCACTGGCTAAAAATGTAATTAACGCACTCTCCCACCCTCCTCCATTCAACTTGCTGAAACAAGCGCAAGATAAAGCCACCATCAAAACCATTAACCATCGAGGATAACGTAACGGTTTAATTGATGATAATTTCTTTTGTAATTGTTTTCGGTCTAATAAATGGTGTTCAACTAAAATTACTGCATGCTGAACTTCAGTAACAACATGCATATTTATACCACGGTCAATAATACGTCGCGTTGACGTTAAGCAACGGCCATCAATTATAGTGGTTAAAACCAATGAATTAGATGAGATAGCACTATCAACTTGACTTGCCCCAAGCGCAATTCCCAGACGAGTCGTCAATTGTTCGACGAGCATACTTTCAGCACCATGTTGCAATAACAATAAACCACACTCAATACAGAGCCGAGTTACTTCACGTTGCTGATTAACGGGATCATTTTGGTCTATTTTTTGTTCATTTAATGCATGCTCTGTCATCTTGCCCCCAACATTATGACAACCATTCAGATATCATCCTAAACATGTTAATCTTTATAAATATCATAAAGACAAATATCAGCTTAAATGATGATCTCTTTCAGGTAAATCTATGATTGAGGTCACGTGATTTAAACTATTTCAGTAAAATTTGTTATGTTACTTTCTTATTTGAAGACAAATAGCAGGATTAACCATTCATGAATAACCCTCTTACAGCTAAAACCCCAAAAGGCCGACGTCGTCAACAGGCTTTGATCGCTGCGGCAACTGAAATTTTTCTGCAATATGGGTTTGAAGGCGCAACATTGGATATGATTATTGAAAGAGCTGGGGGCTCTCGAACAACTTTATATAAAAACTTTGGGGATAAAGAAGGGTTATTTGCCGCTGTTATTGCATCTATGATTGATGATATTTTTCAAGAACCTGATGAAAAAATGCCCCCATTAGATACGATTGAGTCTATACTTTCTTTTTATGGCTCTCGATTTTTATTAAATGTACTTAAGCCTGAATCCATTGGGTTATATCGGTTAATATTAGGTGAATACAACCGTTTCCCTGAAATAACGCACGCGTTTTTTGAGCAAGGCCCAGTAAAAAGCTATCGCTTATTAACACAAAAATTAGCTTTACTTCCTGATGTTAAAGTGGATGAAAAAACATTATTAAGTATTTCTTCGCGTTACCTAGAAATGCTAAAAGCGGATGTCTTTATCACCACTTTCTGTATTGCTGATTTCAAGCCCAGCGATGAATTTATTCAACAGCAAATTGCTATGTCTGTTGATATCATCGCCAGCTATATCCGTAAAATCAGTAAACACACAATCAACTAGGCTAAAACTGATTGGGCCTGCTCTTTTGCTGTTGTTCCATCCGCTGCGATTAAAACCTGAGGGCCATATAACGCAGACAGCATAGGTGCCATGCGTTCCATCTCCTCTTTATCTCGGCCATCGGGTTGTAACGTAATAACTAGGGCGCGACAATGCTGTTCCATCGCTTCTTTAGTGTCTTTTAACCAACGACGCACATATTTCATACTTTGCATATCTTCTGATGATGGTTTTTCTTTTTTAACCACTGGCGGGTATATCAAGACAAATTCATTTCTTCTCGCCAATAACATATCCATCTCTTCTAACCACAAACGTGTTTCATCCATAGTAGAGGGAAATATATTCATCTCACAGATCGGCCAATTTTCTGTTTTTATCATATTTTTATTCATCATAATCATCTCTTTCTTTATCATTATTTAAAGTGTACTTAAATGTACACTTTTACATTGCACTCAGTCAAGAATGATTATCATTTGTATTTTGCAAATTATGCTATTGTCGTTAGTGACCAACAGGAATATTCTCAATATGTAGAAAAAACTTATCAGTTAAAAACATTCACGTGTTCGAATAGTGCGTTTTTGAATATGGGGTGTTATTCTGACGATATTATGAATTTTGAAAGCGAAAATACGATGAAAAAAACTCTTCCGATTGCATTTAGTCTATTAATGGCTTTCACTGCATTTAATGCAAATGCAGGTGCAACCTGTGATACTTATTTCAAAGAAATGAACGACCTTGTTAAGCAAGCCGAAGAACAATATAAAGATGAAGCCAATGCAGGTGAACAGATTGCATTAATGAAGTCTCAATTAGAAGAAGCGAAAAAAGCCCTTGCTAGCTACCCTGATGATGCACAAGAGCAAGCTTGCAGCCAAGCACTTAAAGCAATTGAGCAAGCCAAAGAAGCGGTTAAAACCCCCTAGGTTTATTCGCTCTTAATAGACAAAAAATAGCCTGCTAGCAGGCTATTTTTATTTTATCGAACGACGAGTACCGAGATCTTCGCATAGGACACAATCCCTGAAGCATTTGAACCTAATAAATGCGTTGAAATACTTGGATTGCGTGAGCCGATGACAATAAGGTCAGCATCAATTGCCTCAGCTTCTGATAAAACTTTATCTCGTGGTGAGCCAAACTCAACCTTATAAGAGATTTTATCTGACGGATAATCAATTTTTTCAATGATTTCTTTTAGCTGTTCTTCTGAACGCTCAAGAGCTTTTTTAGCAAATGAAGACAATAAATCATAATGATAACTGTAGCTCATTGAAAATCTTGAAACATCTGGAACTGAGTGAAATAAGTGAATTTTCGCATTTGAGATTTTTGCTAAATAAATAGCATGTTTTAATGCGTTATCTGTTAATACATCTTCAGATATATCCACGGGAACCAAAATTGTTTGATACATATGATGCCCCTTATTAATTATGTTTAGATTTTTATTCAAGTTGTATTGTTGTGTATTTTTACAACTTAATTATTAGGCGTAGCGGGTGAATATTTTACTTTTAATCTTTCAAAGTATAGTCTTACTACACTAAAAAAGCTGTGAAGCCCCTTACTATTACAACAAAAAATTATTCTTCTAAATGCCATTTATGCAAAATGCGATGAATGAAAGGAGTTACAATTAATCCAATACTGATAATAAAAACGCTTTGTAAAAATAAACCATAAATAGCGATAAAGAAACGACCTCCTCGTGTAATAGGAGCCGGCTCAATAGCTTGTCCACTCAACATAGACAACGCATTAAGCATTGACTCAACAGCTGAGTGGCCTTCAATAACATAAAAACCGATGATACCGGGTAATAACCCAAGAAAAAAAATCAAAAGTCCGAGTAAATAAAAACGCAAAACTCTCAGAACAAAGTGTTCAACACGCAGTAATTCTTGCGAAAACTTTTCCATACTGACTCAAACTCACCTTGTTATAAGTAAGATCAATCAACTTGAGTGATAAAGCTAATAAAATTGGAAATACCAATAATGAAATAAAAAAGAACCTACCCTATGAGCAGGCTCTCCTCTAATTATTAACGTACAACCAACACTGATGTCTCCGCGTAACGCACGATACCTGCGGCAGTTGACCCTAAAAGATGAGTTGTAATATTTGGGCGACGAGAGCCGATGACAATAATATCTGCACTAATGTCTTTTGCTGTATTAATCACTTCATCTCGTGGAGAACCAAACGTTATCGTATAACTAACGTCATCGTGAGGTAAATCAATTGAATCCATTAACATTTTCATGTCTTCTTCTGCTTTCACTGTCGCACGGTCTTTTATTTCCATGTAACCTAAAGCGTACGCATTAATAATTGCTGAGGAAATGGGTAAAACATGAATAAGATGAATTTTAGCACCCGATTGTTTTGCTAGATTAACTGCATGACGAACGGCTTTACTGGTTAATTCATCTTCTGTTAAATCGATAGGGACCAGAATCGTTTTATACATAACCCCTCCTAAAAATAGTTAAAATGAAGTTCTACAACAAAATTATAAACAATTACTAATAAATGTCTCTTATCCACAAAGATAAATGAGATCTCTAGCTACAAATAAAAGCAGGTTATTCTCTTAGCCATGGCGTCACCGTTAAACCAACTAACATACCTTCTGGGCTTAATAACCTTGTTACTGTTTGTCCCCAAGGCTCCATTCGGTTATTAACTAATAAGATATAACCGTCCTTAAGGCAACTGTCCGTGATTCTTTCGATGTCAACAACCTCAAATTCCATCCAACTTTGTGGTATCGGTATATTTTCAGGCCATTCACTTTGCCTAAAACACGACTGGGCTGCTTGTTCTATAGGCCAAAGTGCAAAATGTTTAACTCCTTCAAGCCCTTCTTGTTCGCAAGTCAAATATTGGCTCCCTTCTTCTATTGGCTTTAAAGGTAGCTTTAACAACTCAAGATAAAAAGAATGGCTTTTATTATAGTCAGTCACTATCGGGCCAAACCCTGCAACAAATAATACGTCAGAGCTTTCTTGTAAATGTATCATCCGGTGTTCCTATATCATCATGAGATACCAAAATTTTAACGTTTAATAGAGTCGATAATTACGGTTACCCTATCACATAATTAATCGCTGACTTTATTCGCTGTAGATATCATTTGTTCAACCATGCGTTGGGCTTTCAAGCCCTCTTCACCACTGATCAACGGTTGAGTTTGATTTGAAATAGAATCAACAAAGTGACGAATTGCACCATCAAAACCGCGTTGAACTAAAATTGAATCCCAATTAGCGGGTTTTTTCTCACTAATACCAACCACATTTTCACTCCACCAGTGGTTCATATTGGTTATTTGATGAATACTGTCCTCTGCAATCACAATAAGTTGCTCTTGTTGACTTCCTGCTTTGCGATGCATCGATGTTGTTATCCAACAGTGACCCGCTTGCATATGGTGCTCTGCATAAAACAACTCGTCAGCATTTGTTTTATGAATGCTACCACTGATTAACTCTGCATGATTTGGCGCTATCCATAATACAGTATCAACGACATGCAAATAATCATCTAATAAAGTAAATCTAGCGTCACTCGGCCCTACGTTGTCCATACGGTGTTTATCCATACGAATAGACCTGATTTTTTTAATATCTTGTTTAATTGACATATAAAACGGTGAGAAGCGGCGGTTAAATCCAACCATTAACATTTTCTGGCGCCGCGCTGCTAATTCAATTAATTGCTCAGACTGTTCCGTTAACTCAGTCAATGGCTTATCAACATAGACATGAACGTTTGCATCTAATAGCCGCTTGATTACCTCAAAATGGCTTTTCGTCGCACTATGAACAAAAACAGCGTCACATTGCTGTGCAAGTGCATCAATATTACTAAACAGAGGAATACGATAACTGTCACAAATCAGTTTTGCCTTCAATTGATTAGGCGAAAAAGCGCCAATCAACTCCCAGTTTTCCTCTCTAGTTAAGATTGGTAAATACGCTTTTTGTGCAATAGCTCCTAAGCCGACTACACCTACCTTTAATTTTCGCATCATAAACACGCCTATTAATGATTAATCTCAGGAAGAATAATCTCATTAATGTGTTTTTTTAAAAAAATTTTTTATTCGAAAAGTAATTTTCATTAGAGTTAAACCTACAATACATTGTTTTTTATAAATAAAAAACGTATTAAGGCAAAAAAAGGAAAGAATTAACTACATAAAAAAAGGGGTTGATTTCTTAAATGAGAATGGTTATCTTTTACTTCGTGAATACTTGAGTAAATCACTCAGGTTTATCACAAACGACATTGCTCACATTGCTTCCAGTTTAGCAGGCCAACTTTATATGTTGGCCTTTTTTTTAGTTTAATTACACACTATTTTCTGCGTATTGCACTGCTAAAGCTCCATGATTTCAAATGTCCAACATACGATAAACGTTGAGTTGGCATGAAAGTCGGTACATCACCTGTACGCATATGTAATATATCCGCAGGTGTTATCCATGATGAATTCCCCTCAAACAAAGGAATACCCGCATACTTATAAGCATCTAAGACAAACTGTGAACAAAAGAAACCATTAGCTTGGTCTATATCATCGCCTAATTGAACTGTCGCTAATGTTTTTAAGCAAAAATTACGTATCGTTTCACCAATTAATGGAAGTTCACATACTCTTTTTGTGATCATCCAAGGAGCAATCATCACAATACCTTTATAGTTATACTTATTTCCATTATTTTGAACTGAAAATTCGCGTAATTTTTCTGCATGTAATGATGTTAAACCAGCTTGTCTCAACACTACCATGTTATTAGAATCCTTCACTGCTTGGTCTAACGTAATGATCCTAACCCCACTTCCAACAGATTCAGCAACCTCCCCCAAACCCAGATAAATAGATGCGTGGCTTACCCCGCTAATACTAAATAACCGAATTCCCCATGAATTTAACCCTGTAGCAGATGATAAAAGAATATCACCTGGCAACATATCAGAAACAGCCAAGGTCTCTACAGAGTCCTTAATAGGAACCGTATTTGCGTGTTGAATATTAAATTTTAAACGGTTAGTTTCTTCATCGGATTTAAACTGAGTAGAGCACCCTAAAAGAGAGAAACAAAATAAAAATAGTAGGTAACAAAAAAATTTCATTCTACAACACCTGATAGCCATCTTTCTTTTTAGTTTTTAATTAATGCGAATAATATCGCTTAATCTATTTTATGACTACTGTTTATTTTTATAATAGAAAACTCAGGCAATGACTCATATGGGGAATATTGAAATGAGATAATGTAATTTAATAAGAAAATTCCAGTTCTGATTAAATAACTTTAACCCCCTAGTGAGTACTAGAGGGTTACATTCAATTAACTAATAACATATTCTGGGTAAAAAACAGTTACTGAATGATATGTCTTCTTTTCTGTCGCTTTATTCTTTTGCACTGCAACTGTGGAATTATCTTTAGAACTCAGCGAAACACGTATGTTTTTTTTAGAGCGGCTTAATTTATAAGGCATACCTAACAAACGACGTGCATTATTATTACTAACCATTATCGACTCCTTAAACTACTAAATTAAAAATTCATTAAAAAATGAACATCAAAAAATATAGTCATCGTTGACCACAAAGGCTTCTTTTTGTTTCATAATAATAACAAAACAAAGTGTAACATCTTTAGTATAACACTAAGCTAGTAATATATAATCCAGTTTTATTTGTTAGTTTCATGGCGTTACTATGTGATCTGTGGTATTTCTCTATTTATTCAAAAATTATATTCAATTTCCTTGAAAAACTATTTGAATCTATGTTCTTACAAAATAGTCCCAAAAAATGGCCACCTGCCCCACTGTATTGAAATATATCGTCTAGCCTAGGCCACGAAAAGTAACCTAAAACGTGTGCTATAAAAATATTAGCACACGTAATTCCTTACTCTAGTGGTGAAGCAGGACTCGAACATTTATCATTCCAAATTTGATTAACTTGTTCTGGCAATAGTATTTCATGCCCTCCGTCAATAAAGGGAATTGAAATATCCATGCGGCCTTCATCATTAGTATACGATTTAACAATAAAGCGCTTGAATCCATCAGGCTTATCATTTTTATATCGATAAACCTCCCCACAAACATAACCCACCTTACCATTATCCGCTGTGTAGCGAGAAAAATGATATTCAATATTTCTAAATTTTGCGGCTTGTGGATACGCTAAAACATCATAAACATTCTTTTTCACCTGCTCAACTAAGCTCAATTGGGTCGGCTTCATATATAGTGCTCCTAACAGAAATGCAGCACCAAAAATAAGTATTGCAATGATTACTTTGAAGAAATTCATTTTTATTATCACCATATATGACCAATTTTGTAGAAATAATGTTCATTATGATAATAACCAGATATCAATTTAAATCCATCTTTAAAACGTAAAATTTTCTATATTTATCCTTTTTTTATCTCAATAAGTTAAATACAAAAACCCTTTGATATGTAATGTTAAATTGTGTTTAATATTACAACTGTTTTCTCCCCTTAATCATCTAGAGAAATTTACCTCGTTTCTCTTGTTTTTCTTTGTAGGCAATCAGTATAGTAAGAAAACGACACAATAATAGGAACGCAAAGAATGAAAACAATAGGCCTTATTGGTGGTATGAGTTGGGAATCAACATTACTATACTACCAACAGCTTAACGAAGGCATAAAACAACAGCTAGGTGGCTTGCATTCTGCTAAAATTGTTTTATATAGTGTTGATTTTGCTGAAATAGAACAGTATCAATCTAGCGGGCAATGGGATTTAGCAGCACGATGTTTAGCTGATGCAGGAGATCGTTTAAAGCTTGCAGGTGCTGATTTTCTTGTTCTTTGTACCAATACCATGCATAAAGTCGCACCACGCATTGAGTCTCAAACGGGTCTTCCTTTATTACATATAGCCGATGCAACAGGTGAACGCATTATACAATCGGGTATTAAAAAAATTGGGCTCTTAGGTACTGCTTTTACTATGGAACAACCTTTCTATAAACAAAGGTTAATTGATAATTTTAATTTGAATGTATTAATACCCAGCGAAAAAGATAGAAAAATAGTTCATGATATTATTTATAATGAACTCTGTTTAGGGAAAATCAATGATGAATCTAGAAAAGAATACCAGCGTATAATGGCATCCCTAGTAGAAAGTGGTGCTGAAGGTATCATTTTAGGATGCACTGAGATAACATTACTTGTTAATCAAAATGATACAACAGTAGAAATATTTGACACTACCGCTATTCATGCTCAAAAAGCTGTAGAACTCGCGCTGTCTGTTTAATCAATATTAACGAACAATAGATTCTGTCTTTAATGATTATTGTTAAAGATAGTTTCTGTTAAATAACTGTATCAAAATTAACATATCATTAAGTGGAAAATTGTATTTTATGCCATTAAATAGAATTTCATATCTATTAACCTTCACCTTTAGATTATAAAACACAACAATGTTACTTTATAATTATTTACTATACCTTATGAAATTTATTTTTAATCTTAAGAACTTAGGTTTATTTCCTCTTAAACTTACAGATTATTACCCATTGAATATTAATTTCCATCTAAGATAATAAAAAAACCAAAACCAAACTTATAACAGGTTACTATGAATAAAAATAATGTTGGCAATGCAGTACTCGGTGAACTCATTAAGCAAAAGCGTATAGAACATCAAATTACGACAAAAGAAATGGCAGAATTAATATCTATCCCTGAAAAATCATACATAAAATATGAAGATGGGACTCTCTCCATATTTATTGAGCACCTAATGGTACTATCTAAAATACTCAATATAGATATCAAAACTTTCTTTGATACTTACGTCAACGCACAATCATGTGTATGAATACATGGTGCTATCACGCAAATTGTGCCTTGCATTGAAGGAGTTAAATTAGAGACCTCGACAAACAAAAGTAGGCTAGTTAAAATACAAGTATAACTTCAACATAATATAAAAAATCATTATGAATCAATTGAAAACAGAGAAGTTCCCCTTCTAATAACAATCACATTAACTTATTAGAAGGATAAATTATGAACTATACTAAATTTAATATAGAGACATGGTTACGTAAGGAACATTACAACACCTACGAAAAGACCATAAATTGTGGGTTTAGTTTAACAACGAAAATAGATATCACCAACTTTAAAAAGCATATAAATTCAAATGGATATGAATTTTACCCCTCGGTAATTTATTTATTATCACGGGTAGCTAATACCTATAAAGAATTTAGATTTGCCAAAAGAAATGGTGAGCTTATTTTGTGGGATGAAGTTAACCCCAGCTTTACTATCTTTCATAAAGATACTGAAACTTTTTCTTCCTTATGGTGTGAGTACTCTTCAGAAATGGCAGTGTTTATGGAGAACTATCACCAGCAACTAGCATTACATAAAGATAATCTCAATTTGCAGCCTCAATCACAGCAAATTGAAAATGTATTCTATGTATCATCTTTGCCTTGGGTTTCATTCGATAGCTTTAATCTAAATATTGCAGATATTACTAACGCTTTCACTCCTATTTTTACTATGGGGAAATACTATAGTGAAAATAATAAAATATGGCTTCCCTTAGCAGTACAAGTACATCATGCTGTTTGTGATGGTTTCCATGTGGGTAAATTTTTAACTACTTTACAAAAATTGTGTGATGAATTACCTCGTTAGTATCCCCGTATGACTTTCCACCATGAAGGAAGCGAGTACTTCCTTCATGTGTATCAGATTAGCCTCATTGTGATGATACTTTCATCATTTTTAGTTAAAAAATAACAAGCTTATATAAATAGCATCCCCAATAGCACTACTTTGAAAAAAATATTCTGTTGGCGTAATTACCATTTTAATGGTACTAGCTAGTAAAGAAGAAACCAATTCAATAGGGTCAACTGCTGGCATATGTCCTCCGTATTTTCTTATATATTAAGTTCTTCTTATTGCTTAAACAATAAGATAAAGATTATAAAGAAGGTACCACTCCCAATATATTTTCCACTTTTTTATAAATCTCGCTGATTAGACTTTAAGTATATAACAATAATAGCTTAAAAACAGAATGTACAATTATCTATCAACAAGAGAATGCCACAACTTAAATAAACTGTAGAAAATAATTATCCAAGGTATTGGCCAAACAATCACTTAATTACTGAGTCAGTATCCATAATAAGTCTCTTTATTTTAAATAAATGTCAACTTAGATTCCAATTGCTACTCTTTACCTCAAAGAGTTATGATACGTTCTGTAATTAAAGATATTAATTTCGATGTATCAACGTCAGTAATAATTTTACATTTAGCTTCATTATATTTAGCTTTTGGGTCATGATTAATGGTGGTAGATGTGTAAGCAAAACTATGACCGAATAATTTATTAGACTCATATTCGATAGTAATTGAACCGTCAACACCTGAAAAAATCTCAGGTTTAATGAGGTATGCGATAACGCAGGGATCATGGAGAAATGGGTCAAACTCTGCATATCTTCGGCACATTTCAGCAACAGTCTGAGCGATGAGGCCACCTTTTTCCAAAGGACTACACAAACCAGCTCTTATATCAGCCTTACTTGTTACATCCAGACCAAGCATAGTAATATGTCGTGCACTATCAAAAACGATATGAGCAGCATGGGGGTCCACATAAAAATTAAACTCAGCAGCTGGCGTTATATTCCCCTGTGTAAATGCAGCTCCTCCCATGACTACAATGTCTTTTACATTATCGACTAATTTTGGTTCTTTGATGATAGCGACTGCGATATTAGTAAGAGAAGCCATTGTGCATAATGTTATTTCACCTGGATTTGACATTACCGTATCAATAATAAAATCTACGGCGTGACCAGAATAATTTTGATAATCTGATGCGGGAAGCAATACTCCAGCTAGACCATCAGTACCATGAACATGAGTTTTACTCCCACTTTTAGACATTAGTGGGCGTTCACAACCTTTCGCTAAAGGAATATCCTGCCTATTGGCTAATGCAAGTAATTGTCGTGCATTACTGTGAACCTTTTCTAATTCAACATTCCCTGCAACGGTGGTTATGCCTATTAATTCTATTTCTGGAGAAGCTAAGGCTAAAAAAATAGCAACTGCATCATCTACACCAGGATCACAGTCTATTATTATTTTGTGCATTTTATTACTCCTTTATTTATATTTTATACAAAAATACCAACAATCGTCGCTGATAAACAACTGACTAAAGTTGAGCCAACAATCAATCTAAAACTATTTGATGCAATCATTTTTCCATGTTCTCGGCTTATACTTGTGACGCAACCGATAATCATTCCGATAGAACCGAAATTTGCAAATGATATTAAAAATACGGACATAATTGCATCTGTTCGTGGTGTAATGTTTGTTAATTTCATATAGTCAATCATAGCAACAAACTCATTCGATAAAATTTTAGTTGCTATAATTGTTCCAAAATTAACACTTTCATCCCATGAACTACCCAAAATAAAAGCTAAAGGCGAAAAAATATAGCCGAGAATTCCTTGAAAACTAATTCCTAAAATATTTAAAAAAACATCGTTCAACATACTAATTAAGGCGACAAAACCAATAATTATAGGAACAATTGCAAGAATAAGCTTAAAGGCATCCTGCATGTGATCGGTCAACACTTCAAAAAATGACCCCCTTTCACCTTTATTTGTCCCCAAAGGACAACTTGCAATATCTGTGGGGTCACTTGGATTAATAATAGAAACAATAATAAAAGTACTAAAGAAATTGAGACTAACACCTATAAAAACATAGCGTGGCTCAATCATTTGTGTGTACGCGCCTAGCAATGCAATATCTACTGTTGAGACAGTACATGCAGCAATAGTATACATCTGTGCTTTAGATAGCCTTGGAATGTAATCTTTAATTGATACATAAGCAGGCATCATTCCGACTATCACCGCACTAATAGCAGCGAAAGACTCTAATTTTCCGACTTTAGATATTTTGTTAATTAGAAAACCTATAGTATTAATAATTAAGTCTAAGACGCCGATATATTTAAGTATACCAATTATCGAACAAATAAAAATCAAAGGTAAAAGAGCGACAACAACAAACACCATAGAGGTTTTACTGCTTATATCGCCAAAAACAAAATCAATCCCCTTATTAGCATAATTAATTATATAATGAATACCTGATGCTATACCGTCAAGAGTAGCAAGCCCAATTGTAGTATTCAGCATAATAGCTGCAACAATAAACTCCAATGTTAGCAATATTAGTATTGATGGAAGCTTATGTTTTATGTTTTTTTTACTAAAACTAAGTAAATACGCTATAAGAAAAACAAAAATTAGACTAAAAAAGAATATAAGATATTTCATAAATATCACCACATTAATAGATTTTAATCATGATTAGTTGATTTAATATCTCCTTAACCCACCAATTTAAAACAAAGAAACTTAAATTTTAGTTTCAACATATGTTCCTGCTTAAAAATATGAATTTAAGCATTTACATTTAGTTTATAGTTATATTGATAGTTCAAAACCCAAACGTGCAAAAACATAATAATTCAAATAAACGCATCTGTTTTGTTTTTTTTGATACATAACACTTAAAATGTGAATCACATCGCATTTATAAACTAAATTTAAAAATCAAAGATTCTCTTTTTACAAATAAGTCAGAGCGTTAATTAGCTAACATTTCTATTCAATATCTTATTGTTATTACAGCATTAAATTATTATAACCCTGTAATAACACACTCACTCCATCTCGCTATTATTTCCTCTGAATTGAAAAGCCTGATAATTAAAAATGGAAAACACATTCTATCTAAGAGTCACAAATATAGGTCCTATAATGCCAATATAGTTCCTACCGTGATTAACAGTTTATTAAGTTACTAATATTCCCATTTATTGATGAATATATAAAAATCACCAGTAGATAAAATTTTTTATTTCTTACTTCTTATTCATTATTAATCCTACTTATACTATATAAGAATAAGTAGGACACAATATAGTTGTGTTTTTCTAATATAAAAAAGATATACTTTATAAAATTAACAAAATGAACGATGGTAATTGAAAAATTGTTTATTCTATATCTAAAATAAAAGTAATTGTCCATTCCCCCAAAAAATAAGACAACTATAATTAGCTCCTCTACCATAACCATTGCAGAGGTCATGCTGAAAAAAATTCGATTATTCAATGGGTATTGGGTTTCATGCATAACAGTTTATATTGCAGTAAACACTTTAGAGCACTCAATATTATTGATGAAGGAACCCGCGAATGTTTAGCAATTGGAATTAATACGTCATTACCTACAGAGCGTGTTATCACGGGGCTTGAGTGTTTAAAGCTAAAACTGGAGGCATACCATCAACGGATAGAAAACGTTAAGTTTATGTGACTCTAATAACGGTGAGTGGGCTCCGATTTTCACCTCTTTGAACGAACTGGTATCACTCTTCCCTCAGGTTCTGCTATCATGGGCTTCTTTTTATAAATCTCGCTGATTAGGCTTTAAACATAGAACAATAATAATTTAAAAGCCGAATGTACAGTTATCTATCAGCAATATAACCCCCCAGTAATAGAACAGTATAGAATGACGACAAATAAAGAACAGTACAACTTAAACAAGTTGCAAAAAAGAATTCGCCGTGATGTTGGCCAAGCAATCGCTGACTTTAACATGATAGAAGACGGTGACCGGATAATGGTTTGCTTGTCTGGAGGTAAAGATAGTTACACGCTGCTTTCCATACTGCAAAGTTTGCAAAAAAGTGCCCCTATCCAGTTTTCATTAGTTGCAGTTAATTTGGACCAAAAGCAACCCGGTTTCCCTGAGCATATTTTACCTGCATACCTTGATAACCTTGGTGTAGAGTACAAAATTGTTGAAGAAAATACCTATGGGATCGTAAAAGAAAAAATTCCAGAAGGGAAAACAACCTGCTCACTGTGCTCACGTTTACGTCGTGGAATTTTGTATCGTACAGCAACTGAGTTAGGCGCAACTAAAATTGCGCTTGGTCACCACCGTGATGATATTTTACAGACCATGTTCTTAAATATGTTTTATGGCGGTAAGTTAAAAGGTATGCCACCTAAATTGATGAGTGATGACGGAAAGCACATTGTTATTCGCCCACTGGCTTACTGTCGGGAAAAAGATATTGAGCGTTTTGCGCAGGCTAAAGAGTTCCCGATTATTCCATGTAACCTATGTGGCTCTCAACCAAACCTACAACGTCAAGTTATTAAAGAGATGCTACGTGATTGGGACAAGCGTTATCCAGGCCGAATCGAAACCATGTTCCGCGCCACTCAAAACATTGTTCCGTCTCATCTATGTGATACCGAGTTATTCGACTTCAAAAATATTTCTCATGGAGATGACGTTATCAATGGCGGTGATCTTGCGTTTGACAAAGAAGAACTACCTCTCCAACCATTTATAGATGAAGATGACAAACCTGATTTTTCAGCAGAACGTCTTGATATTATTGAAGTAAAATAATGTATGTTGATAACCTCCTCGTTTGGAGGTTATTTTTACTCGGATTTAATGCAAAAAAAAGCCGATGTAAATTACATCGGCATTACAGTGGTCAATTATTCTGTATAAGAACTCAATATGAGAAAAACTACAATTATGGAGCACAACGTTCATCGCTCAACGTTGCATTCACCTGCAGGACTAATACTGCACTAAAACCTCTGTAGTTTTATTGATTTATCTCAAACTAGGTCCGGTTATAACAAATAAGTCATCAATATTAGAGCCATCGGCTTTTTCTTAGCCACCACAATACAGTTCCAATCAAGGCGGCTAATAAAACACAAAATACACTAAAGGCAAAACGAAATTCATTACCGGGGATCCCCCCTAAATTCACACCAAATAAACCCGTTAAAAATGTTGTTGGTAAGAATATCATGGCCATTAATGACATTGTATAAATACGCCGGTTCATCATTTCAGTCATCATATTCGTTATCTCGTCAGAAATAATCGCTGTACGGGCAATAAAACCATCGAGATCTTCAATACAACGCCCTAATCGGTCAGAAATTTCTTGAATTCGACGGCGATCCGTTTCATCTAACCAAAGTAATTTTTCCGTTGTCAAACGGGAAAACATATCTCTTTGCGGGGCCATATAACGGCGGATCACAATAATTTGTTTACGAAGTAATGCAAATTCCCCTCTATCAGGAATTTCGCCATTTAATATGGAGTCTTCCATATCAATTAAACGCTCATGCAAAGAATCAGTAAAATCACTTATTTCATCTGTAATAGAATCAGCAACCTCAACTAACCAATCACCCGTACTTTGCGCGCCTACTCCCTGATTTAAGTCATCAATAACAGGATCTAAGGAATTTACTTTTCGATGACGACTAGAAATAATTATTCGGTTATTAATAAATACTCTAAATGCAATTAATTGCTCAGGCCGTTGGCCCGCATTGGTATTTAATGTTTGCAATGTTAATAAAATACCATCACCAACACGGATCAATCTCCAACGTCCTGAATGCCCGGATAAAGCGGACTTCACCTGTTCATTGAAGAGATCTGATTGCTGGATCCAATTAAAACTTTGCGGATCCTTATAGTCATAATGAAGCCAGAACGGAGACTGCTGATTCGCGCTGGCATTCACGTCGATGGGAAGCAACCCACCATCTCCATTTAACTGAAATGCATGTACCGGATTTGAGTATTGGAATAACGAACCATAAATCAACCCCATGCAATATCTCCCTTTTTTTTACATATGATATTTGTAATCGAACAGCTAAAATTTTGCAATTTTTTCAAAAGACGCATTAGTCATCACTAGATTGAACTACAAAAAAAAGATAAACAACCATAAAATTGAGGTGGTCTTACAAGTAACAAAATATCGCCATATTTGCTAAAGAAAATCACATAATTGACACAAACGAACAATAAAGTTCACGATGATTTTTTTATTATATAAGGGTAGTGTTTATTCCTTTTTTGGTCCTCCTTCCCATTCTCCAGAGGAAGGAGCTTTTTTCTTCCATTCAGAAAAAACAGCCCGCACCTTGTACAGGCTGAACACCTATTTTAATGTTTAATAATATAAAAACTGTGGCTATAAGCGACATCTTCAGGGTTGTTGATCGGATACCCCTTCAACCAAGGCTTAATCAAGCGTGCATTGGTATATTGGTAAATGGGTGCAATTGGAGCTTCTTCCGCAATGATTGCTTCCGCATTATTATAATAGCGGTTGCGTAATTGCGCATTTGTTTCAATACTCGCTGATGCGATAATATCATCATATATTGAGTTATTAAATTTTGGTATATTACCACTATGTTGGGAAGTGAGTAGTGATAGGAATGTTGAAGGTTCATTAAAATCACCTATCCATGACGCTCGTATAACATCAAAATTTCCTGTATTGCGGCTATCTATATAGGTTTTCCATTCTTGATTAACTAATTTGACCTCAGCCCCTAGTTTTTTCTTCCACATAGAGGCAATTGCAATCGCAATTTTCTGATGATTTTCTGAACTATTGTATAATAGTGTTAACTCTAACGGTTGATTTGGACCAAAGCCGGCTTGTTGTAATAATACTTTCGCTTGCTGGTCTAATTCTTTTTGTGAATAGCTATTGTAAAGCCCTTTTTCAGGCTTAAAGCCATCGGTAACATCAGGCGTAAAATAATTTGCGGGTTTTTCCCCTGTGCCTAATACCTTATTCGCAATTAATTGGCGGTCAATTGCCATAGATAAAGCTTTTCTGACACGGACATCATCTGTTGGTGCCCGTTGGGTATTAAAAGCATAGTAATAAGTCCCTAATTGGTCTGGTGTAAACACTTCATTAGGAATATCTTTCAATAATTTTTGATAGCGTTGTTTTGGAAATGATTCGGTAATATCCAAGTCACCTGCTAAATAACGATTTGTTGCATGAGATTCCTGGTTAATCGGGATAAATGTTACTTTGGTAATAACGGTATTTTTATGGTCCCAATAATATTTATTTGGAACTAAAACAATTTTCTCATTAACCACTCTATCAGATAAAACAAAGGCACCATTCCCGACTAGATTACCTACTTTTATCCACTCATTACCAAACTTTTCAACCGTTCCTTGATGAACAGGAAATAAACTAAAATTAGCCGCCAATGACGGGAAATAAGGTACTGGCTTATTTAAAGTAACCTTTAATGTACGCGTATCAACCGCTTCAACACCTAGCTGATCAGCGGGTAATTTTCCATCAATGATATCTTGCGCATTATTAATACCAGCTAATGCTGCAAACCAAGCAAACGGTGATGATGTTCCTGGTGAAACAAGTCGTTGCCAGCTATACACAAAATCCTGAGCCGTGACAGGGTCACCGTTTGACCATTGAGCATCCGACCTCAGTGTAAAAGTCCAAATACGGTTATCTACCGTGTTCCAACTTTGAGCTACCCCTGCAATTGGCTTGCCATGGTCATCTTGGTTAACCAGCCCTTCAAATAAGTCACGCATGACTTGCGCTTCCGTTAACCCCACCGATTTTACTGGGTCCAAAGACGCAGGTTCATCCTTTAAATGACGTGTAACCTCTTGGTTTTCAGCTAAAACTGTGCCCGTAGGTATCACCGCACTAATAGCTGGTGTAGTAAATAAAATTGAAGAAATCAAAACAGTTAAAGATGTAAATGAACGTTTATGCATTGTATTTTCTATCTTGTTAATATAAATAAAGTTAACTAAAAGCTGAGTTAAGTGATTTCACGTGAAGATGCTATTATTAACAACATTACTGCATTTACTGGTTAAGTTTCATTTAGGTAAATTATTATTTGAACCAAATACTCACATAGCGATAAAAAACATAAAGTTATAGGGTAAAAAAACATACTTAACTTAGGTAGCATCAAACAGCAATACAACTGAATTATTCTGTAGTTTATCTTAATTCATCATATGCTTTCATATTTTAAAAATCTACATTCCCTATGTAATTAGTTGATTTACTGACCTAAATATACATGAGCTAATATTCGTACGATAGAATAATAAACTAGCATATCCTTACCACATTTCCGATAACTAAATAATGACTCAAGAAACCAATACAGACAGAATTTCTTTTGTTACACTTCATTAGGCAATTTAAAAGCGTGCATCACAAAAAGCGCAAGCATTGATAAATGCTTAGTTGTTATATGATGATGCAGCTTACTGTAATAAAAAGAATGTAATGTTGCCTAGCTCTCCCCCTGTAGGGCTCAAGGTAAGAGATAAGATTTCTGTATAAAACTTGGTCATTAGTAAAAATGTAAAACTCAGCACTGTGTAACTGCCCATTAAAAAAACTTTAATCGCAAAGCTTTTTTATTAGAAGATAGATTAAGTTAACAGTGGCTCACTTTATGAACGGGAGAAAAATTCATGACACAGACAGTTAAATTAAAAGGTAATGACATCACAGTTAATGGTGTATTTTTACAAGCAGGCTCTAAAGCTAAACCCCTTACCCTTGTCACCAAAGATCTCAGCGAAGCAACGCTGGAAACTTATGAAGGTAAACGTAAAGTTTTAAATATTTTCCCAAGTGTAGACACTGGTGTTTGCGCTGCCTCGGTTCGTAAATTTAACCAGCTAGCGAATGATTTAGATAACACTGTAGTATTATGTATTTCGGCAGATTTACCTTTCGCACAAGCCCGTTTTTGCGGTGCAGAAGGTTTAGATAATGTCGTTACGCTATCTTCTTTCCGTAGCGATTCATTTGCTAATGACTACGGTGTTGCTATCGCTAGTGGCCCATTAAAAGGCCTTAACGCACGCTCAGTTGTTGTCTTAGATGAAAACAACAACGTCATCTATAGCCAATTAGTTCCTGAAATTACTGAGGAACCTGATTACGATAGTGCATTAAATAGCTTAAAATAAGCTTTTCATATCATTTAATTCACTACCATTAATAATGAAGCGGGAATTTCCCGCTTCATTCACAAATATAGACACTACACTAATCCACATGAGCCCAATACAGCGGCTGGTGGTTCTTCGCATTAACAACATTCGCAAACAGCTTATTGTCACTCATTATAGAGATCAAAGTATGAGAGAGCGTGCTCAATACTTTTAAGGCTTGATCCTGAGTTACGGGGCAACAAGATGTCAAAATATCAATAATAAGGTCTCGAGGCTTATGGCCATTTTTTACCAATGCCTCCCACGTAAACCGGTTTTTCTTCGTTAAGTATTTTACTGCGGCTTTATTCATTAGATAAAGCTCGGCAGCTGAAGCTGCAGACTCAAACATATCATTTTTATAATGACTCTGGCTCATGTATTCGCGTAACTTACGATTTACAACAAAATTAATCGTGAATTGGTCCATGGCAACTCCTTGTAGGCTGAAACCCATCAGATGAGATTACGGTACCCTAAAACAGTAGCTGTCTTTGTTATATAGCAGGAAAATTCACCAATTAGCAATAGTATTAGTAGGGTTTTGCTATATTAAACGCGAGATAAAAGATAAATAATAAAAGATAGGCAGCAATATCTTTGAAAAAGCCCAATATTCACTTCTGTTGCTTACTCTATCGGGCCATCAAGTAGTACTAATCAGGATATTGAATAATTTCGAGAGCTGTCCCTTTATTATCTTGAACAAACTGGAGATGAGTTTCTCCCCCAGCAAATTCTTGTTCAATTTTCAAGTTTTGATCACCATTCCAATGGTAACGAATAGCAATACATCCCTCCGATGGGCAAGGCATTTCAATATTCCGGTTGTTCTCTAAATTCTCAATAAGAAATTGTTTTCCATCAATTAATAAGGCTCTATATTGTGTGTAGGCCTCTAATAAAGATAAGTCTTTAAAATAACATTGAGTCAGCGCCCCATTCTCATAAACCTCATCCATTGTACGCACTACATCTTGGCAATACTTACTCAAACCATGATCTGGTATTGTTATCGCAATGCAAGAGCCACTTAAAACCAACCCTATTGTCGCTAATACGCGAGTTATCCTTTTATTCATTTAATTTAGTTTTGCTCTTTTTTCGTATTGAGGCCATATTCTCTCAATTTATTGGCAATTGCCGTATGAGAAATATCTAAACGTTTGGCTAATTTGCGGGTACTCGGATAATCACGATACAAACGTGCTAAGACTGACGCTTCATAGCGTTTAGTTATTTCATCTAAAGAGCCATTGAGTGAATCTAAAGCCAGTGCAGGAGGATTTACTACATCAGGTAATTGGATATTCTCTGCATCTAATATATTGCCATTAAGTTGGGTTAACCCTTGATAAAGCGCATTTCTTAGTTGTCTTACATTACCCGGCCAAGAATAGCTACTTAGATATTCTATCAGCGAAGGTGCCAATTTAGGTTCAGCAATATGAAGCTCTTTTGAAAAACTGCCTACAAATGTTTTCGTTAGCGGCAAAATATCTTCTTTACGTTCACGTAATGGTGGGATAGTTAATGTGAGTACATTTAAACGATAATAAAGATCTTCTCTAAATTTTTTTTCTGCAACTAATTCAGGTAAATTTTTCTGGGTTGCACAAATTACACGGACATTAACCTTAACTTCCCGCTCTTCCCCTACACGCCTAAATGTTCCATCATTTAAAAAACGTAACAACTTAATTTGCATTTGTGGCGACATTTCAGCAATTTCATCAAGCAACACCGTTCCACCGTTTGCTTGTTCAAAAAAACCTTTTTTGCCTTCAACTGCATTTGGGTACGCACCTGCCGCATAACCAAATAATTCACTTTCCACAACATCGTCGGGCATCGAAGCACAATTTAAACCTAAAAATGGTTCTTTTCCTCGAGCGCTATGCAAATGACAAGCTTTCGCTAGGATATCTTTCCCTGTCCCCGTTTCACCAACAAGTAATAATGGTTCATCCAACATAGCAACGCGTTTAGCGCGTTCAACGACATTTGCCATGACAGGACTAACTGCAATAATTTGTTCAAAACCGCTGCCATCCACTTCGACGACTTGTTGACGTTGCTTATCTAAAATCTCAGCCGATTTCAATAATAATACGGCTCCTGTGCAATGGAATTTGCCATTTTCATCTGCCAAAATAATAGGCGTCACTTGCATCAAGTAGTCTTGGCCTTTAATCACGACTTTTTCTGTATAAGCTTCGGGTAACTCTCGTTCAAACCAACGTGCTAGCCCTTGGTTGCCAACTAACTGAGAAAAGGTTTTTTCTCTAATTTTTGCCTCATCATAGCCAAATAATTGCAATGTCATTGGATTAACCAACTCAATATTTAGCTTATTGTCAATAGACAAAACAGATTCTGGAAATGAGTTCAATAATGCCCAAACCGCTTTATGCTCTCTTTCTGATGGCATAAAATAAATCCGGCGAACATCAATAACGCCATTAATACGCCGTATTTCTGCCATCAATGTGCTGAATACCTGAAAATCCACAGGTGTAAAGTTTAGGTAAATCCTACGTTGGGGAGATATTTCAATACCTTTCAAATCAATATTTTGTAGGACTAACAGATCAAGTAATTCACGCGTTAAACCGATACGGTCTTGGCAGGTCACTTCGAGGCGCATGGATAGAAACCTTTATCAAAAAAAGCCGAGAGAATGAAGGTATTTTAGCTTTAAACATTAAGGGAATACAGTGTTTGTGTCACAAATTGTTGACAGCCTGTAAGCTTTGTAGCCATCAACAAATAAAATCACAGCTTTTCTCAATTTTTTGTGACTTGAAATGACAATAAAAACATTAATCAACAAATGATGCTGCAGAGCGAGTAAAAACTGTCAACTCACCCTGCCAACGATGTTTCTCTACACTTTTTCTTTTTTACTTGGAATAACATTCTTCAATTGGCCAATTAACTGATGGCGAAAATCGGCTAAACGTGGCTTGTTTTCAATCCAAGGTAGCGGTCGACATAACTCCATGGCCTTAATACCTAAACGCGCAGTTAACAAACCAGCCCCAATACCTTGTGCTGCTCGTGTTGATAGCCTTGCGGTAATATCTTGAGATAACCAGTCCATCCCCACTTCACGAATTAATTCAGATGCCCCAGCAAAGGCAATATTAATCAGCACCATACGAAACAGCCTAATTCGGCTGTAATAACCGAGCTCAATACCATAGATTGCCGCGATCCGATTAATTAAACGAATATTTCGCCAAGCAATAAATGCCATATCCACCAGCGCTAACGGGCTCACAGCAATCATAATGGCCGATTCTGCGGAACAACGACTAATCTCTTTACGAGCCTGTTCGTCAAGAATAGGCTGAACCATTCGGCTATATAATTCAACAACTTCTCTATCGTTATGAGAGTCATGGAGAGTGGCTTGCCAATTAACAATCGCTGGATGCTGCATTGATAACGCAGATTGCTTTGCCAGTTTGTCACAAAAAACCTTTCCTTGCCCCATGCCATGGCTGTGCAATAATTCGCGAGCAAAATCCCGCTCCTCCGCACGCGCTCTTAGGCGATACAACCGCCGCCATTCGCCAACAACTGACCCGACACCCGCTACGACGATTAAGCCACCCGCAGCGGCGACACCTAATGCCGTCCAATCTTGTGTTACCCATGATTGGTGGATCCAAACGCCAAGCTGAGCAACGACACTGACACCAAAAATCCCCGCGGCCGCACCAACTAATTTCCGCCAAAAACTCCGTTTTGGTTTTAGCGCTTCGTTAATCAGGCTTTCAACCTCTCCCTCTTGGCTGTCCTGCTCTGTTTCCAGAGAGACTGGGGTAAATTTTTCGAGCTCTCGTTCATCAAAAACTTGGGCTTTTTTTAGCGATTCTTTCGTATTATTTTCACTATTCTCAGCGAAATCTAAACGCTGTTTTAAGGGTTCATTCATTTCAGTTTATCTCCCAACAAAAATTCAAGCGCACTGTCCATACGAATATGTGGCAATGGTTGATCCATTGGCGTTGGCCTTGGTCTGAAATCTTCAAATTGAAAACCTTGTGTTTGCCAAAATTGCTCATTAGGTAGTCGTTTTGGCACCTCTCCTGGATAAAACATTAACGGTTGGCCATCACTTAGCCGATCCCCTTTTAATGCAGGTAATTTTTCACCTTTGTAATCCACAAGGCCACTTTCGGTTGCTTGTATTGACGCTAAACCCACACAATCCATGCTGATCCCTTCAAATGCGGCATGCTGCCACGCCTCTTGCACTAACTGCTGCAACAAAGCCACTAGGTTTGCATGTTGGTCTGGTGTTACATGGTCTGACTTGCTCGCCGCAAAGAGTAATTTATCAATACATGGCGAAAATAAACGCCTCAGTAATGTGCGCTTTCCATAATGAAAACTGCGCATTAATTGTGTTAATGCCATTCTCATATCATTAAAAGCATCAACCCCACTATTTAAGGGTTGTAAACAATCAACTAAAACAATTTGCCGGTCAAAGCGTTGGAAATAATCACGATAAAAGCCTTTTACGACATGTTCACAATAATATTGATAGCGTTGCTGCAATGCACCAATATTGGTGTTTTTGCCTGCCTGTGCGAGCTTTTTATCGCCATATTTAGCCACATTAGGCCATGGGAAAAACTGTAGTGCGGGCGCTCCAGCTAATTCAGCAGGCAAAACAAAGCGGCCAGGTTGGATAAAATGTTGGCCTTGGGCCTTACACTCCACTAGATATTGGGTATAGGCAGCGGCAATCTCAGCGAGTAAGTTTTCATCGACTGGGGCTAAGGGGTCACATTTCTCACACAATGCCAGCCACGAGTGGGCCAAATGCGCGCGTTTTCCCTTTATTAAGGTGTTCATTTGCTCAGACCACGCTAAATAATTTAAATCTAGCATGGGTAAATCCAACAACCATTCACCGGGGTAATCGACAATTTCTAAATACAATGATGAGTTATCGACAAAGTGACGTAAAAAAGAGTCTTCTGAACGGTAATGCAATTTAAGGCGTATTTCACTTACACCCCTTGTTGGTGTTGGCCATTGTGGTGGCTCCCCATAAAGTGATGCAATCCCATCATCATACGCAAAACGAGGTACCGACAAATCACGGTGAGGTATCCGCTTAACCCCTAACAACCGCTTATCACGCGCAGCAGAAAACAGAGGGAGCCGCGCGCCCGCATTCACATTCAATAGTTGATTGACCAATGAAGTAATAAATGCGGTTTTTCCACTGCGGCTAAGCCCTGTTACTGCGAGCCTAACATGACGATCAACACTTCTATTCATCAAATCGGTTAATTCACTGTGCAGTCGTTTCATGCTCCTCCCAAGACTTATCCTTTCAATTTAAACCCATTTTACGTCATATTGCGTACTATAATTTAGCATAAAACAAACTGTATTAGGTCAACCGTTTAATGAGTACATTAAGCAACCATTTACTCGTCAATAATTTAATTATTCTTCCTACGGCCCCGGCAGGACTATAAGAAATAAGCAACACTACTGCTAGTCGAATGCCTTTTTGCAGAAGACGTTTTTTTGCAAATTTTTTGATTCGATAAAGAACGTTATTTGCCATACTTCACTCACTTATTGATAAAAAACAAAAGGGATTTGGTTTTAAAACCTAATCCCTTATCATGTGATGGCGATACGATTTGTTATAGATTTCGAAATTTACTGTTCACTGTATAAGTATCTGATGTAACATATCTTTCAATTTGGCGTAGCTTCATTTCACCTGATTTTAATTGTGTATCGATTTGGTTAATCAAGCTGCTAACTTCTGGGCCAATATCTTGCTGTGAACGGTAGCCACTTGGAGCCGTTTCTACGACAAAACACATCACGATATATAAAATCAATGTAATTCCAAAGCTTACAAATAAGGCCAATACGGCTAATGCTCTGACCAAAGCAACCGGAAGTTCTAAGTACTCAGCAATACCCGAACACACACCACCGAACACACGTCTATCCGTTAAACGATAAAGTTTGCGGTTGCGAAATTGAGTCATTATTTTTGCCTCCAATTTGGGTGTTCTGCATCCAAAATATCTTCAAGCGTTTTAATGCGTTGTTGCATCTGTGATGCTTGCTCTGCTAATTGCATTAAACGTTGTACTTCATTTTCAGTTAGCTGACTCCCCTGCCCACTATTTTTTTTGCTGTAATGTAACCACAGCCAAATAGGCAGAATAAAAATGAGAAAAATGATTAATACGAGAGACAGAAAAACGTAGCCCATCACATATCCTTATACATATGGTTAACCTATCTATGGCACTGATACGATATGGCTAACGTACCAGTGCATCAAAATAACTATTACTGATCTTTATTGATTTTAGCTTTAAGCGCTGCTAATTGCGCGCTTATTTCATCGTCTGCTTTTAACTCTGCAAACTGTTGATCCAGCGATTTTTGTTTACCAATACCATAACTTTGAGCTTCGCCTTCCATATGGTCTATACGGCGTTCAAACTGTTCAAAACGAGCCATTGCTTCATCTAGTTTGCCGCTATCCAATTGGCGACGTACATTACGACTAGACTGTGCTGCTTCCATACGAACAACCATTGATTGTTGTTTCGCACGAGTTTCTTGCAGTTTGTTCTCTAATTCTGTGATTTCACCTTTCAAGCGAGTCAAGGTTTCATCAACAATTATCAGCTCATGTTTTAAGGTATCGACCATCGCACTCACTTTTTGCTTTTCAATCAGTGCGGCGCGCGCTAAGTCTTCTTTATCTTTCACCAGCGCTAATTCTGCTTTTTCTTGCCAATCAGCAACTTGTTTTTCGCCCATTTCAATGCGACGCTCTAAACCTTTCTTTTCTGCTAAAGTACGTGCTGATGTTGAACGGATTTCAACTAACATGTCTTCCATTTCCTGGATCATCAGACGGATCATTTTTTGCGGATCTTCTGCTTTGTCTAACAAAGAAGCGATGTTTGCATTAATGATATCGGCAAAACGTGAAAAAATACCCATTATTTATATCCTCTTGATGGATTTAATCATTCTGTAGCGCCTCGACCTGATTTGGCTTCCAACCCATACCTGACGCTCCGTAAGTCTAACAACAATTCGCATGTTGCTGTATTTAGCAATTGCTATTCACATATTTAAAATAGCAATTCGCGTGCCAACTTTTAAATTAATTCATATTAATATGATTTTAAAGAGAATAATTATAAGCTTCCCCTGAAAATCATTTTAGTCTATAGTTAAATTATCGGCATTTTAGACCAACTATTGGTAAAAAAAACCATGAAAGAAACCAATGAACCTATTCTTGGCGTTTCAAGTAATTTTCTCGATGTACTTGAACAAGCCTCTGAACTCGCACAACTCAATAAGCCTGTTTTGGTTATCGGTGAACGTGGCACAGGTAAAGAACTTATCGCAGATAGACTTCATTACCTCTCTCCACGCTGGCAAGAAGCTTTTATCTCTCTCAATTGCAGCGGACTCAATGAGAATTTGCTGGATTCTGAATTATTTGGACATGAAGCGGGCTCTTTTACAGGTGCTCAAAAACGCCATCAAGGGCGCTTTGAACGAGCAGATAAAGGTTCTCTTTTTCTTGACGAGCTTGCTACAGCACCTATGTCAGTTCAAGAAAAACTCTTACGGGTCATTGAGTATGGTGAACTTGAGCGAGTCGGTGGAAGCCAAGCTTTACACGTAGATGTGCGTTTAATCTGTGCCACAAATGCCAATTTACCCGAACTTGCCAAACAGGGCCGTTTTCGAGCTGACCTCTTAGATAGGCTGGCTTTTGATGTTATTCGCCTTCCCCCATTACGTGAACGACAGCCTGATATCTTATTGTTAGCAGAACATTTTGCCATTTTAATGTGTGGTGAATTAAAGCGTTCACACTTTACAGGCTTTACAAAGCATGCCCAACAGGCCCTGCAACACTACCCATGGCCAGGTAATGTACGCGAATTAAAAAATGTCATTGAGCGCTCAGTATACCGCCATGGAAACCGAGCTGAGCCCGTTGATAATATTATTTTTAACCCATTTGGCGAAAAACTCGCTGAATTACATGAATCACCAAATACTCTGCCCTCACAACCTACCCAGCAACAAAAGGCAATATTGCCTTCATTACCTTGTGATTTACGTCAGTGGCAACAGCAATCTGAAAAAGCGTTATTAGAAAAAGCACTAACTGATTGCCATTTTAATCAACGTAAAGCTGCACAACGGTTATCATTAAGCTATGACCAACTGCGGGGGTTAATAAAAAAACATCAAATAAATATTGAAATTTAATAACTGACAGTCCAAAAAATACAAGTTTATTGTTTGGACTACTGTATTATACTTAAGAAGTAAAAATTAAATATATTGTCTTATCTTTATTACTAAATATTTCCAGTTCCATATTTTAGTTTCAAGAATTCTTTATTATCCCCAACTAATAAAACCCGATAAAGAATATAGACAAAACAAATAAAATCATTAAATATCAACAGGTTAAATAAAATTCAAAAAAATAAATAGTTATTACCTCAACTTACGCACCCAATGAGTTAAAAATAACAAAACAATGATAACTAGTCATTTTTACTGACCATTATATATAAATGTCATGGATATTCAGCACATTTAGTTAATTAAATACCCATGCTTAAGTCTATATTCAATTAATAATAGTGTTAAATTATTAAACTATTTTTACACCTTGTCATATTTAACTACTGTGCGAAATATATTTATATGATATCTCTATTAATATGATTTTTATTATATGAGGAGCCTATTATGAAGAATATAAATATACTCGCTATCACCTTTTTTCTTCTAGGGTTATCTCCTGTAGTCTATGCGGAATCATTGATGAGAACATTTTCTTACTGTGACGCTGCTTTTTTCGAGAAAATAAAAGAGTACCCCGTTTTAAACGATGTATCTAACAGATTGAAAAATAGGCAATTAGGTGACGGCGAACAAATTTCTGTTGATCTCAACTTTTCACCAACAGGTATTGTTACTTTTAACCGTTTTTTTGTTAGCTATAGTAATTTTGATAAATATGATGACTTCTCCTATTTAGGCTTACGTGGTCAATACTATTTTTGGGGATTTGAAACCACTCAAAGCCTCGAAGAGGTTGTCCGCTATACTTCATCAAAGATTGCTATTATAAAGGTGGGAAATACTTACATCTACTCACCGATGATCCGCCACAACTTGCAGGGTAAATGGGTATTTAACGAATACGCAACGCAAGACTACAACTTAGACCCGAATGCTGCTGAAAAAATGCTGATTATTGAAAAAGATGAGCAAAGAGGTGTTGTTCGTTTCTTTTGTACTCTCCAAGGTAAAGTGACCGATGAAGACCTACACTATGTGGGTTTAGAGTAATAGCAAAAAACAATGTAAAACAGGCTCCATTATTTTTACATAATAAAAAAAAGCCAGCACCCAAGCTGGCTATTAAATAAAACACTGGAAGCAATGTGAGCAATGTCATGCCTTGTCTACATAAGCACTTAGCTTAAGTGACAAAACGAATGATAATCGTTATCAGTGTCATTTGTAAAGCTTTTTAATGAGATTTTTTCTCATTAAGACATACTTCAATGATTAGTCTAATAATTTAAGTTAATCATTATACTAACACCTTCCTTTTTTGCTTAATTTTTAAACTTTGTTTGGCTAAATTTTGCTTATACCCTGTCCCCCCATTTTTACGCTACAATAGGTGAATTCTAGTTAACGATAACGATGTCAGTGGTATGCGCCTATTAACTCTTTGGTTTTTATTTATCATATCTGTGTCTGCACAAGCGCTTAATAACCAAGAGCGCTTTACCGATATTGTGGCTAACGAGGTCCCTGCAGACATACGCCAAAAAGGTTTTATTTACTGTGTAAATGGGATTGTTACCACATTTAATCCACAGCTAGTCAGTAGCGGGCTGATTGTCGACCCTCTAGGTGCTCAAATTTATGATCGCCTGTTAGATGTTGACCCATTTACCTATCGCTTGGTTCCAGAACTGGCCGCAAGATGGGAAGTTCTCGATAATGGTGCGACTTATCGTTTATACCTGCGTAAAGATGTTAAATTCCAAAACACAGCTTGGTTTACACCAACGCGCAATATGAATGCCGATGATGTTGTGTTTAGTTTTTCCCGCATGTTTGAGGTAAACCAGCCTTATCACTATATTAATGGGGGGCGTTACCCTTATTTTGATAGCTTACAGTTTGCCAACAGTGTCCAAAGCATACGTAAAATAAATAACCATACAGTAGAGTTCCGTTTGAACTCACCTGATGCGTCTTTTTTATGGCACTTGGCAACCCACTATGCTCCTGTTCTTTCATCCGAGTATGCCGATTACCTTTCAAGTATCAATCGCCAAGAGCTGATCGATTGGCGGCCTGTAGGTACGGGTCCATTTCATTTAGATGACTACCAAGCCGGGCAATTCGTTAGGCTCCTCAGAAATGATAACTACTGGAAGGGATTACCACGTATGGAAGAAGTGGTTGTTGATATGGGAGCCGGAGGAACTGGCCGTATTTCGAAATTACTCACAGGGGAATGTGATGTTCTAGCTTACCCTGCAGCAAGCCAATTAAAAGTATTACGAGATGACCCACGCTTGCGGATTTCTATGCGCTCTGGGATGAATATTGCCTACCTCGCATTTAATACCAGTAAACCCCCTTTAGATAAACTAAAAGTGCGCCAAGCCATTGCTTATGCAATTAATAATGAGCGTCTTATGCAGTCAATCTATTATGGTACAGCAGAAACAGCCGCGTCTATTTTACCCAGAGCATCATGGGCTTATGACAACCAAGCAAAGATCACCGATTATAATCCCGAGCTTTCCAAACAAATGCTCAAAGAGATGGGATTAGAAAATCTAAAATTAGATTTATGGGTGCCAATCGCCTCTCAATCATATAACCCAAGCCCACTTAAGATGGCTGAGCTTATTCAAGCGGACTTAGCACAGGTGGGTATTGTTATGAATATCCGTTCTGTCGAAGGCCGATTCCAAGAAAACCAATTAATGGATAGAAGCCATGATATGACATTAGCGGGCTGGACAACTGACAGTAATGACCCAGACAGTTTTTTCCGTCCGCTACTGAGTTGTGCGGCAATAGGTTCCCAAACCAATCTAAGCCATTGGTGTAACCCCGCCTTTGATGAAATCTTGCATAAGGCACTCTTGACGCAACAATTAGCCGCACGTATAGATTACTACCACCAAGCACAGCAAATTTTAGGGGAAGATTTACCCGTCTTACCGCTTGCCTATTCTTTACGTTTACAAGCCTACCGCTATGATATAAAAGGGCTAATGATCAGTGCGTTTGGTAATACCTCATTTGCTGGTGTGTATCGAGAAATGGAACAGGCTGAGAAAGTTTCTCCGAAAAAACAGAGGCAGCAACCATGATTATTTATTCACTGCGTCGTTTTTTACTTTTATTAGTCACGGTGTTCTTCTTATCGCTAGTCAGCTTTAGCTTAAGCTATTTTACGCCCAATGCCCCATTGAGTGGCGCCTCACTTATTGACGCTTACATTTTTTATTTTGAAGGCTTACTCCATTTTGATTTTGGTGTTTCAAGTATCAACGGGGAACCCATCAGCGAACAATTAAGAGATACATTCCCTGCAACAATGGAATTGTGCATTTTAGCGTTTATTTTTGCTTTAACGACAGGTATACCACTGGGTATCATTGCTGCTTTTTGGCGTAACAAACCCGCAGATATTGCTATCAGTGTTTTTGCTTTATTAGGATTTTCTGTCCCTGTATTTGTACTCGCCCTAGTCTTAACCCTCTTTTTCTCATTACATCTAGGCTGGCTACCTGTATCTGGTCGAATTGACCTCTTATATAATTTAAAAACAGTGACTGGCTTTGCCTTAGTTGATGCATGGCTTTCTGATTCGCCCTATCGTAAGGATATGATTATCAATGTACTTGAACACATGGTGTTACCTGTTCTTACTTTGGCGCTGGCGCCTACAACAGAGGTTATTCGGTTAGTACGCAATAGCACCGAAGAAATCGCCAGTGAAAATTATATCAAAGCGGCCGCTATTCGAGGGCTTTCACGAATTAAAATCATTCGTCGCCATATTTTTCATAATGCTATCCCCCCAATTATTCCTAAACTTGGGTTACAGTTTTCCACCATGTTGACACTAACTATGGTAACCGAACTCGTTTTTAACTGGCCAGGGCTTGGCCGTTGGTTAGTGACAGCAATCCGCCAAGAAGACTACTCCGCAATTTCTGCTGGCGTAATGCTAATTGGCGCATTAGTGATTACTGTAAATGTGTTGTCTGATATTTTAGGCGCCATGATGGACCCATTAAAACATAAGGATTGGTATGTCCTCAGATAATTTTTATCGTGAACAAAAAATGCCATCCCCAACACGTGTGGTATGGAATATCTTCTCATCAGATGTGGTTTCTATGGTGGGATTTGTTGGTGTGTTAGTTTTATTAACTTTATGCTTTGTTGGCTCTTACCTAGCGCCTTATGCACTAGATCAACAGTTTTTAGGTTACCAATTAACACCACCATCTTGGTCACATTATGGCGACGTTGCTTTCTTCTTTGGGACGGATGACCTTGGCCGTGATATTCTGAGTCGGCTATTAATTGGCACTAAATCAACGTTTGGTGCGGCTATTTTAGTCACATTGGTAGCGACACTGATAGGGTTAGTTCTCGGCTGCTTAGCAGGGATGACTCGTGGATTAAAATCTGCTATTTTTAACCATATACTCGATACATTACTGTCAATTCCGTCCTTATTACTCGCTATTATCGTCGTCGCATTTATGGGCGCTAGCCTACAAAATGCAATGCTCGCCATTTGCCTTGCATTAATTCCACGGATGGTAAGAACGATTTACGTCGCTGTCCATGATGAGTTAGATAAAGAGTACATTGTTGCCGCACGCCTTGATGGCGCTTCAAACATTTTTATTTTATGGTATACCGTACTACCAAATATCACCCCTATTCTCGTAACTGAACTAACTCGGGCACTTTCAATTGCCATTTTAGATATTGCCGCTTTAGGTTTCCTTGATTTAGGTGCACAACTCCCATCTTCTGAATGGGGCGCCATGCTAGGAGATACTTTAGAGCTTATCTACGTTGCTCCTTGGACGGTTATCTTACCCGGTGTTGCTATCATGATAAGCGTGCTTTTCGTTAACCTTTTAGGGGATGGGCTACACCGTGCCATCAACGCGGGAGTTGAATAATGCCACTACTAGACATCCGCAATTTAACTATCGAATTTATGACTGCCAATGGCCCAGTCAAAGCTGTTGATCGCGTATCCATGACATTATCTGAAGGGGAAATCCGAGGTTTAGTTGGCGAATCAGGCTCTGGGAAAAGCCTAATTGCGAAAGCTATCTGTGGCGTAACTAAAGATAACATTCGTGTAAAAGCCGACCGTTTTCGATTTCAAGACATTGACTTACTAAAACTCAGCCCACGTAAACGTCGCAAGTTAATTGGCCATAATATCTCTATGATATTTCAAGAACCCCAGTCTTGCCTCGACCCTGCCGCTGATATCGGCAAACAGCTTATTCAATCAATCCCAGGTTGGACTTATAAAGGCCGCTGGTGGCAGCGTTTTAATTGGCGTAAACGCCGTGCGATAGAACTGTTACACCGTGTGGGGATAAAAGATCATAAAGATATCATGCGCAGTTACCCTTATGAACTCACCGATGGTGAATGTCAAAAAGTCATGATAGCGATTGCGATAGCTAACCAACCACGGTTATTAATCGCTGACGAACCTACCAATGCGATGGAGTCTACCACTCAGGCACAAATTTTCCGTTTATTGGATAAATTAAATCAAAACAATAATATGGGGATTTTGCTCATTAGCCATGATATGGAAATGATGTCAAAACTTGTTGATCGCATTAACGTACTCTATTGTGGGCAAACGGTTGAGAGCGCAACACCTGAAGATATTCTGCAACGGCCACGCCATCCTTATACCCAAGCGTTGATCCGCTCAATCCCTGATTTTGAAAGCCCTCTTCCCCACAAAGGACGATTAAATACGTTACCCGGAGCAATTCCTTCTCTTGAGCATTTGCCTATTGGTTGCCGCCTTGGCCCCCGTTGCCCTTATGCACAACGCACTTGTATCAATGCGCCTCAACTGCGCAATATTAAAGGCCACCTCGTTGCTTGCCATTACCCGCTAAACACCGAGGAGCAATCTTAAATGGAAACTTTACTTGAAGTCCGTAATCTCACTAAAACTTTCCGTTTTCGTGAAGGCCTATTTCATCGGCACGAATTGCAAGCTGTTAAGCCCGTTAGCTTTAACTTACAGGCAGGCCAAACATTAGCTATTATTGGTGCCAATGGCTCAGGGAAATCAACGCTTGCACGGATGTTATCAGGTGTTGTTGAACCCACCAGCGGCGATATTTTCATTCGTGGTCAACGCCTAAATTTTGGCGATTATAGCTACCGTTGTCAGCGTGTTCGCATGATTTTCCAAGATCCAAGTACATCCCTAAATCCAAGACAACGTATTGGTCAAACGCTTGAACTCCCTTTAAAATTAAACACTGACTTGACTGGTATAGAACGTGAAAGGCGCATTATTCAAACACTTCGCCAAGTCGGGTTACTTGCTGACCACGCTGAATACTATCCGCATATGTTAGCATCAGGGCAAAAACAGCGTATTGCACTGGCAAGAGCACTTATTCTACAACCCGAGATTATTATTGCTGATGAAGCATTGGCTTCGTTAGACATGTCTATGCGCTCGCAAATCATCAATTTAATGCTAGATTTACAAGCAAAACAAGATATTGCATTTATCTATGTTACCCAGCACTTAGGGATGATGAAGCACGTCAGCGATAAAATGCTTGTCATGGATAAAGGCGAAGTTGTTGAGCGTGGTAATACCGCAGAAGTTTTAGCCGCCCCTCTCCACGACGTTACCCGCCGGTTAATTGAAAGTCACTTCGGTGAACCCTTGTCGATTGATGCTTGGCGGCAAGACTTGTAATTCGTCACTGGCATTAGTTATATTCAGAAGATAAAGAGGAACAGCGTACTAATCTGCCCTCTTTATTTTTTTATCTGGTAATAAACTTATTCAGGATAAGCTCCCGCGATATTTTGATCGTAATCCACTAAACTTCCCGTAAGCACACCATGAACCCAGCATTTTAATCATCCAGCCCTAACAATGAAATCAGTTCTCCAACCTCAAGGAGAGTTGAAATGGTAAAACAACACACCAATCAAGAATAACAAAAACTTATTGATCAATCTGAATTGAGGTCGTTGTCACAGCTCGTATTTTGCAAGCTCAACGAACTTAACCCATCCTCGTTTTATGCCAAACCTCAGCGGCTTAAGCAAGCTATAACCCTTCAAGGTTTGTAAAAGCAGAAATTGCCGAAAAAAACTGCATTCCAGGTGGCTCATATCCCCGCGCCCAGTATGACACTTGGTGTCAATGAGATTAAGCTTATTACTCCACAAGATACGCCTGTAGCTTATCTTGCCGAGCTCATCGGAGCCCTGTCATGAATCATCTGATCAATGCGCCCGAGATTTACCTCTACCGTGAATGTGGTGATTTTAGAAAATCCATCAACGGTCTGGCTGCCATCATCGAAAGTGACACTGACTTACCGCTTGTTCGTGGCGCTTTGTTCCTATTCACTAATAAACAGCGTGACAAAATAAAAATATTGTACTGGGATAAAACAGGCTTCGCACTCTGGAATAAACGCCTTGAAAAAGCCAAGTACCCGTGGCGTTCAAAAGAGAAAAAAACGGTGTTTGCTCTCACTCAATGCGAACTTGATAGACTGCTTTCTGGCTTCACGATTATCGGCCATCAATTGGTTAAAATATACGATTTTACAATGATATAATCGATAATAAAGTCTTATGTACCAAGCAGTAATGGCATATAAAGGGTATAACCGACACCATGAAAAAGACGCCCGATATCGAGTAGCTGCTCCCTTGGAGCTTCAAGCACTAGCCATGCTGCCTCGTGGGTTAATTGGGCGGATACCATTTTTCGTACATCGTTCTCAGTCTCTGTAGTCAGAATGTAATTTATCAAACTCGTCCCTCTGCCAGTTCATCTGCCATATATTTTGTTGAAACTAAACCTGTCAGACCATTATTAATACGAGGCTCTAATAAAGTTTTAAGCGTCAGACATGCCTGCTCATCCTCATTGGGAAAAAAATGCTCCAGAGTATACTGTTTGATCGTCTTCCCTTGTAATGCTGCAAGTGCTTTAAGGCTTTGATGTTGCTGCTCAGTGATATCAATAGTCAAACGACTCATAGTTAGTCCCTCATAAAAAAGCACAAACCTACATTACCGCATTTACATACTTAGCCCCATACACCTGAAATCAGCAATCAGCATAGCTAAAATGGGCATTACTCCAGGTAATGAGATTGTTATCTTATTTAAATTTTTGTGATGATTGTATCGTTTATGCATCAACAGTGGAATAAATGATGCTTTTATATTGCACAAGATATTTTTGTTCAATAGTATACCTGAATTGATTAACAGGGTTTAATAAATAGGGTATTTGGTAGAAGTAATATAATAATATAATAATATAATAATATAATAATATAATAATATAATAATATAATAATATAATAATATAATAATATAATAATATAATAATA
>NZ_JAMPNW010000020.1:0-88461 GCF_028479545.1 Providencia sp. PROV201
TTGCTTATCACTCAAAACGACTATTTTTTGATTCTTTTTAAGGCTTCTGGCAGTTCTGCAATGCTACTAATAACAATATCAGCGTTATTTATTCCTTCATCTGTTACAGCTTCGCCACTTTTTACTAATACCGTTGTGCCAACTTTAGCTGCTTTTCCTGCTTGTATATCAGCGAGCTTATCACCCACCATAATAGAAGAAGCCATATCTATATTTAAAAATGATTGCGCATCTAATAGCATTCCAGGTTTTGGCTTACGGCAATTGCAGTCTTGGCGATATTCTTCAACATCAGCATCAGGATGATGCGGGCAAAAGTAAATACCGTCTAAGTCCACACCTCTGTCAGCTAATGACCAATCCATCCATTCAGTTAGTTGCATAAATTGGTCTTCTGTATAGATACCACGCCCAATACCAGACTGGTTAGTTACCACAACTAATGCATAACCCATTTTCTTTAATTCAATCATTGCCTCAATTGAACCTTCGATAAATTCGAAATCATCAATTTTGTGTACATAGCCATGATCGATATTAATTGTTCCATCTCTATCTAAAAAGACTGCTGGGATCCCGTTACTCACCTGTTCACTCCTAAAATTTAATCTCTTTTTAGTATCTCATGAAAAGAAATAAAAGGAGAATAGAATAAATAGAACAATCTTTATTGACTTAGACGTCTAGACGCCTTAACATCCAACATTATTAGATACACTATCTAAAAACAATTCAGATAAAGTTAGAAACTATAAATGATAAAGCTCTCAAATATTAATAAAGTTTTCCAGCAAGGAAGCCGTAACATTCAAGCGCTTACTGATATTAGCTTGCATGTGCCTGCTGGTCAGATCTATGGCGTTATTGGCGCTTCAGGTGCGGGTAAAAGTACGCTTATTCGTTGCGTGAACATGCTTGAGCGTCCAACTTCAGGCCAAGTTATTGTCGATGGACAAGATTTAACATCAATGACTGAAAAAACGTTGACGAGAGCACGTCGCGGCATTGGCATGATTTTCCAACATTTTAACCTGTTATCTTCACGTACTGTTTTTGATAACGTTGCTCTTCCTTTGGAGCTAGATAATACGCCTAAAGAAAAAATTAAAGAGCGAGTGAATGAATTACTCGATTTGGTTGGGTTAACTGAAAAGAAAGATGCATACCCAGCAAACCTTTCTGGCGGACAAAAACAACGTGTTGCTATCGCTCGCGCATTAGCTAATTCGCCTAAAGTATTGCTCTGTGACGAGGCGACAAGTGCATTAGACCCCGCAACAACGCGTTCAATTTTAGAATTATTGAAAGATATTAATCGCCGATTAGGCCTAACTATCTTATTGATTACTCACGAAATGGACGTTGTAAAACGTATTTGTGATCAAGTCGCTGTAATAAGTGGTGGGCAATTAATCGAGCAAGACAAAGTGAGCGAAGTATTCTCTCACCCGAAAACACCTGTCGCTCAAGCGTTTATTCAATCAACATTAGTGATTGATATTCCAGATGATTATAAAGAACGATTAAAAACAGAGCCAGGTAAGGACTCATCACCATTACTCAAACTTGAATTTACAGGGCAGTCTGTTGATGCTCCTTTAATTTCAATGGCTGTACGCAAGTTTGATATTGATATTAATATTTTAAGTTCACAAATTGACTACGCTGGTGGCGTAAAATTTGGGGTGATGTTAGCCGAGCTACATGGCATTAATGGTGGCGTTGAATCCACAATTGCATTTCTGAAAGAGCATCACGTGAAAGTAGAGGTTTTGGGTTATGTCTGAGAGAATGATTTATCTGCTGATTAACGGCACAATTGACACTATCACAATGACCTTTGTTTCCGGCTTTTTGGGCTTTGTTTTAGGTTTGCCATTAGGTGTATTGCTCTATATTACACGCAAAGACCAAGTAATGGAGAATGTAGGGCTATATCGAGCTCTTGCAGTTGTCGTAAATATTTTCCGTTCAGTGCCATTTATTATTTTACTGGTTTGGATTATTCCATTAACTTCGTTTCTTGTTGGGACGACTATTGGTTTAAAAGCGGCAATCGTGCCTTTAACAATTGGCGCTGCACCGTTTATCGCTCGCATGGTTGAAAATGCGTTATTAGAAATTCCAAGTGGCTTAATTGAATCAGCCCGTGCGATGGGAGCGACTCCGCTTCAGATTATTCGTAAGATTTTAATCCCAGAAGCATTACCAAGTTTAATTAATGCAGCCACTATCACATTAATTATGTTAGTCGGATATTCCGCCATGGGTGGTGCTGTTGGTGCCGGTGGTTTAGGACAAATCGCACTGCAATATGGTTATCAAACTTATAATCCTGTTGTGATGAATACCGTTATTGTTCTCCTCGTCATTTTAGTAAATCTAATTCAGTTTGGTGGCGAGTATTTAATGAAAAAAGTTTCACATCGATAGTTAGTAAAATAGCTGCGCCGTTGAGGTGCTTATAAAGTCCGTATTAAAGGGGTAAAACAATGTCTATTAAATTAAAATCTATCGCAGTTGTCGGCGCGCTATTAGGCACACTCGTTCTCACTGGTTGTGGTGAGAAAGAGAAAGATGCTAACAGCATTAAAGTTGGTGTGATCATGGGCAAAGAATTAGAAGTTGCTGAAGTCGCGCAAAAAGTTGCTAAAGAAAAGTATGGTTTAAATGTTGAGCTTGTTTCATTTAATGACTTCGTTTTACCTAATGAAGCATTGAGCAAAGGCGATATCGATGCAAATGCATTCCAACACAAACCTTATCTTGATCAGCAAATTAAAGATCGTAACTATAAATTAGTCCCTGTTGGAAATACCTTTATTTATCCAATTGCGGCTTACTCTAAAAAAATCAAGTCGGTAGATGAACTCGCTGATGGTTCACAAATTGCGTTACCAAATGACCCAACTAACTTGGGCCGTTCATTACTGTTACTACAGCAACAAGGTCTAATTAAATTAAAAGATGGTACAGGTTTAATGCCAACTGTTTTAGATGTTGTTGAAAATCCAAAGGATCTAAAATTTGTTGAGTTAGAAGCCCCTCAATTGCCTCGTGCTTTAGATGACCAAAAAATTGCATTAGCGATTATTAATACGACTTGGGCAAGTAGTGCGACACCTAAATTAACCCCAGCAAAAGATGGTTTATTTGTTGAAGATAAAGATTCACCATACGTAAATATTATTGTTGCTCGTGAAGATAATAAAGATAGCGAGAACGTAAAGAAATTTATTCAAGCATATCAATCGGATGAAGTGGCAAACAAAGCTAATGAAGTCTTCGATGGTGGTGCAGTTAAAGGTTGGTAATCTTTTTTATTATTTAAAAAGCGATTAAAATACTAGACGGCTTAACGCCGTCTAGTATTTTTTGTAATTTATAGACTATAAAAATATCACGGCATTATTTTGAACCACATAAGAAAGGTATAATTTATGAGACTGTTATTGCTCACTTTGGTGACATTTGTGTTAGCTGGGTGTGGAATTAACCAATACACGAGTCCAGGGCAAAATAAAGGTTTCACTAGTATGAAATTGTCTAAACCTGTACCGAGTGTGACAGAGCCAGACACAGCAAACGTTAAATTAATGAATAGCCCAGAAGAGTTATTAGGGATGCCTTTCAAAGATTTGGGTGTTGTCTCTGGGGAATCTTGTCGAGAAAGCGTTCAAAGCCCTCCGGCAAATTTAAATACCGCAAAAAACAGCATGTTATCACAAGCTGCCTATATTGCTGCTGATGCCGTACTTTTACATCAGTGCCAAACCATGACCTCTCCGGGGTGTTATCAGGCAACAATTTGTGAAGGCAGTGCATTACAAATTGTTGAATAAAGATCTTATGCAATCTTTTCAGTTTAATGTTATTGGGCACATTGAATCTCCGTATAAAGAAAAGTTTGCAATCCCTCGCCAACCTGGACTTGTTCAGGGAGGTGCGGGGCGCTTACATTTGCATTCGCCATTTAACGACCCTAATTCGGTACGAGGACTCAATCAATTTAGCCATGTGTGGGTTTTATTCGTTTTTCATCAAACGATGGAAAATGGTTGGAAACCACTGGTGCGTCCTCCAAGACTCGGTGGCAATGAAAAAATGGGGGTTTTCGCAACCCGTTCAACATTTAGGCCAAACCCAATAGGTATGTCACTTGTTGAATTACATGGAATAACAGTAAAAAACAACCAGGTGATCCTTGAGCTTGGTAGCCTTGATTTAGTTGATGGCACTCCTGTTATCGATATAAAACCTTATTTACCTTTTGCTGAAGCAGTATCAAACGCAACCGCAGGGTATGCGCAGGACACTCCTTCAGATGATATGCAGGTTATATTTACCCCACAAACAGAAACTGAATTAGATGCTTATCAAAATCACTATCCGGGCATTAAACAATTTATTTCACAAGTCTTAATGCAAGACCCTCGCCCCGCATACAAAAAACAATCGACTGAAACTCGTGAGTATGCAGTCCATTTATTAGATTTTAATATTCGTTGGCGAGTAATTGATGGTGTGACTGAAGTATTCGCTATCGAACCATGCGAAAAATCACGTTAACCCCTTTTGGCAAGCCTCCGTCACTGGTAGACTAGCTCACTATATACCTTGGCAAATAAATCGTTTGCCATAACTTATTGTTCTAATGGAACCTATACAATGCGTACTAGCAAATATCTGCTCTCAACTCTAAAAGAGACCCCTGCGGATGCAGAAGTTATCAGCCATCAGCTGATGCTGCGTGCAGGAATGATCCGTAAACTTGCTTCAGGTCTGTATGACTGGTTACCCACCGGTGTGCGTGTTCTACGTAAAGTAGAAACCATCGTTCGTGAAGAAATGGAAAATGCAGGCGCTATAGAGGTATCTTTACCCGTTGTTCAACCTGCAGATTTATGGCAAGAAAGTGGTCGTTGGGAACAGTATGGTCCTGAATTGCTACGTTTTGTTGATCGTGGTGAGCGCCCGTTTGTTCTCGGTCCGACTCATGAAGAAGTGATCACAGATTTAGTGCGTAACGAAATCACATCTTACAAACAATTGCCATTGAATTTATTTCAAATTCAAACCAAATTCCGTGATGAAGTTCGCCCACGTTTTGGTGTGATGCGTTCACGTGAATTTATTATGAAAGATGCATATTCTTTCCACATTAGCCAAGAATCATTGCAAGAAACCTATGATGCAATGTACGAAGCCTACACCAAAATTTTCACACGTATTGGTTTTGACTTTCGTGCTGTTCAAGCTGATACCGGTTCTATCGGTGGCAGCGCATCCCACGAATTCCAAGTATTAGCGAAAAATGGTGAAGATGACGTCATTTTCTCTACTGAATCTGATTACGCAGCTAATATTGAATTTGCAGAAGCATTAGCACCAACAACACCACGTGGCGCTCCAACAGAAGAAATGCGTCTGGTGGATACACCAAATGCAAAAACAATCGCGGAGCTTGTTGAACAATTCAATTTACCTGTTGAAAAAACCGTTAAAACATTGATTGTTCATGCGAAAAAGGATTCAGGCCATACACTAGTCGCTTTGTTAATTCGAGGCGACCATGAGTTAAATGAAATCAAAGCAGAAAAACATCCTTTAGTCGCTAGCCCATTAGAATTTGCCACTGAAGCTGAAATCAGAAATGCGGTGAATGCAGGCCCTGGATCTTTAGGCCCTGTAAATATGCCACTACCGATTGTTATCGACCGTAGCGTTGCAGTAATGAGCGATTTTGGTGCAGGTGCAAATATTGATGGTAAACACTATTTTGGCATCAACTGGGAACGTGATTTAGCATTACCACAAGCTTTTGATTTACGTAACGTTGTTGAAGGTGACCCAAGCCCAGATGGTAAAGGTGTACTGCAAATTAAACGCGGTATCGAAGTTGGTCATATATTCCAATTAGGCACTAAATATTCAGAAGCAATGAAAGCTTCAGTCCAGAATGAGGATGGGCATAACCAAATCGTCACTATGGGTTGTTATGGTATTGGTGTAACGCGCATTGTTGCCGCTGCTATTGAACAAAGCCATGATGATCGCGGAATTATTTGGCCGGATGCAATTGCTCCGTTCCAAGTGGCTATTTTACCGATGAATATGCACAAATCTTATCGTGTTAAAGAAGTTGCAGAAAAACTTTATGCTGACCTAAAAGCAAACGGTATTGATGTAATTTTCGATGACCGTAAAGAGCGCCCAGGCGTGATGTTTGCCGATATGGAGCTGATTGGTGTTCCATACACTATCGTTATTGGTGACCGTAACTTAGACAACAACCAAATTGAATATAAATCACGCCGTAGTGATGATAAAGAACTGGTTGGCCTAGAAAATATCATTAGCTTCCTAAAAGGTAAGCTCGGTAAATAAAATAGGTTAAAAGCTAGAAAATAAAGCCCAAATGTCAGTTATTTCATTGAATTTGGGCTTTTTCTTTAAATATCGCGATACGAACCAATCTTAAAACCATGCGCCAAAATCTGTGATTTTAAACTCTCAGATGTTAATACTTCCAATTCATTTAAACGTGGATAAGCATAGTTACTTTTTAGTAGTGCATTATCAATAAAAGCAGGATGGCTCATAACTTCAATAGAGTTATTCCCTTGCGCTTTAGCTTCATTAATAATCTTCAAAAACAACGCTTCTGAAATTTCATCACCATAAAACTCACTACTGAAACAGTCAGTGCTTGCCACTTGATATGATAATGGCGGCCAATTTTTCTCTAATTGGCGATCAACTCGTAACGCAACCCCCTTTTCTTGGGCGAAAGCTACAACAATTGGAAAAATACCCTCAATCATATGAACATGATGATGGCTATCAATATGGCTCGGTTTTCGACCAAAAATTTCGATAAATTTTTGATATTGCTGATTTAGTTCTTGTTCAATTTCAACCAATGGTAAGTCATTAATATCAATATCCCAAAGCCATTTACCCAACATTCCATCACGGCTGAGTGTCGGCATTGATGAGAAAGGCTTCCCAGCCGTTAAAACAAAATGCATACCCACAGCTAGATTCGGATTTTCTTGGCTTAATTTAGCTGCATGGGATATTGCGGGCATATTCATCATCGCGCTTGTTGAATGAACAACCCCATTACGATGAGATTCGATAATGCCGTAATTAACCGCTTCACAGAGTCCAAAATCATCGGCATTCACAATAAGTAATATAGCCATATGCTCTCCCTTAACACTATAAGCTATTAGCTTATTAACCTTCTTGCTCAAGCTGTTATATTGCTTTAGCAAAGTTCGGTAGATATTTTTTATGAGCGATAAGTAATTCCTTAGAAATTAAACGCGCATCGTTATCAGAGTGAATTAATGGGTTCAAATTCATCGCCAATAATACATCATTAAACTGGCCATTTACTGCGGCTTGGCTAGTGGTAATTTCAAAATTTTTTAAGGTATAAATTAAGCCAAGGACTTTATCATCAAAGTGTTTTACACGTGGGTGCGGTTTTGCACCATCACGGCCTAATATACATGTCATTTCGACTGTCCAGTCTTCAGGGATATTATCGATATGTCCATGATGTGGAATATTGACGTAGTGCTCAGTTTGTTTGTCATTGTATATCGCATTGATGACTTCACAAGCCGCATCTGAATAATAAGCTCCACCTCTTAATTCAAGCTCTTTAGGTTTTACATCTAATGTCGGGTTTTTGTATAGTTCAAAGAGTTGATGTTCAACTTTTTGGACAATTTGTGCCCTAGCGCCACCTTTATAATATTCGCCAAGCTCAATTGCTAGCATCTCCTTAGGTTTAAAGTAATACAATAAGTAAGAGCATGGGATCAGATTTAATCCACGAATTAGGCCTTCGTCAAAAGCAAGATCAGTAATGTTTTTAACTGAATTTGCACTTAACGTTCCAGAGGCAATACCCTCTAATAATTCATTAAATCGCGATGAACCATTTACAATAACATCTTTGATAAAAACCATATGGTTTAAACCAAATAAATCGATAGATAACTCATCGCTATTAGATAATTTTAAAACATCGGTAATAAACATTTTCATACCGATTGGGATATTACAAACACCAATAAAACGTTTGAAGTTGGTATGGCGATATACCGCTTCAGTTACCATCCCTGCTGGGTTGGTAAAATTAATCACCCATGCGTTAGGGCAGATCTCTTCGACATCTTTAATAATGTCAAAAATCACAGGTATAGTTCGTAGCCCTTTAAATAAACCACCAGCTCCATTGGTTTCTTGTCCTAAATAACCATGTTTTAAGGGGATTGATTCATCTAATTCACGTGCTTTTAATTGCCCAACTCTTAATTGAGTTGTGACAAAATCAGCGTCTTTTAATGCTTCTCGCCTATCAAGCGTTTTAAATATTTTGAGTGGTATATTGGCATGTTTAACCATTCGCTCGCATAAATTATAGATAATATCTAATTTTTCTTTACCTTCTTCAACATCCACTAGCCACAATTCAGTAATAGGTAATTCATGGTAGCGTTTAATAAAACCTTCCAGCAATTCAGGAGTGTAGCTACTCCCCCCACCAATAGTGACAACTTTTAATTTCTGTTTCTGAGTCATATTAACCTCATTGTACCTTTATAATAGACATAGAAAAGCACACCATCTTTATAAAAAAGATGGATATGCTAGAGATTTTTAGAAATGGAAAGCTTATTTAGGTAATAATTTAACCTACCATTTTTTGTTCAACACTAAATAGATTTTTTCGGTAATCACTCGGTGTTAATGAAGTTAGCTCTTTAAATTTTTTCACAAATAAACTTGGACTGCTATAACCTGATTCAAAAGCAATATCTGTAATTGAATAGTTAGTTATTTCAAGTTGCTTTTTAGCAAAATTAATTCTGATATCATTAATAATCTGCATTGGCGTTTTGCCATAATAACGTTTTGTTGCTCGGGTTAAGTATTCTTGTGATTTCCCCGTTATAGAGATCATATTTTGTAGAGCACTTTCACTAAACATAGCGATATCATGCATTTCTTCCAATGTACTTTTTAGCCACTGAGGTGCATCATCTCGCATACTTTTTTCACGATAATGACGCAATCGATTTACCACATTAAATGTAACTAATTCAATAAATTCATTAAATTCACTGTCGCGAAAATTTAACGATGCGATCACAGACTCTATATAAGCCATAAATTCATTTTTCAATTGATAGCCTTGTGATGCAACAAAACAACTTGGTAATAGTGGTAAATAATGTTTATCAAAAAATGATTTGCTAATACCTACATTCAATATTCGTGTTGGCCCAAAATCATAAGAGCTTTCGTGATAAGAGCCTATCGGAAGAAAAATAAAATCACCTCGCTCTAATAAAACTTTTTTTCCATTAATTATTTGATAACAACGACCCGTTAAAACGATCATATACTCATAATAATCATGTTGATGCAGTCCACTTGCACTCTCAACTTTATTATAAATAAAGACATGAAAGGTTTTATTATTAAAAAGCTCACTTTCTTGAACTAGTTTAACTTCAGCATTAGTGTCGGTTCTATTCATCAGTGCCTGCATCATGGCTCCCTCTCTAATGGTTTAATTTTTCATGTAACTCAATTAACTCTGTAATTAATTCACGGGCTAACATGGCATTCATTAAATGATCTTGTGCATGAACCAGAACTAAACTAACTTTGATCCGCCCCTCCCCCATATCACTTTCAATCAATTGAGTTTGCACTTTATGCGCCTCATTCAGCGAAGAGTGCGATTGCTCCATTAAACTTTTTGCTGTCGCAAAATCACCTTCTTTCGCCTTTTTTAATGCGGTATAAGCTAAGCTTCTTGCTTGTCCTGCATTAATAATCAGTCCCATGACAACTTCTTCAAGTTCATCTGTAGTGGTATCGTCTTGGATATCATTAAGTTCAAACATATTTTTATCTCTTTTTAATGGGAGGAGCACGCTCCTCCCTATTTTAAAACTTCAGTGCGTTAGCAATATCTTCTTCACTTTCTTCTTCATCGATTGTGTTTTGTGCTTTATTCGAAATCACAACGAATGGAAGATAAACGAGTACCGCCACACCAAGGTTAAATAATGCAAGTAATAAGGCAGCGATACTACCATTAGTATTGAAGAATGCAGCTAGCCCTGTTGGCATTGTCCATGGTGCGATATTCGTCACTGGTGGGATAATCCCTAAATAATAAGCTGCAACCATTATTCCTGCTAATAGAGGCTGAATAAGAATAAATGGAATAAACATTACTGGGTTCATAATGATCGGCAGACCAAAGATAATCGGCTCATTAATTTGGAAAATACCTGCTGGTAATGCTAATTTCGCAACCTGGCGATGATCGGCACGACGAGATGCAATAAAGATAGCAATAATTAATCCTAATGTAGCCCCGGTTCCACCTAAGAATACATAGGAATCAAGCATCGGTTTTGCCCACATATGGAAAGATTTACCCGCGGCAATCGCAGCGTCAACTGAACCATACTCTGCATATAAAGACACGTTTTCTAATGCCCACGGAGTCATTATTCCACTGTCTAATGCGGTTAATGCGAGAGAGCCGTGAATACCAAAGAACCATAATAGAGAGGTAAATACAACATATGCCCAGCCAACAACATTCCCCATAGAGGCAAGTGGTGTGGATACTGTGTCCATAATGATTTGATGGAAATTACTACTAATACCACTTAGTGCCCACGACACAATTCCCATAATCGATAAGATAATAAAACCAGGAATAAGTGCAGAAAATGAGCGAGATACGGATGGCGGTACACTATCTGGTAATCTAATCACCCAATTACGGCGAACAATAAAAGTGAACATTTCAGCAACGACTAGCCCTAGAATGATCCCTGAAATGATATTTGCCCCACCGAGCCAATTAGCACCAACGGCATAAGCACCATTGACGTCATATGGTGTGACTGTCATAAAAGAAGCAACAGCCAACAAACCAGCAGCAAGTGGATCAACCTTGCGCTCTTCCGCAAGTGCCATTGCAATAAAGAAAGGGGCCATTAAGGACATAATTCCCAATGTCCCGTTATAAACGTTTCCACCAATGGCTTTAAAACCATTTAGTGTTTCTATCGTTGAAGGCTCTAGTCTAACCCCCAAAGAATAGAAAAATGACCCTGTATCAAAGCTCAGAAAAACATTATTAATTAACACAAACATTGCCCCAACTAAGGTCAGAGGCATAATTCGAATAAAACCATTCTTTATTGCATTAACATGAGGTTGCTTTCCCAATCTAACCGCGAATGGAAGGAGTACCTTTTCAAGCGAAGTGATAAAAAGACTCATAAAAATACCCTCAATTTTTTGAGTGTGCTCCATTCTTAACTCATTACGTTATATTAATAGCGTTAATGTTGATGGAGTTATTATGTTGTAGAGGTAGTAAATAGCTTGTGGGTATTAGCTTGCTGTCTGTTTTCTTATAATTGCAACAGCGGCTTTTAGTACACCAAGCCCATCCACTTTTCCGTATAAAAGTGAATCAATAACTTCAACTGGCTTATTAGGCAATAATTTCTGAATATCAGATAACATCCATGCAATTTGCGGGCCCAGCAATATGACATCCGCATCTACACCTTTTTCTGAAGCTAAGCTTTCAGGGAAGGCTTCTATATTGACAGGTACATCGTATTTTTCTGCTTGCTGTCTCATTTTGTTAACTAGCAGTGAGGTAGACATTCCTGCAGAACAAAATAGATAAATATTTTTCTTATTCATTCCTTATCCTTTGATTCGTTCTATTTTTCATTACCGCTGTGACTTATAAATTTTCTTATAGACTTATCATGTAATCAAACCTTGCACACTAAAGAAAATAATTATCTCTAGTTGAATGGAGTATACTGCCTTCCCTGCATTTCCGATAATTCAAACTAGCTAACAATTGTCTCCTATTGACCAATAGCCATGACGACCTTCACATTTATATAAATATTTTGCGTCAATAAAAAAGTTATACTGATATCAAATAATGATAAAAATGAATGAGAATTAGGTAATACGAGGTTTTAGTTGATAATTTAGGAAACCTGAAACAAAAAAGACCCACTTCAACAGAAGTGGGTCTCAGGCTGCGGCCAAACATATGATGTTTGGCCGCAAGTTTAATAGGTTTTTAAATAAATTAGTTACAAGAAGCCGTTTTGTCGAATTTAATTGCACCTGTTGGTACTAAAGCAGCATCAAACTGGCCATCTTCCATTGAAGGGCGGATTGTATAATAACCTTCAATTTCAGCGTAGACAGGTGTACCACCATCTACCCCCGTTTCACCATATGCTTTTTCTAATTCAACACCAGAAACAGCGTATTGGCGACCACTATCGCACTCTTTGAAAACAGCTGCATCTGCCATATAGCGGTACTGCCCCACTTTTTTACTTGGCTTAACTTGGTCTAGTGTATAATTCATCTGTGTTTCAATCGGATTACCTTCTAAATCCAGTAAGGTCACTGATTGGCCATCTGCCGATTGGGCAAAATAAGTACTTTCACCTTTAGGATTAGTTGCACGTAATTTGTTATTTTCTATATCCCATTTACCAGTATCATGGAAAGCGGTATCGCCATCTCGGGTTCCTAAATAAACGAGTTGCTCAACATAACTACCATCTTGGTTAACTAACAATGTTGCCTCAATACCAGAGCAATCAGCGCAAGGTAAAACCCCTGTATACACTTTATCGACTGGTGCTGTATCGGTATTTTTTGTCGCACTCTGGCAACCAGCTAACGTAATGCTTCCAGTCACCATTAAGACTAACATTAGTGATTTTTTCATTATAATTCCCTTAAAACCGTGGATTTTGACTTATTAACCAATGTAAACATCATAGCATTTCATCTAATAAAAATATGGCATACCTAAGAAAATTCGGACATTACTGATAAAATACGTCATGCATTGATTTGGTGAATAAGAATTGTCTTTTTCCCTTCGCTGTGATTATAGTTATTAAAGTTACTGTGCTATTATCGTATTAAGCACATTTCTGCTTGGTACAACATGTTCAAGGCGGCAATAACCGCCACTAACACAGTGGTGAGGGAATATGTCTACAGATACTGAATATCAACCTATCAATTGTGATGATTACGAATATCTAGAAATCGCATGCCAACGTCAGCTAAAGTTGCAAATAGCACTTAATGACGGCATGAATATTGAGGGGCAGGCCAGTGATTTACTCCTACGAAAAAAAGTTGAGTACCTGATTGTTGAAACACATGAAGGAACCAAGGAGTTAAGATTGGATTGCATAATTTCCTTCAGTCATCCAGAAATCGGCACGATTGTTGTCGACCACTCTCACTAATACTCACGATTTTGAGTCCTTCTATAGCCCCTTATGGTAATCACAGTCATAAGGGGCTTCTCATTAGTTCAACATCTTAAATTCACCCTCTTTTTGCCAATCGATGGCAATACCCAGAGACGCTTCATCAACTAGCCCTTCAGGGGTAATAAAGCACCCTACTGCGGTAATGAGCTGGTCGTTATAATAAATTAATGGCACTCTTTCTCTCATCCATGGAGCTACGCCTAATTCTTGCCAGATCTTCTTACTGCTTCTGGAACGATGACGCCCTACAATGTTTAGCGTGCCTTGCAGCCCAAAACGAATTGTCACAATTTCATCTGGTTTGGGCGGACGTATTTGCCCCTCACCTTCCATAATCTGTAAAATTCCTAAAGATCCAGGCAATTCAAAGACATCAGGGAAATTCCATTCAAACTGTTGATTTACTAAGCTATTAATACGCTTAACAACCCACAATGCGCCTTGATAACGACGAATTTCAAATTGCCCTAACTGGCAAATAGGGTCAGCGTCTTGCCGAGCTAACGCCACTTCTTGCCAAATTCGTTCCAATTGGTTAAATGGCGGCATTGGTAACTGGTGCAACCCAACCCAGCGACGGATGAGTGCATTACGCTTTGATGATGAGCAGGCTTTCAGGTCATCAATAAATAGCCCACCTCGATAGTCCATCATGTTTTCAAGGGTATCTTTTAATAATTCATCGAGTAAGCTTTCTTGCTCCGCACATAGCGCTGCACTACGGGCCACTGCACTGGAAAAGTGAGGCCAGCGCTCAACCAAAATGGGCATGATATTCAATCGCAAAAAATTTCTATCATAACGGTCATCTTGGTTACTATCGTCTTCAACCCACGATAATTTCTGCTCTTGCATATAAGCTTCTAGCGCTATGCGAGACGTTGTAAGTAATGGACGTAACAACCATGTTGAGCCACTACACGCTGTAAAAGCTAATAATTCAGGCATTGAAGATAACCCAGCAGGCCCACTGCCACGCTTTAACGCTAACATGAAAGTTTCTGCTTGGTCATCAAGGTGTTGAGCTGTGACTAACACCTCACCACCTTGTAATTCTTCTCGGTAAGCCTGATAACGAGCATCTCGTGCCGCAGCTTCAATTCCTTTTTGGCTCGAGTCAACCACTACATGTCTGCAAATGAAAGGAATGTCCCACTGTAAACATAATTGAGCACAGTGCTGCTCCCATTCATTTGCTTTACTATTCAACCCATGGTGAACATGAATAGCGCGAATTTCTAGTGAAGGGAGTTGCTGTTGCCGAATAAGATAAAGCGCATGTAATAAAACAGTTGAATCAATACCGCCACTAAATCCCACTAGAATTTTTTGAATACCATTTATTTTATTGAGAACCCGTTCAACAATGACTTGCGAATGCTGTATCATTTATTCGCCCTTCTCATAATTTTTGACCATGTTTTTTTGTACCAACACACAAAACACCAGAAATAATTACTAGTAATACCCCTGCAACATAAGCGGCTTCAAAAGCATCATTTAATATCAAGACCAACCAAAACACTGATAATACGGGAGATAAAAACACCACTGATGCAATTTTAGCCGAATGCCCTGTATTCATCGCCTTGAACCACAAAATATAAGACACCCCATTGATTAAAATGCCATTAACCAATGTTGGCCAAAAAGTCGTTTTTGATGGTAATCGCATCTCACTAAATAATATCAGTAAAACAAAAGAAACCAGCGTTGAAAAAATAAATAACCACATAGTACTAATATAGGGGTCTATCGAATATTGGCGAGAAAAAACTGACATTAGTGCAAAGCAAAATGCACCACTAAAAACCAGTAATAATGCTGTTGGATTTTCAACATGAAGTTGTGTAATTTGCCCTTTGGTAAAAGTAATAATTACTGCAATAAAACCGATGATGATACCAACTACTTGTCTTCCCGCTAATTTGTCTTTTAGCAATACCACTGATAACAAGATAATAACTAATGGCCAACTATATTGAATGACCAATACGGCGATACCATTTTCAATGGAATAGCCGTAGTACAGTAACAAATAGAATAAACAATCAAGAAAACCAAGAACAAAGACTTTAACTAGTACATCTCTTGGTAAGATAAACAATTTTGCCAGTCTATACCCTGAAGCAAGTGCAACAATAATCACAGATATCGCTGAAATTAAGTTCGACCAGAAAAGGAATTGGAAGCTATCCATGCCTTCTTGCCCAAAACGAGAGACAATAGGAATAAAGCTCCATATCAATACGCAAGTAAAAGCATATAGCAAATAATTATATTGTCGCACCCTAGCCCCTATCTATTGTTATTTTCAGCAGATGGATAATTAAAATAAATAGCTTGAATAAAAAACGGGAGCTAGCAAAAAGCAAACTCCCGTTTTTTATTAACGATTAGCGGTTAATGATCAACAATAACCATAGTCCATCAGGCGCTGATAGCGACGGTTTTTCAACGCTTCGGCATCTAATACTTCTAATTCATCTAAATCCTCAGTCAGGCGTGCTTTTAGCTGTTCTGCGATTTCATCATAATTACGATGTGCACCGCCTAATGGCTCAGGAATAACATTATCAATTAATTTCAGTTCTTTAAGACGTGGAGCAGTAATCCCCATCGCCTCTGCTGCTAATGGTGCTTTATCTGCACTTTTCCATAAAATAGAAGCACAGCCTTCTGGTGAAATAACAGAATAAGTACTGTATTGCAGCATATTGACTTTATCACCCACACCGATGGCAAGTGCACCACCAGAGCCACCTTCACCAATAACGGTACAGATGACAGGGACTGATAAACGTGACATTTCACGTAAATTACGTGCGATAGCTTCTGACTGGCCGCGCTCTTCAGCACCAACGCCCGGATAAGCACCTGGAGTGTCAATAAAGGTAATAATAGGCAAGTTAAAACGCTCAGCCAGTTCCATCAGACGCAATGCCTTACGGTAACCTTCTGGGGCTGGCATACCAAAATTACGACGGATTTTTTCTTTTGTCTCACGCCCTTTCTGATGCCCAATAATCATTACTGGGCGACCATCTAAACGCGCCATTCCACCGACAATGGCTTTATCATCTGCATAAGCACGATCACCCGCTAATTCTTGGAAATCAGTAAATATGCGAGAAATATAATCCAACGTATATGGACGACGTGGGTGACGAGCGAGTTTAGCGATTTGCCAAGCTCCTAGATCAGAGAAAATTTTACGTGTCAGTTCAACACTTTTTTCACGTAAACGAGCAACCTCTTCATCTAGGTTGACTTCTAAGTTGTTATCTTGACGGCTAACCGCTGTTAGAGAATCAATTTTCGCCTCTAATTCTGCGATTGGCTGTTCAAAATCAAGAAAATCCAGACTCATAATATTCCTATTTTAGTCAAATTCTAATTCTACCTGCTCACTACCCAGCAGAGTTCGAAGATCGTTCAGAAGGGGATCCACTGGCGTCACACGCCAAACAACACCAAATTTAAGCTTGGCTCTGGCATCATCCTTCTGGTAATACAGATGAACCGGGATCGTTCCTGAACGATGAGGTTCAAGAGTGCTACGAAGCCGGTTCAGCAATTGATCGTTAATTTGTTTATCTGACAGTGAAATTGCAAGTCCTCGAGCATATTTTTCCCTTGCTTCACTAATATCCATTAACTCACGCACTGTCATTTTATTACCACCATTGAAATCATCAAAGCTGACCTGACCGGTGGCTATCAGGATATTGTCTTTTTCCAACATATGTTGGTATTTATCGAGCGCATCTGAAAATAACATAATATCCAGACGACCGGAACGATCATCAAGCGTACAAATACCAATTCTATTTCCACGCTTGGTTGTAATCACTTTAGCTGAAAGTACTAAACCTACCACAGTTGTCACTTGACCACGAGGGGTGGGGTTCACATCTTTTAATCTAAGCCCGTTAGTATAACGCTCTATTTCGCTCAAGTATCGCGTTATTGGATGCCCTGTTAAATATAAACCAAGCGTCTCGCGTTCACCATCCAATACCACCTGCTCTGGCCATTTAGGTACGCTTGCATATGAACTTTCAACTTGTTCGGGTGCTTCAGCTAAGACACCAAACATATCTGCTTGGCCTATTGCCTCTGCTTTAGCGTGTTGATCAGCCGCTTTTAACGCATCTTCAAGGGAAGACATCAATGCTGCACGGTGAGGGCCTAATCGGTCAAATGCCCCTGCCATGATAAGCTTTTCCATCACACGACGGTTAATTTTTTTAATATCAACTCGTGCACAGAGGTCAAAAATCTCTTTAAATATGCCGCCTTGTTGACGCGCTTCAACAATCGCTTCAATCGGGCCTTCACCGACCCCTTTAATTGCACCGATACCGTAAACTATCTCACCTTCATCATTCACATGGAAGTGATAAAGCCCACTATTGATATCTGGCGGCAATACTTTTAAGCCCATTCGCCAACATTCATCAACTAAACCGACCACTTTCTCGGTGTTATCCATATCTGCGGTCATGACTGCTGCCATAAATTCAGCGGGATAGTGGGCTTTGAGCCACAGTGTTTGGTATGAAACTAATGCATATGCTGCTGAGTGAGATTTGTTAAACCCATAACCGGCAAATTTCTCTACCAAGTCAAAGATTTTCATCGATAGTTCGCCATCAACCCCGTTTTTGATTGATCCCTCTTCAAAAACAGACCGTTGTTTAGCCATCTCTTCAGGTTTCTTTTTCCCCATCGCACGACGCAGCATATCTGCACCGCCAAGCGTGTATCCGGCTAAAACCTGAGCAATCTGCATAACCTGTTCTTGGTATAAAATAATGCCATATGTGGGCTCTAGAACAGGTTTTAATGATTCATGTTGCCATTGTACATCTGGGTACGATATTTCTTCACGACCATGCTTACGGTCAATAAAGTTATCTACCATGCCTGACTGCAGTGGCCCTGGACGGAACAATGCTACCAGTGCGATCATATCCTCGAAGCAGTCAGGACGTAATCGCTTAATTAAGTCCTTCATTCCTCGTGATTCTAACTGGAATACTGCTGTGGTTTCTGAGCGCTGCAGCATATCAAAACTTTTTTGATCGTGTAGCGGAATAGCAGCAATATCAATCGGCTCTAAGTTTTTCTTAGCGCGACGCGCGTTGATCATTTCCAACGCCCAGTTAATAATCGTCAACGTACGCAAACCAAGGAAGTCAAACTTAACTAATCCTGCATACTCAACATCGTTTTTATCGAATTGTGTGACGGGGTTATTGCCTTCCGCATCACAATACAGTGGGGCAAAGTCCGTAATTTTAGTTGGAGCGATAACCACCCCACCCGCATGTTTACCTGCATTTCGTGTGACACCTTCGAGTTTACGCGCCATATCGATAAGCGCTTTAACCTCTTCATCAGCCTCATAAATTTCAGGGAGCTGAGGTTCTGCTTCGAACGCTTTTTCCAGTGTCATACCGGGATCTGGCGGCACTAATTTCGAAATTCTATCCACAAAACCATATGGGTGCCCGAGTACACGACCAACATCTCGGATCACCGCTTTTGCCGCCATCGTACCAAAGGTAATGATTTGAGAAACTGCCTCACGGCCATACATTTGAGCCACGTGATCAATCACTTGGTCTCGTTTTTCCATGCAGAAATCGACGTCAAAGTCAGGCATGGAAACACGCTCAGGATTCAAGAAACGCTCAAACAGTAAATCAAATTCCAGTGGGTCAAGGTCGGTAATTTTTAATGCATAAGCAACAAGGGAACCCGCCCCGGAGCCTCGTCCTGGCCCAACGGGTACGCCATTATCCTTCGACCATTGGATAAACTCCATAACGATCAAGAAGTAGCCGGGGAAACCCATTTGGTTGATTACGTTGAGTTCGATCTCTAAACGTTCATCGTACTCAGGACGTTTTTCTGCCCTGACTTTTTCATCAGGAAACAGAAATTCTAAACGCTCTTCGAGCCCTTCTTTAGAGCGCATAACTAAAAAGTCTTCTGTTTTCATATCCCCTGTCGGGAATTGAGGTAAGAAGTATTCACCTAAACGGATCGTCACATTACAACGCTTAGCAATTTCTACACTGTTTTCTAGCGCTTCAGGGATGTCAGCAAACAGCTCACACATCTCTTCTTCGGAACGTAAATATTGCTGAGGGCTATAATTTTTAGGCCTTTTGGGATCGGCTAATGTAAAACCATCATGAATAGCAACACGTATTTCATGAGCGTCAAAATCACTACTTTCAATGAAACAAACATCATTCGTTGCAACGACAGGTAGGCCTTTTTTAGTCGCTAACTCGACAGCCGCATGTAGATAACTTTCTTCATCAGGCCGCCCTGTTCTAACCAATTCTAAATAGTAGCTATCTGGAAAATGGGTTTCATAGAATGCAAGGCACTCATCCACTAAGGCTTGATTTCCCCTTAATAGAAATTGCCCGACATCCCCTTTACGGCCACCGGACAGTAAAATCAAGCCGTCTTTATGCTTGGCTAGCCATTCACGTTTTATGGTTGGCCCAACTGCACCATAACCTTTTTGGTATGCTTCAGAAATCAGTAGGGTAAGGTTTTGATAACCTTCATTATTACGTGCTAAAACAGTTAAGTGAGATATTTCATCACCTAATAATTCACTTTCCACATAAAAATCAGCACCAATAATTGGCTTGATCCCCGCCCCATGCGCTGCACCATAAAACCGGACTAACCCACAAAGGTTAGTAAAATCGGTGATCGCAAATGCAGGCATGCCCATCGAAGCCACTTTTTTAACCAGTGGCCCCGTTTTGGCTAGCCCATCAATCATGGAATAGTCACTGTGGACGCGTAAATGAATAAAACGAGGTGATGCCATCGACCTAATACCTACTTATTGCTGTCTAAAGCTTTTCTCACAGGAGCAAAGCTTTTACGATGGAATTCGGTTGCGCCATGCTGCGCCAATTTTTCTAAATGATAAGCCGTTGGGTAGCCTTTATGCTTCGCAAAACCATACTCAGGGAAAGCTTTGTCTAACTCGACCATTTCCCTATCTCTAATCACTTTAGCTAAAATGGATGCTGCGCTAATTTCTTGTACTAGACTGTCGCCTTTAATTACTGCCTGTGAAGGCATTGGTAACTCAGGGCAACGGTTGCCATCAATGAGAACATACTCAGGAACAATGGATAAACCCGCAACAGCACGCTGCATCGCTAACATGGTTGCGTGTAATATATTTATATTATCAATTTCTTCTGGCTCTGCGCGGCCAATGCACCAACACAGCGCTTTTTCCTGAATTTCATCAAATAATTTCTCACGTTTTTTTTCGGTGAGTTTTTTTGAGTCTGCCAGCCCTGTAATTGGCTTATTGGGATCAAGGATCACCGCTGCAGTTACTACAGCTCCAACTAAGGGGCCTCGACCCACTTCATCAACACCAGCAATTAAATTTGCTTTTGGATAGATAAATTCCATTAATTTTTGACCATCTCTAATACTGCTTCAGCCGCTTGTTTATCTGCATCACAACAAATAAGCTGATGTAATTGTAAAAAAGTTTCTTTCAGGTTTTCAACCTGCTCGCCACCTTCTAGGAGTGGAAGCAACTGCTGTGCGAGTTTATCAGGCTGGCATTCCTCTTGTAGTAACTCTTTGACAATCTCTTTTCCTGCTAACAAATTAGGCAAAGAAACATATGGCGTTTTCACTAACCGTTTTGCTAACCAGAAGGTGAAAGGTTTCATACGATACCCCACTACCATTGGGCATTTTGTTAGCATACATTCAAGTGCTGCCGTTCCTGACGCTAATAAAGTCGCATCAGCTGCAATCATTGCATCACGAGCTTGTCCATCTAAAATATGAATTTGCAGTTCAGGCGTAGTATTTTGTTTTATCTCATCAAACTGCTGGCGGCGTTTTTCATTCACCAACGGCACCACAATATGTAAATCTGGGATATTACGCTGTAATATTTTCGCTGTATTGAGAAAATCTGCGCTTAGCATTTCGACTTCTGAATGACGACTTCCCGGCAGTAAAGCTAAACATTTGACATGCTCAGGAATATTCAGCCGATGTCGAGCGGCTTGTTTATCAGGGTGTAATGGAATGGCATCGGCCATTGTGTGCCCGATAAAACGGCAAGGAACATTAAAACGATCGTAAAATGCTTTTTCAAAAGGTAAGAAAGCTAATACTAAATTCGTTGAACGACCAATTTTAAATACCCGCTTTTGGCGCCACGCCCAAACTGATGGGCTAACGTAATGAATAGTTTTGATACCTTTCGATTTTAAACGACCTTCTAAGGTAATATTAAAATCAGGGGCATCAATTCCAACAAAAACATCGGGTTGCAGTTCGGTAAAACGCTGGGTTAAATCCTTACGGATGGATAATAACCTAGGCAGGCGGCCAAGGACTTCAACAATGCCCATGACAGCAAGCTCTTCCATTTCATACCAAGCTTCGCAACCCTCGGCTTGCATTAAAGGGCCAGCGACACCAACAAAGCGAGCATTCGGTATTTGTTCTTTAAGTGCACGGATAAGCCCTGCACCGAGAATATCGCCAGATGTTTCTCCGGCAACAAGGCCAATAGTAAGTGGGCGGCTATTATTCACCGAAATTCGCTCCTTATTAAAGGCCTCGATTCATTAATGCTAGATTAACGAATAATACCACGTTTAGACTGCGCTGAATCCTCTAAGAAATCACTAAACACTTTAACGTGTTCATTGGCTTTTGCCATTTCTGCGATCTCTTCACGGGCTTCTTCTAACGATTTGCCTGAACGATACAACACCTTGTATGCATTACGGATAGCATGCAGTGATTCTTTTTCAAAACCACGGCGTTTTAAACCTTCAAGATTTAAACCAAATGGTGTCGCGTGGTTACCTTGTGCAATGACATAAGGCGGCACGTCTTGTGCAACACCAGAACAACCACCAACCATGACATGAGCACCAATTTTGCAAAATTGGTGAACTGCGGTCATACCACCAATAATGGCATAATCACCCAATGTTACATGGCCACCTAGCGTACCGTTATTTGCAATAATACAACGGTTTCCAATGATACAATCATGGGCAATGTGCACATTCACCATCAGTAAATTGTCGTTGCCCACTTTTGTCAGGCCAACATCTTGAACGGTACCACGGTGAATAGTGACGCTTTCGCGAATACGGTTTCTATCCCCGATTTCAACTCGCGTTGGTTCACCTTGGTATTTAAGATCTTGGTTAATTTCACCGATGGAAGCGAACTGGAAAATCACATTGTCACGGCCTATTTTTGTATGACCATTAACGACAACATGAGATTTCAACTCAGTACCTTCGCCAATTTCGACATTCGCGCCAATATAGCAAAAAGGGCCAATTTGAACATTGGCACCGATGATAGCTCCATCTTCTACGATAGAAGATGGATGAATATAGGCTGTATTATCAATCATATCAGACCTCACGGCGACGGGCGCACATCATTTCTGCTTCGCAGGCCACTTCTCCATCAACTTTAGCAACACCTTTAAAACGTGCAACTCCGCGACGTTCTTTGATAAATTCAACTTCTAAGACCATTTGGTCCCCAGGCAGAACTGGACGTTTAAAACGCGCATTGTCTATCGCTGCAAAATAGTACAACTCACCAGGCTCTAATTTCCCAACGCTTTTAAACGCAAGGATCCCAGTTGCTTGTGCCATGGCTTCTAAAATTAATACGCCAGGAAAAATGGGTTTGCTTGGGAAGTGCCCTTGGAAAAATGGCTCGTTAAATGACACATTTTTCACTGCACGCAATGATTTGCCTTTTTCAAAATCTAATACACGGTCAACCAAAAGGAATGGGTAACGGTGTGGAAGCAGTTCTAAGATTTCTTCTATATTCAGAGTATGATTATCACTCATCGAAATACTCTTCCTGTCTATTAATACGGTTTAATTAATGAATCGGCCTGCTTTAACCTTAGATTAGGTTAACTGGCAGGCCGGAAAACGTAACTCAGATAACTATTTTAGCCTGAATTACAAAATGATTACTGATTTTTTTGATTTTGGCTATCTAATTCACGCTCGACATGTTTCAGGCGCTTATTCATCTCATTGATATTTAAGACTAAAGCAGCTGTTTTACGCCAAGATTTATTAGGCTGTAAAGGGATCCCCGAAGAATATACTCCCGGTTCAGTGATAGGTCTCATGACCATCCCCATTCCTGTTACTGTGACCTTATCGCAAATTTCCATATGGCCGTTGATGACACTAGCACCACCAATCATACAGTAGCGGCCGATTTTTAAACTACCCGCCATGATAACACCACCAGCAACCGCGGTATTATCACCAATTATGACATTATGTGCAATTTGGCACTGGTTATCGATAATAACCCCATTACCAATCACTGTGTTATCTAAAGCACCGCGGTCAATGGTCGTGCTCGCACCGATCTCAACACGATCGCCGATGATCACCGTGCCTAATTGAGGAATTTTGATCCAATTACCACGATCATTCGCATAGCCGAAACCATCAGAGCCAATTACTGTGCCAGATTGAACCAAACAGTGTTCGCCAATCTCAACATTGTGGTATACGCTGACATTCGCCCACAAACGGGTTCCTGTACCAATACGCGTATTTTTGCCCACAAAACAACCTGCGCCAATCACCACATTATCGCCAAGCTCAACACCACTTTCGATAACCGCATTTGCGCCAATTGCGACATTCTTACCAAGTTTTGCATCATCAGCAATGACCGCTGATGCATGGATATCTTCAGCCGGACTTGGCGTTGTATCCATAATTTGAGCCATTTTCGCATAAGCCAGATACGGGTTATCAACAACCAGTGCTGCGACTTTGCAGGCTTCGAGATCTTTTGCTGTGAGAACCACCGCAGCAGCTTGGCAATCAGCCAATTTATCGCTATAACGGCTATCAGATAGAAAAGTAATCTGTTGATTATTCGCTGAATGCATTGGAGCAATACCGGTGATGGTAATATCACCATCACCGTGTAATTGCGCATTCAACTGCTGAGCAAGGTCAGCCAATCGAATTGAAGACATCTATTATTTAACCTGTTTTTGAACCTGACTTGTAATGTCAACGCTATCTTTTGCATAAGCAACTGCATTTGCATCGATAACGACATCATAGCCTTCTTTAGCTGCAACAGACTTAATAGAGTTCTGAATACGAGTTAAAATTTTAGTACGCTCTTCACCTTGACGACGACGGTTGTCTTCTTCAAATTTTTGAGCTTTTTCAGCAAATTGATCACGTTTAGTCATGAGTTCAGATTCAAGCTTTTCGCGCTCACTTTGTTTCATTGTTGCACCATCACGGCGCAATTTTTCAACACGAGTTTGCAAATCTTTTTCTAGATTTTGTAACTCAGTAGCACGACTTTTGAATTCACTTTCAAGCTGTTTAGCAACGGCTTCACGCGCAGGCATATTTTGGAAAATTTCACCAACATTGACGATAGCGATTTTCTCAGCATAAGCACCCGCAGACATTGCTAAAGCAATACTCACACCCGCTGCACACAACAATTTTTTCACACTAAACTCCTTAACCCATACGTATGGCTGGAAATTTTGGTTGCTCCCATGAAATCATGGGAGCCATCATAAGTAGAAACTGTAGTAGATTACCACGTTCTACCAATATTAAATTGGAACTGTTCTGATTTATCCCCTTCGTAGTCTTTAATTGGCTGCGCATAGGAGAAGACCAGTGGTCCAAGTGGGGACATCCATTGTAAAGCCACACCCGCAGAAGCTCGAATGTTAGATGCCTTACCATAGTCAGGCATACCTGCACGCCAAGCTGCTGGAATACTATTCCAATTAGTGTCCCATACCGTACCCGCATCAACGAACAAAGATGTACGAACTGAGTTCGAATATTTTTCATCAATAAATGGAGTCGGAGTGATTAATTCAAATGATGCTGCGTACATCGCATTACCACCGACCGCATCACTTGATGGGCTTCCAGGCTCTGGACCATCTTTTCCATTAACTTTCTTCAGGTAAACCGCTTTTGGACCGATATTATTCGAACGGAAACCACGAATGGTGCTTGAACCACCCGCATAGAAGTTTTCATAGAATGGCATTTGCTTGCTACCAATACCGTCGCCATAACCTGCTTGTGCACGCCCCAGAACGACCCAACTTTCGTCTTCATCCAGTGGGTAATACTGTGCTGTATCAAAGCGCAGTTTATAGTATTCGTTATCAGAGCCAGGTATTGTCACTTTAGCCGATACGTTTGTTTTATTACCCGATGTCGGGAAGAAACCACGATTTAACGAGTTATAAGTCCAACCTAAGTTGAGCGTAAAGTCATCCGCATCAAAGCTTTCTTTATTGCGTCCATTTTCTGTAACTGGTGGATTTTTACCCATAGAATCAAGGTAATCCCACATAGCAGCTTGAGCACGCATATCTGAAAGTCGGTTATGAACATAACCCGCACCGACACGGAAAGAGTTATTTTCATTGAATGGGAAGCTTAAGAAACTGTCTAGGCCATACGTTTTGTTGTTATAGCCTGACAAGTCAGCATCTTTCGCACTAAAGTCGTTATAGAAAATACGACCGCCTAAGCTCACACCATTAACCGTGAAATACGGGTCAGTAAATGAGAATTCAACGTTAGTTGAGTAGTCATTTTTACTTGCGTTAATACCAACCGCATTACCAGTGCCCAGCCAGTTATCTTGTGTAACCCCAACTTGGAAACTTACACCACTTTCAGTACCAAAACCGATACCGAAGTTCATTGAACCTGTATTACGCTCTTTAACCTTGTAGATAACATCAACTTGGTCAGGGCTACCAGGAACACGTTGAGTTTCAACATCAACCGTTTCAAAGTAACCAGTACGATTCAAACGTTCTTTACCTAGCTCAACAAGGTCATTTCCGAGCCATGCACCTTCCATTTGACGCATTTCACGGCGTAAAACGGTATCTTTACTGGTGTCATTACCTTGAAAACGAATTTCACGTACATAGAAACGGTTACCTGCATCAATATTTAAATGCAATTTAACTGTTTTATCTGCATCGTTGATTTCAGGCTGTGTCATGACTCGAGGATACGCATAACCATAACGGCCAAACATATCTTTGATTTTGTTTTCCATGCTCGTCACTTGAGCACCGTTATATAACTCTCCCGGTGTGATAGTGATAAGCTCTTGGATCTCGGCTAAGTGTTCCGCAGTATTACCATTAACCTCGACGCCAGATATTTTATACTGGTCGCCTTCTGTGATGTTAATCGTAATATAAATGCCTTTTTTATCTGGGGTCAGACTGACTTGCGTGGAGTCAATATTAAAACGTGCATATCCACGATCAAGATAAAAACTGCGCAGCGTTTCTAAATCACCCGCCAGTTTTTGCTTCTGATATTTTTGGTCTGCAGCAAGGTTCCACCAAGGTACATCATCACGCAATTGCAGCTTATTAACTAATTCTGCTGTAGTGTAATTTTTATTACCCACAATATTAATTTGCTGAATTTGAGCTGAAACACCTTCAGAGAAAACAAATTTTAAATCCACACGGTTACGCGGCAAAGGTGTTACAACAGCTTTTACTGTTGCATTATATTTACCAACGCTATAGTAAAAGTCTTCTAAACCTTTTTCGATATTCGCAATTGTCGTGCGGTCAAGTGCCTCACCAACGCGGATATTCGAAGCTTCCAAGTTCTGCTTGAGCATATCATCTTTAACAGACTTATTACCTGTAAAGGTGATACTTGCAATCGTTGGCCGCTCTTTAACTTGAACGATCAGCGTGTTTCCATCACGCAGGACCCTAACATCTTCGAAGTTACCGGTTGAAAATAGGGAACGGATCGAACGGCTGATATCATCGTTATCAACTGAATCGCCAACCCTAACTGGCATGTTCAATAATGCTGCACCAACGGCGACGCGTTGTAGACCTTCGAAACGAATGTCTTTAACTACGAATCCGTCTGAACCGTATGCAGTGGCACTGCCGAAAAGCAGCGACGCTATGAGCAACTTTTTCATCGCCATCGTTGTTATGCGTATTCCTTACTGGTCCCCAGCTTACAAAAATTAGAAGCGAGAGAAATCATTAAAAAGTGCAAGTCCCATTAACAGAATCAATGCCATTGCACCTATCCGAAAACTAAAGTCTTGTACTCGCTCAGACACCGGACTTCCTTTAATTTTTTCAATTAATAAGAAGAGCAAGTGCCCCCCATCTAAAACAGGCAATGGAAACAGATTGATGATACCTAAATTGACGCTAATAAGCGCAATAAACATCAAATAATATACCAAGCCTGATTCGGCGGATACCCCCGCGCCTTTAGCGATAGATATCGGACCGCTCAAGTTATTGAGTTTGACATCCCCAACAACCAGTTTACCCATCATATTGACCGTCAACTTCATTAACTGCCACGTCTTATCACTGGCTTGGTAAAACGCAGAAAATGGCCCATATTGTTGCACCATTTTATATTCATCTGCTAACGGTAACACTGAAAGTTCTACACCTGCAAACCCAATTTTCTCTCCACGCTGCCCATTTTGGCTATCAGGGGTCAGCGTGAGTGAAATCAATTGTTGCGACCGTTGTACTTCAAGTTTTAACGGAACGCCTGGGTTATTACGAATAATGCGCGTTACAGGGTTCCAAAGGCCTAATACTTCCCCGTTAACACTGACTATTCTGTCGCCTTTCTGTAAGCCTGCTCGTTCACCAGCTAACCCTTGCGTCACTTTTTGGATAACAGGGTCAATTCTTGCAGAAACGGGCATTATACCTACCGACAAAATTGGATCTTGTTTCTCAGGATCAAGCTGCCAAGTCGTTAAATCAACTGTTTTTGTAATCGGTTCATTATAACCATTTGGTAGTACTTGAGCTGTCAGCTCGCGGTCGCCTATTTTGCCGACCAATGCTAAGCGAACTGAATTCCAGTCAGGAGTTTCGATACCATCAATGGATTTTAGTTCCATTTTTGGTTCAAAATTTGCAGTTGCCGCAATAGAACCTGGTTTTACGTCTTCAATGATAGGTTTCACAGAAGGAATACCAATCATAAAGACTATCCAATAGACAACAATTGCTAATAAAAAGTTCGCAATTGGCCCCGCACTAATAATGGCCGCTCGTTGACCTACTGTTTTATTATTAAACGCTTGATGACGACGCTCAGGAGAAACGCTCCCCACTCGCTCGTCAAGCATTTTGACATAACCCCCTAGCGGGATCATCGCTAAAACAAATTCAGTGCCATGTTTATCGACTTTGCGCCATAACGTTTTGCCAAACCCAATAGAGAAGCGTTCAACATAGACACCACAGCGACGAGCAACCCAGTAGTGGCCGAACTCATGCACTGTAATTAACACGCCTATCGCGATAATAAATGCAACTAAACTCCAAATAAATCCCATGTATCTTCCTAAAGACCAAAACCGTTAAAAATTAACAAATTTAGCCCAGCAAAAACAGGAATCGCGGCTGTCAGGCTATCAATACGATCCAAAATACCGCCATGCCCTGGAATTAAGTGGCTACTATCTTTAATACCTGATTGGCGCTTAAACATACTTTCGGTTAAATCACCAAACACAGATACTACAACAACAATAATTGAAGTCACTAGCAAATAATCAGGCATCACTGGAATTGGCGCAAAGGCACTAAATAACCATGAAATAACCCCAGCAGTTATAAGGCCTCCAACTAAACCTTCCCATGTTTTACCGGGTGATACCTTAGGTGCCATTTTGTTGCGCCCAATAGTACGACCAAATGCATAAGCACCTGAATCCGCGCCCCAGACCAGCAACATGACATACAATAACCACCACGCACCGAAGAATGTATCACTTTGATAACCAACGGTTCTTAAAACCATCATTCCACAATAAAACGGGATAATCGTTAATACGCCAAATAACAATCGAATAATGACGGAGTTACCCCAAGCTGCAGATGCGGGATAGGTAACCACTAAAATAATGGCAATTCCCCACCAAATAAGGCCTGCCCATAGGCCATATAGGATCATCGGTTCAGTGGAAAACTGATTTATGTCGGAAATAGAAAATTGCATTGCAAGTAATATAGCTGCAAATACAACCGCTAAGCCTATACGCTTAGCTTGTGAGTGCCAGCCGACAAATTGCGCCCATTCCCAAGCGCCTAAAGCACAAACCGCAATCACGACAAACCCAAAATTCGCTGGAGAAAGTAAAAACAGCGCTGCAATAACAATCGGTATTAAGACTATCGCAGTAAGCAAACGATATTTCAGCACATCTTTCCCCTATTCTTTGCCCAGTTCATCATCTGATTCAGCTCCACCATAACGGCGCTCACGCTGACTAAAAGCATCAACTGCACTTTGAAACACCATTTCATCAAAATCTGGCCACAAAACGTTGGTGAAATAAAATTCCGCATAGGCGACTTGCCATAATAGGAAGTTGCTAATACGGTGCTCCCCCCCCGTTCTTATGACTAAATCAACATTCTCTTGGTCATGCATACAAATATGGTTGTCGATACTTTCTTCATTGATATCATCAATAGAAAGCTCACCACTTTGAACCTTTGCAAATACTTGTTTTACACTGTTACTAATATCCCAGCGGCCACCATAGTTCGCTGCAATATTCAGTTTTAGTCCAGTATTGTTTTGCGTTAATGCTTCCGCCTTATCAATTCTTTTTCTGAGACGTTCACTAAAACGACTAACATCACCAATAATTTTCAGTTTCACATTGTTTTTATGTAAGTTTTTAACTTCATTATCAAGAGCAAAAACAAAGAGTTCCATTAGAGAACTGACTTCTTTCTCTGGCCTTCTCCAGTTTTCACTACTAAATGCATACAATGTCAGAGAACTAATTTTATTTTTTACCGCAAAGCGCACAGAATTACGGACAGATTCAACACCTGCCTTATGACCTGTAATTCTGAGCTTCCCTCTTTGTTTAGCCCATCGGCCATTACCATCCATAATGATAGCAACATGCTTAGGTATCATTGAATCAGAGAGATTTTCACCACTAGAGTTCATTAAATATTAATCCTTGTGAGTACCACTTTGAGTAAACAGACCAATAATAACTACTATTATTGAGTTTGCTGATAAGACACATCCTTAAATCTCTAAGAGGTACTATGTTATTTTTCTTTTTTTTAACACGTCACATATTAAAGAGTTATTATGGCTGACAGCAACTAAATAAAACACATACCAGCTTTAAATTGTCTGAGCGATTATTTTTTCTGCATTTTTGCGCGCCCATCCGTCGATTTCTAAGACCTCTTCAATCGAAACTGGTTCAGAAAAAACTTGGTTTTCTAATACATTGTGGTTAATTTTTGCTATATCCGTAAAGCGTATTTTACCTTCAAGAAAAGCAGCAACGGTCATTTCATTCGCACCATTAAGTGCAGTTGTAGCGGCTTGCCCTTGATGACAGGCATCGATTGCGAGCTTCAAGCAAGGATAACGTTGATAGTCAGGCTGAACAAACGTTAATGATGAAAGAGTTGCAAAATCAAGCGGTTTCGCACCAGACATGATACGCTGGGGATAAGCCATACTGTATGAAATTGGTGTACGCATATCTGGCGTGCCCAACTGAGCTATCACGCTACCATCTTTATACCGAACCATGGAATGAATAACAGATTGAGGATGGATAATCACTTCCATTTGCTCAGCACTCGCATTAAAAAAGTAGCAAGCCTCAATATATTCTAGACCTTTGTTCATCATTGTCGCAGAATCTACTGATATTTTTCGTCCCATCGACCAATTTGGGTGGTTACACGCTTCATCAGGGGTCACATTATCAAAATGCGATAACGGTGTATCCCTAAATGGGCCACCTGAACCTGTTAATACGATGCTCGAAATACCCGAGGCAGACAAATCAGAGAAACCTAAATTTAATTGAATAATTTCAGGTAAACTTTGGAAGATAGCATTATGCTCACTATCAATAGGAAACACAGTTGCATTGTGCTTGCGAATCTCATTAAAGAATAAACGGCCACTGGTAATTAAAGACTCTTTATTCGCTAATAATATTCTTTTACCTTTGCGTATTGCCGCTAGAGTAGGAAGTAAACCGGCAACCCCGGTAATTGCTGACATCACTTGGTCTGCATCATCAAGACCAGCAAGGTCAATCGCAGCTTGTTTTCCTGACAAAACCTCAGTTTTGCAATTGTTCTCGGTCAAAATAGCTTTTAACGCTTTTGCTGATGATTCATCCGCCATTGAGACATATTTCGGATTAAACTCAAGGCACTGTTTCGCCATTTCAGTGACATTCTTTCCTGCCACTAAAGCGGTAATTTGAAATTTTTCGGGATTTTGGCGAACAACAGAAAGTGTATTGGTACCAATTGAACCTGTAGAACCCAGGATTGTCAGACGTTTCATAGTGATTGGTTGCTCTGTATTAATTCAATACTGAGATTATATCAGCTTAATGATTGGAAAGGATTTATTAATAGATATGAAAATAATAAAGCCACGCTAGCGCACACTTTTACAGTTGTTTGCTTTGGTGGCTTTATTATCATGATGGATTAAAACTCCATCAGCTCCGCTTCTTTTTGCGCTAATGACTCATCAACTTTTTTGATGAAGTTATCAGTCAGCTTTTGGATATCATCCTGTGAACGGCGCTCATCATCTTCACTGATTTCTTTATCTTTCAGTAAAGCTTTTACTTTATCGTTAGCATCACGGCGAACGTTACGAACAGCAATACGGCCTTGTTCTGCTTCACCACGAACCACTTTAATTAAGTCTTTACGACGCTCTTCCGTTAATGGAGGAAGTGGAACACGGATCACGGTACCCGCAGATGATGGGTTCAGACCTAAGTCAGACGCCATAATCGCTTTTTCAATCGCAGGTGACATACTGCGGTCAAATACAGAAATCGCTAATGTGCGTGAATCTTCAACAGTGACGTTTGCTAATTGGCGCAGAGGTGTTGCTGAACCGTAATATTCAACAGTAATACCATCTAACAGGCTTGGCGATGCACGGCCTGTACGAACTTTACTAATTTGGTTTTTGAATGCTTCAAGGCTCTTTTCCATACGGTCTTGAGCATCTTTTTGGATTTCATTAATCACGTTTTCAACCCTTAAGAACTGGTTATTAAAGGCCGCGATGCGACCTCGCTTAAATAGTCTGAATTTATATGCTAGATAATACATTTAAACTCAGGTCATGTCTCTGAGTATTAATTGTGAGAAATCAGAGTTCCTTCATTTTCACCCATAACCACGCGTCGTAAAGCGCCCGGTTTATTCATATTGAATACGCGGATCGGTAAGTTATGGTCACGTGCTAATGTGAACGCAGCTAAGTCCATCACTTTGAGTTCACGTTCTAAAACTTCTTGGTAACTCAGATTTTCATAAAGGACTGCATCAGGGTCTTTAGCCGGGTCTGCTGAATACACACCATCAACTTTTGTCGCCTTCAACACAACATCCGCTTCAATTTCAATGCCACGTAAGCATGCAGCGGAGTCTGTTGTAAAGAATGGATTGCCTGTTCCTGCAGAAAAAATAACAACACGGCCGTGACGTAACAAGCTAATGGCCTCTGCCCAGCTATAGTTATCACAGACACCGTTAAGTGGAATTGCAGACATCAGTCTTGCATTCACATAGGCGCGATGTAATGCATCACGCATCGCGAGTCCGTTCATCACAGTTGCTAGCATCCCCATGTGGTCTCCGACAACACGGTTCATTCCAGCTTGTGCCAAACCAGCACCACGAAACAGGTTACCACCGCCAATAACCACACCGACCTGTATACCCAGTTCTATGAGTTCTTTGATTTCCTGAGCCATACGATCTAAAACGCTAGCATCGATACCAAAACCTTCTGCGCCTTGTAAGGCTTCGCCACTTAATTTAAGCAGAATACGCTGATAAACGGGTTTTGCATTGGTTGCCATGGTGTTCTGTCCTAACAGATATTTATTGGGGTAACATACGTAGAATCACAGTTTTCTACATACCTAAATTTTTAAATAGACGTATATAAAACAGAGCCGCCAATTGGCGGCCCTTAGTTGATTACTTGCTCATTGCAGCAACTTCTGCTGCAAAGTCAGTTTCAACTTTCTCGATACCTTCACCTACTTCGAAACGAAGGAAACCAGAAACAGTAGCACCTTTCTCTTTCAGTAAGTCACCAACAGATTTGCTTGGGTCCATTACGAAAGGCTGGCCAGTCAGAGAGATTTCGCCAGTGAATTTGTTCATGCGACCGATAACCATTTTTTCTGCGATTTCGCGTGGTTTACCAGATTGCATAGCGATGTCTAACTGGATTTGATGCTCGTGAGCAACAACATCAGCAGGAACATCATCTGGAGTCACATATTCAGGTTTGCTTGCAGCGATGTGCATAGCAATGTGTTTCAGTAATTCTTCGTCAGCGCCTTCAGCCGCAACTAAAACACCAATACGAGCACCGTGCAAGTAGCTACCTACTTGTGCGCCTTCCAGAATAGCAACGCGACGAATATTGATGTTTTCACCAATTTTCGCAACTAATGTTGTACGAGCTTCTTCGAATTTTGCTTTCAGTGCATCGATGTCTGCATTTTTGTCAGCAACAACAGAAGCTAAAACTTCTTTACCGAATGCTAAGAAACCTGCGTCTTTAGCAACGAAGTCAGTTTCGCAGTTCAGCTCAACCAGAGCACCTGTTTTACCACCGTTGAAAACTTCAGTCAGGATAACACCTTCAGCTGCAACGCGACCTGCTTTTTTAGCCGCTTTTGCTTGACCTGATTTACGCATGTTATCAATCGCTAATTCGATGTCGCCATTAGCTTCAACAAGTGCTTTTTTACATTCCATCATACCTGCGCCAGTACGTTCGCGCAGTTCTTTTACCAATGCAGCGGTAATTCCAGACATGTGATTTATTCCTCGATATTCCCCGTGGGAATTTTCCCCACGTGGATAGTTCTGATTCATATATAAAAGGGGCCTAAATCAGGCCCCTTCTAACATATAGCAGTACCTGTATAGCAATACCTAAATAAGGGTTTAAACCTTATTATTCAGCTTCTACTAAGCTTTCTTCTGCTTGAACAGCCAGATCTTGTGAACGACCTTCACGAACGGTGCTTGCTACAGCGCCCAGATACAGTTTGATTGCACGGATTGCATCATCGTTACCAGGGATAATGAAGTCGATACCGTCTGGATCAGAGTTAGTATCAACAATAGCAAATACTGGGATACCCAAGTTGTTTGCTTCTTTAATAGCGATGTGTTCGTGGTCTGCATCGATAACGAACAGAGCGTCAGGTAAACCGCCCATATCTTTGATACCGCCTAAGCTGTTTTCTAACTTACCAAGTTCACGAGTACGCATCAGCGCTTCTTTCTTAGTCAGTTTGTCGAAAGTACCGTCTTGTGATTGAACTTCTAAATCTTTCAGACGTTTGATTGACTGACGAACGGTTTTCCAGTTAGTCAACATTCCGCCTAACCAACGGTGGTTAACGAAATACTGATCACAGCTGTTAGCAGCTTCTTGAACGGCTTCGCTTGCAGCACGTTTAGTACCGACAAACAGAATCTTGCCTTTACGAGAAGCAATTTTAGTCAACTCAGCCAGAGCTTCGTTGAACATTGGAACAGTTTTTTCCAGGTTGATGATATGAACTTTGTTACGCGCACCGAAAATGAAAGGTTTCATTTTTGGGTTCCAGTAACGAGTCTGGTGACCAAAGTGTACGCCTGCTTGTAACATATCGCGCATGGAAACAGTTGCCATTTAATACCTCTGTATTTAAGTAATTGGGGTTATGCCTCCACAAATCCCATGCTACCGACTCCAAAGCTGCGTTTAAACGCATAAGAGCACCCCGGTGCACGTGTCGATTTGTGTGTGTTATTACACAATTGAGTTTTAAGTTTCGCACATCCAAACTTTTCATTAGCCACTTCATATTGATGCCATAAAATGACATTTCGATGATGGTGATAAGAAATAATATGGATTGCCGGCGCGCTTTATACCATAAAACCAACTTAGAAGCCAACTTTTGTTGTTTTTTTCGCTCACAAAAATGGCAGTGAAGTTGATTTAATCGGAGCAATCGCACTTTATAATTATAGACGCTTTTTGATTAGATAAAAAAGCCCTATTTAAAGAATGGTTTTTATTGTTTCACATACTTCTTATATCTCTCTTGCGGTTAGTTATTTGCATTTTGTGCTACGCAAGGCTCAAAATGAACAAGCCAATCCCCTCTCATCACCTATCCTACAAACAACTTCAACTTTCGAATCTATCGTTAGCTAGTTGGCAGAAAATGCGGTGGCTGTTACCATACGTCTTATCGATGTAAAAAATGGTATTCAACCTCCATTTTCAAACCCTCTTATTTAACATGTCATTAAGCACTAATGGCATGAATGGACTGGACTCATGGCTATTATTATCAAAACTGAAGAAGATATTCAGAAAATGCGCGTTGCTGGTCGCTTAGCAGCTGAAGTATTAGAAATGATTGCACCGCACGTTGTGCCGGGTGTTAGTACAGGTGAATTAGACCGCCTATGTCATCAACATATTGTTGATGTGCAGAAAGCTATCCCTGCATGCTTGGATTACCACGGTTTTCCTAAATCTGTTTGTATTTCTGTCAATGATGTTATCTGCCACGGCATTCCTAGCGACGATAAGATTTTAAAAGATGGCGATATTGTCAATATTGATGTCACCGTCATTAAAGAGGGTTTCCATGGCGATACCTCCAAAATGTTTATCGTAGGTAAACCGACGATTCAAGGTGAACGCCTTTGCCAAGTCACTTTAGACAGCTTGTATCTAGCAATCCGTATGGTTAAACCGGGTATTCGCTTACGTACTCTGGGTAAAGCTATTCAAGAATTTGTCGAAAAACAAGATTTCTCGGTTGTGCGTGAATATTGCGGCCACGGCATTGGGCAAGGTTTCCATGAAGAGCCACAAGTTCTGCACTATGACGCTGATGACAGTGGCGTAGTCCTGCAAAAAGGGATGACTTTTACCATTGAGCCAATGGTCAACACAGGTGATCACCGCATTCGTACCATGAAAGATGGCTGGACAGTTAAAACCAAAGACCGCGGTTGGTCAGCACAATATGAGCACACATTAGTCGTAACGGATAACGGCTGTGAAATCCTCACTCTACGTAAAGAAGAAGAACCATTTATCTCTGCCGTATTAGTCAACGAATAATCTTCTCCTTAGAGCCTTCTTAATCGAAGGCTCTACCTCTGTTCATTTTTATCAAAAAACCGTAAGCTGGTAGCTATTCCCCTATTGCTATCAATACGGAAAGATAAAGATGACTGTAAATTCAGCTTCCTACCTATCTCCGAATCAATTTAGTACTCATGACCTTGAGTTGAATTCATTAAGACAACATGTCGATGATTTCGATCAGTGGTTGGAAGAGGCTTTCAACCAAGGTAAAAATGTTGCCGACCTTATTCACTTACGTAGTGATTACCTTGACGCATTGCTGACAAGATTATGGCAATCTTTTAAATTTGATAAGCAACCCGATATGTCATTGATCGCCGTTGGGGGTTATGGTCGCCATGAACTTCATCCACTTTCTGACATCGATATTTTAGTTTTAAGTAAAAACCCCCTTCCAGAACGCGTCGCCAGCGAAATTGGGCAATTTATCACGCTATTGTGGGATTTACGGTTTGATATCGGCCACAGTGTCCGTTCGTTTGCTGAATGTATTGAAGCTGGAAATGCCGACCTAACCACCGCAACTAACCTCATTGAATCACGGTTAATTTGTGGTGATGTCACCCTGTTTTTACAATTACAAAAAACCATTTTTAGCGATGACTTTTGGCCCTCTGCCCTCTTTTTTGCTGCAAAAATTGAAGAACAACAAGAACGTCATCAACGCTACCATAGTACCAGCTACAATTTAGAGCCCGATATTAAAAGTAGCCCTGGAGGATTGCGAGATATCCATACCTTACTGTGGGTCGGCCGGCGCCATTTTGGTGCAACCACCGTCGATGAAATGGTGGGTTTTGGCTTTCTCACTGAAGAAGAGCGCCAAGAACTCAAAGAGTGCTTAATATTTTTATGGAAAATTCGCTTTGCACTCCATTTAGTGGTGAAACGCCATGATAATCGCCTGCTATTTGACCGCCAATTTAGCGTAGCTCGGTTACTGGGTTATGAAGGCGAAAAGAACCAACCCGTTGAACGGATGATGAAAGATTTCTATCGCGTCACTCGTCGAGTGAGGGAACTCAATCAAATGCTATTACAGCTATTTGATGAGGCCATTTTGACACTTAATCCTAACGAAAAACCTCGCCCTATTGATTCATTATTCCAATTACGCGGGTCATTGATTGATGTCATTGATGAAGAGTTATTTATTAAGCAGCCAGCTGCTATTTTAAAAATGTTTTATCAAATGGCTAGATATCCAAATATTACAGGGATCTATTCCACCACATTGCGTCAGCTTCGTTATGCACGGCGTAACCTTTCGGTGCCATTATGCGAAATCCCTGAAGCCCGAAAACTGTTTATCAAAATTCTACGCCACCCCAGAGCAATCAAAGGGGCTTTTGTTCCCATGCACCTTCATAGTGTATTAAGTGCCTACACACCGCTATGGGGCAATATCGTCGGGCAAATGCAATTCGACCTATTTCATGCATATACCGTTGATGAACACACTATTCGCGTGCTGCAAAAAATTGATAGCTTTACATTAGAAGAAAATCGTCGTGACCATCCACTTTGTGTCAGTGTTTACCCCAAATTATTACAACCCGAACTTTTACGATTAGCTGCGATTTTCCACGATATTGCTAAAGGCCGCTCAGGGGATCACTCTGATCTCGGCTCTGAGTTTGTTTATGATTTCGCCTTACTGCATGATTTTTCTGTCAAAGAAGCTGAATTAGCTTCCTGGTTGGTAAAAAATCACTTATTAATGTCAGTGACAGCTCAACGACGTGATATTCAAGACCCTGATATAATCAAGCAATTTGCAGGAGAAGTTAAAACCGTTTCACGGCTTAACTACTTGATGTGTTTAACGGTTGCGGATATTTGTGCCACAAATAGCACGCTGTGGAATAGCTGGAAACAAAGTTTAATTCGTGAGCTATTTTTATCAACAGAACACCAATTAAATCAAGGCATGCAAAGTACCCCTGACTTACGCGAACGCATTCGTCATCACCGTTATCAAGCTTTATCATTATTGCGCCAATCATCAATTGATGAAGAAAAACTGCAAAGCTTATGGTCTCGCTGCCATGCGGATTATTTTTTACGTCATACCCCATCCCAATTAGCATGGCATGCTAAACACTTACTAGCCCATAACTTGAGCCAGCCTTTAGTGTTAATTAGCACGCAGCCTAAACATGGCGGAACAGAAATTTTTATTTGGTGCCATGATAAACCCCATTTATTTGCAGCTGTCGCTGGCGAATTGGATCGCAGAAATTTAAGCATTCACAGTGCTCAAATCTTCACCAACAAAGACAATATGGCCATGGATACCTTCGTCGTACTGGAACCTAACGGTAGCCCTCTATCCAAAGACAGATACGACCATATCCGAAAAATGTTGTTATTAGCCGTTCAGCAACCTGAAATTTCACTGCCTAAGCCACGTACTCTGCCGTCAAAGTTACGTCACTTTACTGTGCCAACAAAAGTTAATTTCCTACATTCCACTAACGAACGTCGCACTTATATGGAGCTATTTGCCTTGGATCAACCGGGTTTATTGGCTCGCATCGGTCATATTTTTGCTCAAATGGAAATTTCTCTGTATGGCGCACGCATCACCACAATTGGCGAAAAAGTGGAAGATTTCTTTGTTTTAGCTGATAAGGAACACAAAGCGTTGACTAAAAATATGCAACAAGAGTTATCAGAAAGGTTGACAGAAGCCCTAAAATCGAAGGATAAAATATAGCGTTCATCACATTTTCATGGTGAACGTTCACTTTTATATCATTCAAGAGGAAAATACAATCAATGCAGCATTTACAAGCGATCATTGAACAAGCGTTCGAAGAACGAGCTAATATCACACCAAATACCGTATCAAGTTCGGTAAAACAAGCCGTGTTAGATACCATTGCATTACTCGACAGCGGAAAATTGCGTGTCGCTGAAAAAATTGCCGGTGTTTGGGTTACCCATCAATGGCTGAAAAAAGCAGTTTTGTTATCATTTCGCATTCAAGATAACCAAGTCATTGACGGTGCAGAAAGCCGTTATTTCGATAAAGTCCCAATGAAATTCGCAGATTATGACCAAGCTCGCTTCGAGAAAGAAGGTTTCCGAGTTGTTCCTCCTGCCGCGGTTCGTAAAGGTGCTTATATCGCTAAAAATAGCGTATTAATGCCGTCATATGTCAATATTGGTGCTTACGTCGATGAAGGTACAATGGTAGATACATGGGCAACCGTTGGCTCCTGTGCCCAGATTGGTAAAAACGTGCATTTATCTGGTGGCGTAGGGATCGGTGGTGTACTAGAGCCATTACAAGCCAACCCAACGATTATTGAAGACAATTGCTTTATTGGAGCTCGTTCTGAAGTGGTCGAAGGGGTGATTGTTGAAGAAGGCTCCGTCATTTCAATGGGTGTTTATTTAGGACAAAGCACCAAAATCTATGACCGTGAAACAGGTGAAATTCATTACGGCCGAGTCCCTGCAGGTTCCGTGGTTGTTTCAGGTAATTTGCCATCAAAAGATGGTCGTTATAGCCTGTATTGCGCCGTCATTGTCAAGAAAGTCGATGAGAAAACCCGCGGTAAAGTAGGCATTAATGAATTATTAAGAACGATTGATGAGTAATTAAACGTTTAAAACTTCATGCCAAACCTATTACTGGTTTTTATAATAAGCTTTATAGTGAGCCACTGTAATTAGGTTAAAAAACCAAAGCTATCCCGAATCGCATACCCCCGTATGCAACTCGGGTGGCCATATCAGTGTTACCTTTTAATATTAGCGCATTAATTGCAAAGAGAAGTTTGTCAATTTCTACAAATCGCGCATAATATGTCCGTGGCTTTTGCCGTTTACCTATAATAAAACTGTATTATTTTATTTTTCATTATAATGATGCTGTTTGTGTAATAACATCATTCTATCTATCACCCAAACGAATGGGATAGATAACTTATTAACGAGAAATAGACCGATATTGTTACGGCCTGCTCACACTATCACTTTGTTCACCGACTCTGTCTCTACAGTAAAGCGAGCTAACATGTACGATAATTTGAAAAGTTTAGGCATCAGTAACCCTCAAGACATCGACCGCTACACCTTGCGCCAAGAAGCGAATAATGACATTTTAAAAATTTATTTTCGCAAAGATAAAGGTGAGTTTTTTGCTAAAAGTGTAAAATTCAAATATCCACGCCAGCGTAAAACTATTGCTGACGGTAATAATAATTTCAAAGAAATTAATGAAATTAACACTAACCTGCGTTATGCCATCGAAGAACTAGACCAAATTTGCCAAACAGATCAAACTGATATTGATTTAAAACACAAAATTCTTGATGACTTACGCCATCTTGAACACGTGGTTTCAAATAAGATCGCAGAAATTGAAGCGGATCTAGAAAAATTAACCCGTAAATAATTTACAGGTGAAATGATTAATTTACTGCGCCGTAGCACTGCCAATATTTATCATTAATATAGGTAATACTACGGTGCAGACATTTAGAGCAGCCCCGCCCACGCTTCAACCCAAGGCTTAGCAAACTCCTCTGGAACATCCACCTCAATTGCATCAATAAATAAAATATCACCAATACGGGTCGCTGATTGTTCAGATAACAGCTCATCAAAACGAATACCAGCCCCACAAAAACTTTCATAACTGCTATCACCTAAAGCAATTAGGCCATAACGTAAATCAGGTTGATAACCGACAACATCTTTGATTTCACTATATAACGGAGCGATGGTGTCCGGTAAATCCCCTTGCCCTGTCGATGAGGTAACAATAAGTGCAATTTCATTACCTGAATTATAAAGTTGCCAATCGTTCAAGGTGGGCTCATCAAAAACAACCACTTCATGCCCTTGCTGCTCTAAAATTTCTTGTGCTGTTTCTGCAACAGCTAAAGAGTTACCGTAGACAGTTCCAACAAAAATGCCTATTTTTGACATAACTTTCCCTCTATTTTATCGTTAACTTGATGAGTTAATAACGTTTATCCCTAGTTTTTCAACTCTGCCTGACCATCCAAATTGCTCAATTAATGACAACCATTGTGTATCCCATGTGGCAACCAACGATATATTTTCTTTTGTTATTGGGTGGTTTAAATTTAATAAGCTGGCATGTAGCATCAGGCGAGACACTGAAAAATGCGTATTCACACCTCTATTTTGGCGTAAGTCTCCATGCTTGCTATCACCAATAATAGGGTGACGAAGGTGAGACATATGCCTTCTCAATTGATGTTTACGGCCAGTTTCAGGTTTTAATTCAACTAAACTATATCTTGATGTTTCATACCGCCCAATCCCAATGGGACATTCAACTGTCGCTATCGGTTTACAGTGGGTAACACACTCCTGCAAAACAGGCTCACGTGATGCATGTTTATCCGCAATTTTATCTAACTCTTCTAATAGCGGATAATCGATGGTTTGCTCTTCGGTTAAATAACCACGAACAACAGCGTGATACACTTTTTCTAACTGATGGTTTTCAAATTGAGCCGATAACAGCCTTGCAACCTCACTCGATAATGCAAAAAGCAATATACCTGATGTTGGCCTATCGAGACGATGAATGGGATAAACATACTGGCCAATTTGGTCCCGTAATGTTTGCATCACAAAGACGGTTTCTTTACTGTCTAGCCAACTGCGATGCACTAGCATCCCCGCGGGCTTATTCACTGCGACCATATACTCGTCGTGATAAATAATTTCCAACATCAATAAATTACCCACGGGTCTTCGTTGAGAAAAATCCATCTAATTCACGCAAATAATTAATAATTAGCGTGTATTGTTCTTCTTCATCATGTTTATAAGCTTCTTCAAAATAAGGAGCAACCGCAAAATTAGTTGGCAGCGTAGCCCCTTGCTCAATTAACATTTGCAGGCGGGGGATCAAAATCCACTGTAACCACTCTATCGCCTCCATCGTGTCTATACAAAAAGGCTCTACACTGTTAAAAGCATCTGGCAAAGGCGGTTGTTCCCCCCAAAGAGATTTTAATTTCATTTCCTCTTCTAAGTGACGAAGTTTCTCAATGATACGTTGTTCAATATTCATACTTAAACTCATTTAGTGATGACAATGGCAAATATACGGTATTTTCTATCACAATTCTGTCGAATAAATGGGGTTAAAAATGAGTAAATACAAGTTTATTCATTTTTCTTATCTATAGTTATTATCACCACCATCAATCTGACAACTCACTTAATAAGATTTGTTTATATTTCGTTGCAGATAACACATGTAAAATTAAATGTTTTATCAATTTAGAACTTACAAAATAATTAACAACAAAATGGTTTATTTATGGGACGACTAAAACAGTGGCGCAAGGAAAGTAAAGTTTGGAAAGCCTTAAACTCTAAGTATTTTGAATTAAAAAGAAAAATACGCATTTCAAAGCTACCTTCGTCACAATATCAGCAGTATCAATTTATGTGTCAAAACTACCGTAGCGCTCAGTTTTCTTCAGTTATTGAAGGCGTTCCTCACTTCATTGAGCGCCCAATCAATAAGTACCTACATAAAAGCTGGAATGGAAAACAAAAATTATTAACTGCCAGCTATACGCTCAATTTAATTGAAAACACATTTACACCCGAAGCTATTGATACAATGTTCTGTACAAAGCGCAAAGGGCTTCTTGTGGCAAACATTGAATTAAAATCAGGGGAATTTGCTCAGTTAACGTTGATTTATTCTCAATATCCTCGGGAAGGTGACCTCACTTTACACTTGAGAAATGAAACGGGTGACGATATTTATTTAATGAGTTTTTCCTTTGGCCCAGAAGGACAATTGTACGTGTGCTCTTTGCAAGGCCCTTCCACTGAACAAAGTGTCGACCAAGTTAGGTTGATAACTAAGCAAATGCACGGAATGAGGCCCAAAAACCTATTAATGTCCGCGGTTTATGCAGTAGCAACCTTCTTTCAGGTAAAATCAATATTAGGGATTTCAAACCAGTGCCATATTAAGAGCCAGCATTTGAAATCAAGCTACGATACGTTTTGGCAAGAATGTAGTGCGACGAAAACACCTGATGGTTGGTTCCAATTACCTATTCAAGAACCTGTACGAGATATAGAGTCAGTGAAAAGCCAGCGTCGTGCTGAATTTCGCCGCCGAGAAGCACTTCGCGATACCATGACCCAAGATATTATTGCCTCGTTAACCGAAAATTCGATTAAAGCAGAGCATTGATTTTTAATCAATTAACGTATCTTTGATACTTTTTTCACCACTCTACTGCAATAAACGCATAACTAAAAAAGCCAGTCAACCGAAGCTGACTGGCTCATACTTTAAAATTTACGCATCCTGCAAATGACTTCCCGTCACTCAACATCCTGTTGATTAAAACAAATTTATAGATCCGTCACCTAGTCGCGTTCCATCGCCTTGTTTTAAACAATTTTCACACCTTACACTAAGCAGTAAGGTATAAAAAGCTAAACGAGTTTACCCTGTCCAGCGAGATAAGAATGCATTAAATGTATTAATGAAACAACCTAGCAAAATAAACAATAACATAGTGAAAACACATACAAATCACAAACCAGATAGTAACGCCATGAAATTAAAAGTTAAATAATTATCATTACAATATAAAGAACATTTTTTAAGAAATGACTTAGCTCAATTGTAGGCATTTACTTACACAAACCCACTTAAAAACACTTACCCCTGAGGTTCAATGACAACCACGAGTTCATCGAGAAAATTTGTTAAATTCGAAGAAAGTACACGCCTTTGCTGACTACCAAATTTTTCTAATATAATTTCTCCCGTGAGATTACACATTGAAATCATTTCAATCTCTGATTCTAAAGTCGCAATAAACAGCGTGGGTGATAGCTTTAAACGCTTCTGAGTAACTAAATGACCAATTAAATTTTCTTGCAAACGGATGAAGTCATCTTCATTCCATACCTGCACTAAACTCAGCGTAATATCACGAAATGTGGCTTTCATATCACCAGCAAGCTGTGTCGTATAAAAAGCATGGATATCACCTTGCAAATTTATCTCCAATGCTGCCGCGACTTTGTCTAAGCTCGCATCCTTTATTGGAAATGGCTGAGGTTCCCAATAAACCCAGTTTTCACCTGTACGGACAATACATGGAGATGGAACACCATATAAGTCTGTTGAAGCAGGAGGCAAACCCGTTTGTTGGTGCCATTGCGAAATATATTTCTGCGTAAAATTTTGTAGTGCGACAGAGTGTGATGTATTCATAGTTATGTGTTTTCTGTAGCCTATTTAAAGAGAAAGGCGTCAATGTGGTAGATAAATGGTATTATGACAGAAGTTTGCAAATGAAGAAAATATCCCAATTTTTACCTGTTAGCCTCATTTTAAGTTTATGAAGTATAAGGACCCCTATGTCACACTACCAAAATAATCCCGCACTTAATAATTTAACACTTGGGAAGAAAACGGCTTACCATGACCAGTATGATGCCACATTATTGCAAGCCGTCCCTCGTAGTTTAAATCGTGACCCTTTAGCTATTCATGCTAAAGCACTTCCGTTTCACGGTGCCGATATTTGGACAATGTATGAGCTTTCATGGCTAAATCAGCGTGGGGTTCCTCAGGTAGCAATAGGTTCGGTTAGTGTTGATACTAATAGCGAAAATTTAATTGAATCAAAAAGTTTTAAGCTTTATCTAAACAGTTTTAACCAAACACGTTTTGAAACTTGGGAAAATGTGCGAAGCGCTTTGCAAAATGATTTAAGCCACTGTGCTAATGGCCAAGTAAGCGTTACACTTCATAAATTAGCCCATTTTTCTCATCAACCTATCCAGCCATTACTTGGCGAATGTATTGATGAGCAAGAAATTGATATTGATAATTATGAGTTTAATCGAGACTATTTGGCGAATTGTACTCAGCAACAGATTGTCGACGAAACGTTAGTGAGCCATTTATTAAAATCAAACTGCTTAATTACCAATCAACCTGACTGGGGCTCTGTGCAGATCCACTATCGTGGGCCCAAAATTGATCGCGAAGCCTTATTACGTTATTTAGTTTCATTTCGCCATCATAATGAATTTCATGAACAATGCGTTGAACGCATTTTCACTGATATTATGCAATTGTGTAAACCTGAAAAATTAAGTGTTTACGCACGCTATACTCGCCGTGGAGGGCTTGATATAAACCCATGGCGTAGTAATGAAGAATTTAAGCCTGAATTAGGTCGTTTATCACGGCAATAAATGTATACAGTTGAAAAATAAATGTAATTAATACATTTACAGTACAATCACATATCAAGAACCCATTGGGTAAAGGAGTACTACTTGATTACTCATATCAGTCCATTAGGATCTATGGATCTACTCTCTCAACTTGAAGTTGACATGCTAAAACGCACGGCCAGTAGCGATTTGTACCAATTATTTAGGAATTGCTCTTTAGCCGTTTTGCATTCAGGCAGCTTAACCGATAGCAGTAAAGAGCTTTTAGAAAAAAGTAAAGATTTTGATATCAACGTATTACGCCGTGAGCGTGGCGTTAAGCTTGAACTTATCGAGCCACCAGAAAAAGCCTTCGTTGATGGCAAAATCATCCGCACCTTACAAGCAAACCTGTTTGCTGTATTACGTGACATTTTATTCGTACATGCGCAAATTACACATGCCAAAGAGCGATTCAATCTAGACCTCGAAAATGGCACACACATCACTAATATGATTTTCTCCATCTTACGTAATGCTCGCGCACTGCATATTGATGAAGACCCAAGTATGATTGTTTGCTGGGGCGGCCACTCAATTAATGAAATTGAATACCTATATGGTCGTAAGGTCGGTAACGAACTTGGCTTACGTGAACTCAATATCTGTACAGGCTGTGGTCCTGGAGCTATGGAAGCACCAATGAAAGGTGCCGCTGTTGGCCACGCCCAACAACAATACAAAAATAGCCGTTTTATTGGCTTAACTGAACCTTCAATTATTGCGGCTGAGCCACCAAATCCATTAGTGAACGAGCTCATCATTATGCCTGATATCGAAAAACGTTTAGAGGCATTCGTTCGATTAGGTCATGGGATTATAATCTTCCCAGGTGGTGTCGGTACTGCTGAAGAGTTGCTTTATTTACTTGGTATTTTGATGGATCCGGCTAACAGTGAACAAGTTCTGCCATTAATTTTAACGGGTCCAAAAGAAAGTGCAGAATACTTTGAAGTATTAGACGATTTTATTCGTCACACTTTAGGTGATGAAGCCAGTAAGCACTACCAAATTATTATTGATGATGCACCAGAAGTTGCTCGTGTGATGAAACGTAGCATGCCACAAGTTAAAGAAAATCGCCGTAGCACTGGTGATGCCTATAGCTTCAACTGGTCGATCAAAATTGCTCACGATTTACAGCATCCATTCGAACCAACCCATGAGAATATGGCATCACTGAACCTACACCCAGGACAAGCGCCTGAAAAATTAGCTTCAGATTTACGTCGTGCTTTCTCAGGTATTGTCGCTGGTAACGTGAAAGAAGTTGGTATGAAAGCCATCGAAAAACATGGCCCATTCAAAATTCACGGTGATAGTGAGCTAATGAAGCGTATGGATGTGTTATTACAAGGCTTCGTTGAACAACATCGTATGAAATTACCTGGTGGTACAGCATACGAACCTTGCTATGAAATCGTGAAATAAATAATGATGGCGTATTTATGATCCATTTATTAATTATTGATGCATTAAACTTAATACGCCGGATCCACGCGGTGCAAGGAAGCCCGTGTGGAGAAACTTGTTTATCTGCAATAGCACAGTTGATCACCCATACAGACGCCACACACATTGTTGCAGTGTTTGATGAAGAAGGTCGTCATCAAAGCTGGCGTCATGAAAAACTGCCTGATTATAAAGCTGGCCGGCAACCGATGCCTGAAGATTTGCATGCCGAACTCCCTGCATTAATCGCTTTATTTAAAGAAAAAGGAATTCACTGCTGGCAGTCTGAAGGGGATGAAGCTGATGACTTAGCCGCAACCTTAGCAACACGCATTGCGGGCTCAGGGCACACGGTTACCATCGTATCCACAGATAAAGGTTATTGCCAACTACTTTCCCCTAACTTAAGAATTCGCGACTATTTTCAAAAGCGCTGGCTTGATATCCCTTTTATCGAAAAGGAATTTGGTGTTTCTCCTGAGCAACTTCCTGATTATTGGGGACTCGCAGGGATCAGTAGCAGTAAGGTTCCTGGGGTTGCAGGTATTGGCCCCAAAAGTGCTACAACCCTATTGCAGCAATACCATTCTATTGAAAATATATTTGCTAATTTAGATAAACTTGAAGATAAGTGGCAGAAAAAACTCATCAATCAACAGGAAATTGCATTGATTTGTCGAGATATCGCGACTTTAAGAACCGATATCGCGCTACAAGGAAATTTGAATCAGCTGCGTTATATAACCAACTAATATAAAAAAGGCCACTTTATTAATTAGTGGCCTTCTCATTGACTGATTTTATGGATTAATAATACTCGCGTGCCATTGGATTTGCCGACCATATCCTCATCACGTGCACAGTCACTTCTTCACGGTCATGATAAAGCTGCTTCGCTTGAATCAACACATTAATGCCTTGCTCTTTGAGCTGTGTTTTCATCTTTTCTAAGATATGTGAAACTTCTTCATAGCGCTTTTTCATCGGCAATTTTAAGTTGAAAATGGCTTCTCGGCACCAACCTTGTGCAAGCCAATCCGTCATTAACGCAGCAACTTTAGCGGGTTTTTCAACCATATCACAGACTAACCACGTAATGTTGTGAGAAGTAGGCTTAAATTTAAACCCATCTTCACGGTGATGCTTAACTTGCCCTGTATCCATAAGGCTTTCTGCCATTGGGCCGTTATCTACAGCATCCACCATCATACTGCGTTTTACCAATTGATAAGTCCATCCACCTGGACATGCACCAAGGTCGACTGCTTTCATCCCGCTCGCTAGACGCTCTTCCCACTCTTCATAAGGAATGAAGACATGGAAAGCTTCCTCAAGTTTTAAGGTTGAACGACTCGGAGCATCCGATGGGAATTTTAATCTTGGGATCCCCATATAGAAATTCGAACTATTATTGGTATATGAATACCCGGTATAACAACAACCTGGGGCTATAAAAAATACATGAATAACAGGCCGCTTAAAGTTTTCGAGTGGCAATAAGATTTTTTCTTTACGTAATGCATTACGTAAAGGTACCGTAAACTTGCGGCAAAATTTCAGCAGCTCTTTCGATTCATTGGTATCAGCAACTTCAACACGGATATCACCTGCCCGCGCAACTTGCTGACTCAATGCATTTACAATCGGAGTAATACGGTCTTCAGGCGGTAAGTCCTTAAGTAAATCCCCTATTACAATCATTTGACGAGCAAAAATTAATTCTCGAAAAGGCAACGTCCGTGCGAGTGTGTCTGCATCTTCTGCTTGATAGCACTCAAAAATAACATAACCACTGTTTTCTTTTACGCGAGCAAAACCATAAATCTCTTTTTGCCCTGCTTTATCTGTAATCTCTGCTGCACATTCTTTTTCAAAGCCTGGACGGCAATATAGTGCAATTTTATTACTCATTGCGTGACGCCGATTTCCTTAGACGCATAGCGCCAATAACCACTAACAGCCAACCAATTAGGAAACATACACCACCTATTGGCGTAAAATAAGAGAAGTATTTTACCTGCAATAGTGCCATACAATAAAGGCTACCGCTAAAAAGAAGTATCCCAACAGAGAAAAACACACCTGACCAATAGAACCATAGGATAATTTTACGTAATAAAATTGCCCCGAGCACCATCAGTGCTACAGTATGCAACATTTGATAACGCAGTCCTATTTCAATCCAGTCCATTTGATGGACACTCATAATTGACGATAACGCATGTGAACCAATAGCCCCAAAAGCAACAGTAAAGAAGCCACTAATTCCAGCAAAAATTAACATCAAACGACTATTCACAGTAACACCTTTTATTTAAATACTTGATTACTGAATAAGCGCCACATCTTGGTCACCCGTAATAAAGCCTAATTTCTCTTGTTCACTTGCTGCCTGCCCAAGGATCCATTGGCGAAATGCAGCTATTTTGCCTAAATCTGCCTGATTTTCTTGGCAAACTAGGTAGAATGCGTTTTTACTAACTAACACCTCACTAAAAGGGCAAACTAAGCGCCCAGCGTCAATTTCATTTTTGGCCATCACATTATTCGTTAATGCAACCCCCTGACCATGAACAGCAGCTTGAATAACCATAGCACTATGACTAAAAATGGGACCTTGCTGTACATTGACTACATTTTGTAACTCTAGTTGCTTAACATATGCCTGCCAGTCTCTTCGTGAAGAATCGTGAAGTAACGTATGTTTTGCTAGATCTTCAGGAACTTTTAGTTGGCTATCCCCAGTTAATAAAGATGGCGAACACACAGGCATTAAATATTCAGCATAAAGCCTATCTGTTCTTAATCCAGGCCAATTACCTTTACCGTAGAAAATAGCGACATCAACGTCATCAGCCAATTTATCTTCTTCTCTATCTACAGCCTGGATCCGCACATCAATGCCTGGATAGGCTTGATTGAAGCCTGAAAGCCTTGGTACCAGCCATTGAATTGCAAAGCTTGGGGATAAACTCACTGTTAATGCCCCCTTCGCGCTTCTTGCTTGTAACTTACGCGTCGCCTCATTCAAAGAAGAAAAAATTTCTTTAATATCAAGGTAATAACTTTGTCCCTCTTCTGTCAACAACAATGAGCGATTGCGCCGACGAAATAATTTCAACCCAAGGAAATCCTCCAAACTTTTCATCTGGTGGCTAACGGCCGCTTGAGTAACAAATAATTCTTCTGCTGCCTTAGTAAAACTTAAATGACGAGCTGCAGCGTCAAAGACTCTCAGTGCATTTAGGGGCGGTAATCTTTTAGACATAATCACTTCTACTTGGCATCTTGTTATGCATTAGTTTTTTTCATCCGAAGCATTATAATTTGTCCCTTGAGGATACGCTAGTAAATACCTATAGTATGCACACTTCCTAAGCCGGAACGAAAAGTTACAGAGTTTAGTTACTTTGAAACTTTTGGCTTTGTGGTTGTGATGTTGTGTTTGCAAGTTGTCTGGTTGAACCAGACCTTTGTAGCTTTAGCTACTGTTTTTTCACTTCCTGTACATTTACCCTGTCTGTCCATAGTGATTTTATATAGTGCACCGCCAACGCGCGGTGCTTTTTTTTACTCTTTTTTTAATGCTATTTCGGTATTTACTTAAGCAATTTAACTTAATAAATACAAATATCTATAGATAAATACAAGTGTACCGAAAAAACTTTCAGTAAGATATTTAAGATAAATCTTGAAAATTATTCACTAAGTACTTAAAAAAATAAATTTATAAACAAAAGGCGTTGCATTGCAATGCAAAACACTGAATCATCTTGAAACCACATCTGGAAGAATTGCTAACAATTAATACCAAACGTAACAGAATATTTCAATGATTAGATTGAAAAATGATAAGTTTAAATTAATCAGAAAATAACTATAAATGTACTAATAAATGTACAATCAACTAATACAGCACTCAGTAAAATCAAAACACATTGAAATTTTGACTAAAAAGAAAATACTCATGGATCATTTTAGCGCTACCACATTTCGCCTCGCCTTCCCAGCGATAGACTCGTCAACACTATTTTTTGATAGTGCGGCCACGGCTCTGAAGCCTATTGCCATGATCAATACATCAAATGACTATTATCGCTTGTCAGGCAGTTCCGTATACCGAGGTCAGTCACCTGAATCACTAAAATTAACACGTGATTATGAGCAGGGGCGAATTCGTGCCGCAAAATATATTCATGCTTCAAATGAAAAAAATATTATTTGGACACGCGGGACAACAGAATCAATTAATTTAATTGCACAAGGTTATTTTCGCTCAACATTACAACCTGACGATGAAATTATTGTTAGTGAAATAGAACATCATTCAAATTTATTACCATGGATTATGCTTTCGCAACAAACAGGTGCCAAAATTATAAAATGGCCTGTTGAAAAAAACCTGACGTTAAGCCTTGATGTACTCAAATCTAAATTATCTGAAAAAACGAAAGTTATCGCTATCACACAAATGTCCAATGTAACTGGGTATCAACCAGATATACAGACAGTAACTCAACTTGCTCACCAAGTAGGAGCTCTCGTCGTTGTTGATGGTGCACAAGGTGTCGTTCATAGCCCTATTAATGTCAGTGAGCTGAATGTCGATTTCTATGTATTTTCAGCACATAAGTTATATGGACCCACAGGGCTTGGGGTTTGCTATGCCAAAACAGAACTTTTAGAGCAAATGACCCCTTGGCATGGTGGCGGTAAGATGTTGACTCACGTCACATTTGATAATTTTACGCTTGCTCCTATTCCCCAACGATTCGAAGCAGGAACACCGAATATTGCTGGTGTAATTGCCTTTTCAGCTGTTCTAGAGTGGCTGGAAGAGATAAATTTAACACTAGCAGAAACATATACTTGCTCATTAACCGAATATGCAGCTAAAAAACTATCGGCACTTCCCGGCTTTATTAGCTATAGTGTGCCTCATTCTCCTTTGCTATCATTTAACTTCAAAGATGTTCATCATAGTGATCTGGGAGCCCTCTTGACCGAGCAAAATATTGCACTACGCTATGGTCAACACTGCACCCAACCATTAATGGATGCATTAAATATAAGTGGCTGCTTGCGCGTCTCAATGATGCCTTACAACAACCTGCAAGATGTCGATAAATTTATTGACGCAGTCACCGTTTCACTTTCTATACTCAATGAATAAATCAATAAAGGAAGCCTAATGACTTCGACTAACCATGAACTTGCTCCGCACCCATTCGGTACAGAGATTAAAATTCAAGAAATAGTTGAACAGTTTTCCACACATAAAGCATGGGAAGATAAATATCGTTTATTAATTCAATTTGCGAGAAAGCTGCCTGTATTGTCTGATGATGAAAAACTGCAAACTCAAGAAGTTAAAGGCTGTGAAAACCGAGTTTGGATCGGAGCACGGCTCAATGATAATGAAACATTTCATTTTTATGGGGATAGTGAAGGCCGGGTAGTAAAAGGGTTATTTGCTATTTTATTAGCCGCGGTAGAGCAAAAAACAGCAAAAGAGATCATGGAAATTGATTTTGACCACTTATTAGCTCAAACCGGCTTACCTTCGCAACTCAGCGAATCTCGCCAAAATGGTATTCAATCACTCATTACTGCAATTCAAAATATTGCCAATGAAATGACACCTGCGTAATTCATTAAATGAGGCTATCTATCGCAATAGCCTCATTCGCTTTACAGATTTTCCATTTCTCGTTGTGACTTTGCTATCATTTTTTTAAGTGCATGTGAAACGGCAACAAACCCAAAACTCGCTGTAACCATAGTAACTGCGCCAAAGCCTGAAGCGCAGTCCATACGCTTAGAACCATCCGCAGTACTTTTTGCCGCACATACCGTGCCATCGCTTTGTGGATAAACAAGTTGCTCGGTAGAAAAAACACAGTCAATCCCAAGCTTTCCTTTCCCGTTTTTAATGACGTTAAAATCAGATTTTAAGCGTTCTCGCAACTTAGCCGCTAATGGGTCTTGGATAGTCTTAGCCAAGTCTGCCACTTGAATTTTTGTTGGGTCGATTTGCCCACCAGCGCCCCCTATGGTGATAATAGGTATTTTAAAGCGCCTACAATACGCTAGTAACGCTGCTTTAGGCCTCACACTATCAATAGCATCAATAACATAATCAAACCCCGTACTAAGGTAGTGAGCGACATTATCGACAGTAATAAAGTCATCAATAACATTCACTACACACTCAGGGTTAATTTCTAAAATACGATTTTTCATCACCTCAACTTTTGGTTGCCCAACCGTCGACTTGATGGCATGTAATTGACGATTAGTATTAGTCACACAGATATCATCCATATCAATCAATGTGATGAACCCAATACCTGAACGAGCAAGCGCCTCCGCGGCCCATACACCTACCCCACCAACCCCAATGACACAAACGTGAGAACGTGCAAAAAGATGAAGAGCATGTTGCCCATATAAACGCCCGATCCCAGCAAAACGCTGCATCCAAGCATCAGAAAGCTTAGCTTGCATAATAACGAACAACCTCAGTTAAATCTGTAACTACAGTGAACCAAATAGCGGCTGGCTTTTTTTCAGCACCCAAACTCGCCCATAATGGTTATAAAAACCGGCCATTTTCCCAGCGTCATGACCTATACCGTGGTAAATATCAAAATGATGCCCTTTAATTGCACCACCGACATCCAAGGCTATCATCATACGCATTTCATACTGCCCCGTAAATTTCCCGTTATTATCTAATACAGGGATTTCTGCGAGCAAAGCTGTACCCGGTGGAATGAGGGTTTTATCTGATGCAACGGATGCCTTAGCAATTAAAGGAACCGCACTTGCACCTCTAACAGGGACAAATGATTGCGGTTTAAAAAAGACAAATGACGGGTTTTCTTCTAAAAGCTGGCGAACTTCTTGCTCGCTATGCTGGTCCGTCCAATCATGGATAGCTTGTAATGACATTTGGCTTAGAGGAACCTCACCGCGGTCTACCAGCACTTTTCCGATACTTTTGTACGCATGGCCATTTTTACCTGCATAACCAAAGAAATTCAAAGGACTACCATCCCCAAAATCAACATAGCCACTTCCCTGAACTTCCATCATAAAATTTTCAACGGGTGAATTACTATAAGCTAAAATTAAATTATCACTCAGGGCACCGTTATAAATCGCGGCTCGGCTAGGTAAACGCTTCTTTCCTTTTGGGGGCATACCGTATAACGGATAACGAAATTCACCTTGTGCCATACGACGGGCCTCAATCACAGGTGTGTAATATCCTGTAAATTGCACGTTTCCATAATTATCGGCACCTTCCATTTGGAAAGCCGTTAAATTGAAATTTGCCAATTGAGCCGGATCTCCTCCCGCCATCAACCAATTTTCTATGGCATGGTAAGCATCATTGTTATTTTTAAACAACCGTGGTGATGCATTTTTGATTTCATTAACCTGCTGATTAAAATCTGGCGCATTGATTGGTCGTCCCTGTACATTCACTTGATTTACTTTCTGTAAATCTTGAACTAAGCGACCATCTTTATATTGTTGGCCTTTATCCGTTGGATGGGTTTGGCACCCAGCTAATAAGGAAAGAAATACACTGGTTACTAACCACTTTTTTACTGTTTGTTTATTGACGATTTTTGTTAGCCCTATATTCATGCTCTACCACCCAGATAAATCCAACAATCCAATATGAAGCGCACAATAGCAAACCCAATTAGGGAATGAAACGTGTAAATATATTTAGAGTGGTTATTTTCCTTCACCAACTCATCAAAGTGTAAAAAACAGCCAAACAGAACAAATTTTGTTCTGTAAATGCTAAATTTTGAAAAAAAAACACGAAAAAACTTGCATCAGATCTCATCCCGAGTATAGTGCCCGCATCGGACGCGGGGTGGAGCAGCATGGTAGCTCGTCGGGCTCATAACCCGAAGGTCGTTGGTTCAAATCCAGCCCCCGCAACCAATTACTGATTAAATCAGTAAAGTAACAAAAAATCTGCAGTATAAAGTCGTAAAAATTCAGTCGCGGGATGGAGCAGCATGGTAGCTCGTCGGGCTCATAACCCGAAGGTCGTTGGTTCAAATCCAGCTCCCGCAACCAATTTTTTACCTCTTCAGTCGCGGGGTGGAGCAGCATGGTAGCTCGTCGGGCTCATAACCCGAAGGTCGTTGGTTCAAATCCAGCCCCCGCAACCAATTCTTTTGAGTCCCCTTTCTGGTCCCCCATCACCTTTTTAATATCACTATAAAAATTCTATTTTTAATCATAACTGAAAAATAAAAAAGGCGATCCACATACGTTTATCACCTTTCTTAATCTTTTTAAATTAACTAGTTGCGGATCGCTAATGCACCACCGTTACGGAAATAAGCTTTTACTCCTTCAAAAATGGATTCTGCCATTTGCTGTTGGAATTTTGCTGTTTTTAATTTCTTCTCTTCTTCCAAATTACTAATAAAAGCGGTTTCGACTAGAATCGATGGGATCTCAGGTGCTTTAAGTACCGCGAATCCGGCTTGGTCAACTCTGTTTTTATGCAGCTTGTTAACTTTTCCCATTCGTTTTAGTACTTCGTCACCGAATTTCAAGCTGTCATTAATTGTCGCAGTTTGCACGAGATCAAACATCGTATGGTCAAGATACACATCACCACTTTTACTCACTCCGCCCACTAAGTCCGCTTCGTTTTGTGTTTGTGCAAGGTAACGAGCCGTATTACTGGTCGCGCCTTTCGTCGATAGTGCAAAAACAGAAGAGCCTCGGGCTGAACGATTAGTAAATGCATCCGCATGAATTGAAACGAATAAATCTGCCTGCATTTTACGCGCTTTCGCCACTCGGACTTTTAATGGAATAAAGACATCTTCATTGCGTGTCATATAGGAGCGCATTTTAGGATCTTTATCTATCAGTGCTTTTAGCCGACGTGCGATCTGTAAAACCACATCTTTTTCACGCGTTTTATATTTGCCGATCGCACCGGGGTCTTCGCCACCATGTCCTGGGTCGATCATAATAATAATTGGGCGATCCGTCCCTGCTTTACCCGGTTTCTTCGCTTGAGCAGGCATGCTCTCCTCAAGATCACCTTTATTATAATCCTCAAGTAATGCCAATAGAGGATCATCATTGGTGTCAACGCCTTTACCTGGATAAAAATCAAGAACTAAGCGATGCTTAAATTCCGCAACAGGGGCCATCGAGAAGAATTGAGGACTGACTTTATTTTTAACTTCAAATACCAAGCGAACCGTTTTCGGATCAAATTGCCCAACTCTAACTAGTTTAAGGTAGGGATCACGTGTTTGAATTTGAGTTCCCATATCCTTCAATACATTATTTAACTGCACCCCTTCAAGATCGACCACAATACGCTCAGGGTTATTAAGCACAAACTGACGGTACTTCAATGGAGTACTAGATTCCAATGTAACTCGTGTATAGCTCGATGCTGGCCAAATGCGCACAGCCACCACGCTGCTACTCGCAGAAAAACCGAATGGGCTAATGCTCAGTAACATAACTGCTGCTGCGCCTTGAATAAAACGACGCTTCGATGGGTTGTGATCTTGGTGACTCATCAATAATTCCGAACCTAGAACTGAGAAATAAAGTGATTTTAGGATAAATGCTAATAGTTAGCCTTGAAATACGCACTCTAACTAATCATTTGCACTCTGTCATTAAGAATATATCAAAGCATCTATAGAGTTACAGACATGAGTATAACCTAATCATACTGAGAGAAAATATTTGTGAGTGACTTTCTGTGTCAATTTTATGCAATTTAGTTTTCATAGAGTATATCGAGTTAAATTTAGAGATATGTAAATGTAAAAAATAAAAATGTTACTTTTTTTATCCCATCTTTTACTTGATATTTACCGACAAAAAGAATAAAAATACATTATTAACGAATAAAAATTCAATTAGGAGGGTTGTTATGAAAGAGCGCAGCACCGAGTTGGTTGATGAGTTTCGCCATTCGGTTCCTTATATAAACGCCCACCGCGGCAAAACATTTATTATTATGCTTGGTGGTGAAGCGATTGCGCATGAAAATTTTCCTAGCATTGTCAATGACATAGGATTATTGCATAGTTTAGGCATCCGAATTGTTGTCGTTTATGGCGCTAGGCCTCAAATTGAGGACATTTTAGCAGAGCATAAATATGATGCGGTTTATCATAAACATACTCGCGTCACCGATGCGAATACTCTTGAATATGTAAAGCAAGCTTCTGGCGCTTTACAATTAGATATCACGGCTCGGTTATCTATGAGCTTAGGTAATACCCCGCTTCAAGGCGCACACATTAATGTGGTTAGTGGCAATTTCGTTATTGCCCAACCTCTGGGCGTTGACGATGGTATTGATTATTGCCACAGTGGAAGGATCCGTCGTATTAATGAAGAAGCCATTAATAATCAATTAGATAATGGTTCTATTGTACTAATTGGGCCGGTTGCCGTCTCAGTCACAGGGGAAAGTTTTAATCTGACCTCTGAAGAAATTGCCACTCAATTAGCAGTAAAAATGAAAGCGGAAAAACTGATCGGTTTTTGCTCCTCACAAGGTGTAGCAGACAAAGAAGGCAATATTTTGTCTGAATTATTCCCAAATGAAGCAGAAAACCGCATCCAAGAACTTGAATCTGAAGGTGATTACTATTCAGGAACTGTGCGCTTTTTACGCGGAGCCGCAAAAGCTTGCCGCCGAGGCGTCCGCCGTAGCCACCTATTGAGCTACCAAGAAAATGGCTCGTTAATTCAAGAGTTATTCTCTCGTGATGGTATTGGTACCCAAATCGTCATGGAAAGTGCGGAACAAATCCGCCGTGCAAACATTAATGATATTGGTGGAATATTAGAGCTTATTCGCCCATTAGAGCAACAAGGGATTTTAGTTAGACGTTCACGTGAGCAATTAGAAATGGAAATTGATAAATTTACCATTATTGAACGTGATAACTTAGTCATTGCTTGTGCAGCGCTTTACCCTTACCCAGAAGAAAAACTAGGTGAAATGGCTTGTGTCGCTGTTCATCCTGATTACCGAAGTTCATCTAGAGGAGAGGAGTTACTGCACCGTGTTGCTGTACAAGCAAAACAATTTGGTTTAGATAAACTATTTGTCCTGACAACTCGTAGTATCCATTGGTTTCAAGAGCGTGGTTTTACCCCCGCGGAGATTGAGATGTTACCAATGAAAAAGCAGGCTTTATATAACTACCAGCGTCGCTCTAAAATATTGATTTTAGACCTAAAAAACCAAGCTGATAAGTGAATATTAGAGTCTTCAGCATAATTACTGTTTCGTCACTGACTTTAGCCCCAAACTATACAAGGATGCATAGTTTGGGTCGTAGCTTTAAAACTACGGAATAGCCGTTAAGCTATCTGAATAACTCTAGCTTTCTCACACAAAGGAATGGAATCTAAATGTGGTTGAATTGCCGCTTTCATCTCAGCGAAAGATGTACCATAAAAATAGAATGCGGTTTCTGTCGGGCCATCCCAAACGCCATGAATGCTCCCAATATCTTCCACAGCATCATCTAGAATATCGAACACTTCACTGATATCCCCGTTTTCATAAACGTCATCCGCGAGTTCTGTCCCGTTGAAATAAATAGCCATACCTTCATCTGAACCAAAATCGATTCGAACATCTTCCCCATGAATAAATAAACGAGAGCCTTTTGGAGCTAACATTGAAGAAAAAAGTTGAATAATTAAACTGATATTTTCGTCACTCGCCTCTTCAAGTGCTATTTCTATATCACATTCCTGCGCTTCACCATTATCACCTAATAATGTCCCACCACCTGTGACATGGATATTTTTATCCATGCTTTTCATGACTTCATTAAATGCATCTTCTAAGTCACCACGCCTAATAGGCTCAAGCCTTGCATTTAATGTTACTGTAATTGCCGTCATTTCTTGCTGGTTATCCATCTCATTACCTTTACTTTAGGGTGAATTATTCACGTAACTTACAAATAAGTTAGTTACATTAATTGGGTCGCTAAACCGCTCCGTCGCTTAGTTGGCGTTTCAACGGCTCGACGTAATACTTTTGGGCTACCGTAAAGAGATAGCTCTTTTTTAGCTCGAGTTATTGCTGTATACACAAGCTCACGTGTCATCACTGGAGAATATACATTTGGTAAAACCAATGCGGTATGAGCAAACTCCGAACCTTGTGATTTATGAACAGTCATTGCATAAGCTGTTTCATGCTGTGGAAGCCGGTTAGGTTGTACTCCACGAATAGTCCCATCTGGAAATTGGAAATAGGCTCTCAGTGCATTTTCTTCATCTGGTAAAATGATGCCTATATCCCCATTAAAAAGTCCTAATGGGCTATCATTACGACTAATCATAATTGGTCGGCCTGCATAGTGTTTATTCAATAAATTATATGGGCGGTTTATTATCCCTTGCCTATGAAATAATTTTTCTAATTTATCGTTAAGGCCAATAACGCCAAAAGGCCCTTCCCGCAGAGCCGTTAGTAACCGATATTGGTTAAATTTTTTCAGAACTTGCTCAGGATCTTCTTTATCTTTAACCGCAAGTAGATATTCCTTATAATTTTCAGCGGCATCTAATAAAATTTTCGCGTAATCATCCGCTGTTTCTTGAATATAACTATGCACATCTGGACGTTGTTGATTTAGTAATTGTTGAACTCGAGAAACATTCCCTTCATTTACAGCAAAAGCGAGTTGGCCAATCCCTGAGTCTGCAGAAAAACGGTAGCTTTTACGCAATAAACATAGGTTATCACGAATAATTGGGCCGTTTGGTGATGCATAAGCTGCAACTGAATATCCTGTTAGCGCCGAAAGTTGAGATGCCCTTTCCACACTATAACCGTTATCAGCAAACTGACAAATATCCCCTAACACAGCACCCGCTTCGACAGAAGCAAGTTGATCTTTATCACCTAGAAATATTAATTTTGCATTTTCAGGCAGTGACTCAAGTAATTTACTCATCATGGGTAAATCTACCATTGAGGCTTCATCAACAATGAGTACATCAAGAGATAAACGGTTGTCTCGGTTATAACGAAACTGCTGACTTTCAGGTTGAGCCCCTAATAAACGGTGTAATGTTTTTGCATGATTAGGCAAAACAGCGCGTTCTTCATCGGTTAAAGGCATCTTTTTCATCGCTTCACCAAGAGATTCCGTCAACCTAGCTGCCGCCTTACCAGTTGGAGCAGCCAGCTCTATTCTAATTTTGTGGTGAAGTTTGGTTTCAAGCTTAATTAATGCGGCAAGGATACGTGCAACCGTTGTTGTTTTTCCCGTCCCTGGCCCCCCTGATATGATTGACACCTTGCTGGTTACGGCAACTGCTGCTGCAATTTTTTGCCAATCAATATCATCAGTAGTAGGAAATAAATTATCTAGTACTTCCTTGATTTGGGCATTATTTTGCTTTTCTATTGATGTGTTAGAGAAAAACTTTGCAACATATTGCTCATATTGCCACATCCGTTGAAAATATAAGTATTCCCCTGAAAGTATTAAAGGCGAGATCTGGTTTTCTGTTGATAGCGACACTGCATTTGCTTGTTTGAGCGTTTGATAAAGTACTTGTTCGCTCGGCTCTCCCATTTTTTGCCAAAATTCAGCGGCTAATTCAGGATGCCTTCCTGCAAATAACTTTTCAGGTACAACATCTGCCAATGCTAAGCAAACGTGCCCAGCCATAGTTTCTGCGCTAAGAAGTGCGGCAATCATAAGCACTATCGGGTGCTTATCATCAGAAATACTGTAAGCAAATTGCACATCAAGAGGTGTAAAGATACGTAGCTCAATAGCCTGATTAAATAGGGATTTCATTAAGCGGGTTCCCCTTGTTGAACATTTTTAAATAAGCTATCTAACGCTTCAATAAACGCTTCTATAGGGCGATAAAAGAAAATACCGTTACTGGAGTTAACATCATCTACCCCCCTTAGAAATAAATAATAGACACCCCCAAAATGGGTTTCATAATCATAATTAGGCATTCTTTGCTTTAGGTAACGATGTAACGCCAACGAGTATAGTTGATATTGCAAATCATAGCGGTGGTCTATCATCGCTTCAGCCATCGCTTCTTGAGTATAAAAGCTAGCGTCTTCCCCTAGATAATTTGACTTATAATCAAGAAGGTAAAATTTACCTTTCCAGTAAAAGGTGAGGTCAATAAACCCTTTTAAAATTCCCTGAACTTTCTCAAAACTTAGTGGAGGACAACGTTGTGATAATGGATCATATTGATGTGTTATCTTATCTAAATGGCCTGCACTCAACATTGACTCAATAGGGAGATAAAACTGCATCTCATCTAATTGGTCTTGAGGCCGTAAAGCAGATAAACATAACCCGTCTTCTGATAGTGGTGCATGTACAATTGCGTGTAGCCATTCTTGCAGCATTGGCGCCCACTGTAAGTCGAACCCTGAGGATTCAAGTTTTTCAGCCAACCATTCTTGAGAAACTGGTTCACTAAAATCAATCTCTTCCATTAAGCTATGTAAAAATGTTCCTGGTGACGCACCTTTAGGAAATTGATGAGGAGTTAGGGACAAAGACTCGTCTTCCTGCTGCTCTACATCAACACTAGCCTCAATATCCATATTTGGGGCTAATGAATTCGCAAATTGCAATGCTGAAACTGATTCTTCTGCTTCAGTATGGCTTGAACCGTAACTTAACCCCGAATAGCTAGTAACACGCCAGTGGTCATTAAAATGACGAGTCACTGCTCTTGCGGATAAGTTTACACGATCATTTTGTTCTAATAATACGCGTTCCGACTTAGGTTGATTAATCACTGCAACATCAATAACGTCATTGCTAATTTCAGCCAACATCTCATTTAAGAGTTGGTAATCACCAGCTTGCCCTTTTTGGATAACGTAACCCAGTGCAGATAAGTGTAAATCGGTTTCACCACTTTTTTTCCTGTTACCTTTAATTAATGGTGCAATACCGACACTACAGTGATAAATAGCCCTTGTGAGTGCCACATATAATAAACGTAGGTCTTCTGCCAAGCGTTCTTCGTCAGCTAAAGCGACATTTTCTTCGCTATCATTTAAATCTAGCCGTACCCCATAATCTGTTCTGTCGTGATATAAGCCTTTAGATTGAGGTAAAAAATTGCTCGCAAAAGGCAGCCATACAATTTTGTATTCAAGGCCTTTAGATTTATGTATGGTACTGATCTGCACCAAATGTTTATCACTTTCAAGACGCATTTGCTGTGCGTCAGATTGATGATCAGGATGGGCTATTTGTTGCGCTAACCAACGGATTAGTGTGTGCTCACCTTCAAGTTGTAATGACATTTCTTGCAGTAATTCACCAATATGCATCACATCCATCAAGCGACGCTCTCCGTCGGTGCCTGATAATAATGTTTCTGCAATTTTCCTCTGCGCCATGACCATTCTAAGCATGGGGAGCACGCCTCGTTTTTGCCACACCACGGCATAACGAGCAAATTCATCTACAATTTTTTCCCACGACCTTTCATCATGGTTTAGGTCATCAATTTGTTTAGCGGTTAAACCCAATATTCCTGTCGCCAATGCACTGCGCAAAACACGTTCTTTTTCAGGTGTTAAAACTGCCTGTAGTAACCACAATAAATCCCTAGCTTCTGACGTTGAAAATACACTCTCCCGATTAGATTGAAACACCGAAGGGATATTTAACCGATTTAAAGCATCACGAATTAATACGGCTTCGCGCCGACTGCGCACCAACACAGTAATATCCGAAGCTTCGACAGGAGTATGCGTTCCTTTATTGTCAAAATAGCTACTACCTTGCAAGCCACCTTGCAAGTATTGTGCGATTTGTACTGCACATTGTGAAGCTGTTGCTTGCTCATATTCAGCAACGGAGACACCTTCTTCTTCCATTTTCCAAAATGTAAGCGCGTTGACTTCTTCACCATTATGGATAAGTTTTCTACCGCTATTTTGCTTAGCGAAATTAACGGGTTGAAAAGGAATTTGTTCAAAAATAAAAGGTGACTGACAATGGCTAAATAGATGATTAATAGCTTCAACCATATTTTGTGATGAGCGATAATTAGTCTCTAATGTATAGTGAGCGCTAACTTCATTTTTTGCTTCAATGTAAGTGAAAATGTCAGCGCCTCGAAAAGCATAAATAGCTTGTTTAGGGTCGCCAATAAAAAGTAATGCGCTGTCATTAACTTCTCGATAAATTCTTTGGAAAATACGATACTGCTGTGCATCCGTGTCTTGAAATTCATCTATCATCGCAACGGGAAAACGTTGGCTGATAGCTTGAGCTAAAAACTTTCCACTCTCTTGAGCAAGAGCACTATCTAAACGGGTCAATAAATCATCAAATCCCATTTCACCACGGTTATGTTTTTCAAAACTAATCGCTGACCTCACCTCTGAAATTGCCAGTGGAATAATTAGATCTTTTAGGGTTAATGATTGAGAAAGTAGCTCATCTATTCTTTGGAAAACAACATGCTCTGGCCCTGAGCCACTTTTTGATTTTTTATGTAGTACCGTTTGTGAGAAGCGTTCAAGATCTTTAGGCAGCTGATAATCTTCTGTTTCTTCTTGAGCCCATTCGCCAATTTTTATCAACCATGCGGGTAGAAAACGAGTACTATAACTTCGTTTATCAACATCTGACTCAGCGATGAGTTTCTCAAAATCCGCTGAATTTTCTAACCATGCCGTTTTAACTGACTCAATTAACAAGATTAGCCGCTGATGCCGTTCTTCTAGAGTTTCTACTTGTTTCGGTTGGTTAATAATTAAAGGAATATCACCCTGTAAGAAAGGTTTAATCTCCGAAAGCAATGCTTCGGGACTATTCCACAGTGACTGAATGACTCTTGTCATGGAGTAATTCAGAGGATAAAAATGACGGCGCCAAAAGTCTGCACAGGCTTGTTTTTGAATCGGAGATTCATCTTGAATCATTGTTTGTTCGAACAATACTCCCGACTCAAATGCATTATGAACTAGCATTCTTTGGCAAAAACCATGGATAGTATATATCGCCGCTTCATCCATTTGCCTTTCCGCTGCCTGCAGCCATTGCGCAGCGAATTTTCTTTGGGACTCCCCCGAAAGCTCGGCTAATAATTCAAGATACTCAGGCTGCGACTCGAAACCAACACCATTTCTTAAGCAAACTAAGCGCATGTCATGAATACGTTGACGAATACGTCCCCGTAACTCATTCGTCGCAGCCTCAGTAAATGTCACAACTAAAATCTCTTCAACACTTAACGGCCTAGGAAACGCATTAACGCCTCCCAGACCTAGTAAAAGCCGCAGATAAAGTATACCAATTGTGTATGTTTTACCCGTTCCTGCAGATGCTTCAATTAACCGCTGTCCACACAGAGGCAATGAAAAAACATTCAGTAATTGGGACTTTACCTGCACTTTATTCACTCAGCATCTTCCTTTATTGGTAAAATCTTTTGCAACTGAGAAGCTGTCGAGTAAAGCACCCAATCTTTCAGATGAGCATACCCCACTTTAGTATCAACTCCTTGGCCTATAACTTGGGAGCTAACTGCTAATCCTTTGTGCTTTATAACCGCATTTTCATAATACTCGATGACTTGTTCTTTCGTTGCGGTCCCTAAAGTTGCAATAACTTTTTCACGTGTATCAAAACTGAAAATATTTCTAGAAAAATCAGATGAGTAACGGCCTACTTCCTCATAGAATGTTTGAGGTGGTTGGTTCATCTCTGTGATAATAGACTGTTTATATTGATTAAACTCATCTATCGGTAGTTTTTTCAGTTTCTCTAATGCTTGAAGATAAAATTGTTGGTAACGAGTATTTAAGTAACTCGGGGTTTTAGCATTACTTTGAATTAAAAAGCCCATTCCCCACTGATCCCCCAGCCCTGCTTTAAAAGCAAATACTGCGTAACCCAGTTGCTCATTGGTTCTTAATTGGTCATAAAACCAAGGCTGAATCACTTTAGAAAGAATACCTGATAATACTGCACCATCAATGCGGCTATAACCGTCTGGGATAAAGATTTCAGCAAGTGCGTTATCTGAGCTATTCCCCTGTTTGTGGAAATCTGCTAGGTAATTTTTGTCAATAACGACAATGTCACCACGCCACCAATTGGTACCTTCGCTCTTTAATAATTGCTGTGCATCTTTAATAGTTTTAATGCTTTGCGATTCAGTCATATTACCAAAGACCAGCGCTTGTAATGCGGCACTTTTAACTACCATTTCACGGTAGTTAGTGATGTCCTGCAATGAAATTTTATCTAGCTCGGCTAAACGCTGTTCTTGCTCAAAATAAGGCACACTATTAATACGCTGAAGCGGTTGCATGGCCAGCTCATAAGCTTTCGCATTATTAGCAACTTCAATTTGCTCTTTATACCAAGACTTCGCTTGAGCTAACTCTTGTTCCGTTGGCTCAAAATTCAGGTATAGCTTTGTCATGGATAAAAAGAGTTCAGGTAAATGTTGGGTGTAACCACTAGCATTTAATTGCAGACCGATTCCCTGAGAAACAGAGACAGACATGCCAGCTACAGATGCCTGATATTGCAGTTCATCCATTTTCAATGAAGCGATATATTGTAATAAAGAGCCCGTGACTTGTTGCTTAGCGTCTTTGTCACCTTGGTTAGAACGTAATGATAAGGTGATACTCGCCTTTGGCTCATCTGCAAAATATTGACTTGGCATATATAACACACGTGTATTGCCATCTTGATAGATGAACTCGGGGTGTTTATAAGCCTTATCAGTTTTAATTAGTGATAAATTATCAGCAATATACGGGTTTAAAGCAGGCAATTTAAAATTCATTTTAGATTCTAAACTTGCCCAGATTTTAAATTGTTTTGCTGTGATTTTATTAACTTGATACGGTGCATCAACAAAGTAGGCTTTTTTGTTATTCGGTTCATTTGGACTAATAAACCAAATTCTCGCCTCTTGCGCAGTGAGCTCTGATAAACGCTGTTTAATCGCTTCAGGGTCATACTTATCAGCAATGTAATCTGAGTCAAGAACATGATTAACTGGAACATCAATCATTTGGTCTGATAACCATTCAATGTAGTTCATGTCCCTGACAATTGAACCATAACGGAATGATAAATTAAGAACTTTTGCTATTTCATCAAAGTAGCTTTTATTAACTCCATCATTCTTAATTAACTCAATATAAGAAAAGATAGCTGCGATAATTTCGTCTCTTTCCTGTAACCCTTTATCTGTCAGCGTGACATAAATAGAGAATGAGCCATAGTTTCTATCTAAATTTGGAGTGGCAGAGGCGCTGATACCTTCAGCAAGCCCTTGCGATATTAACCAATCCGCCAATGTTCCTGGGCTTCTATTACCAATTAAGTAACTAATATAGTTGTCACTTTTACTGCGAAAATCTGCCATATTATTTTTTATGCTAAATTCAATTTGTATGGCTTTTTGTGGTTGAGCTGGCACATAATGAATAATAATGCCTTTTTCATTATCCGTTACCGCAGGGGTATTAACAGCCGGAACACTGGCATTAAAATTAGGTATACGCCCAAATGTTTCCTGTGCAATATTCGCTAATGACTCAATAGATTGGTCGCCATAAAGCACTGCATTCATTAGGTTTGCAGAATAATACTGCTTATAAAAACCCACGAGCTCATCTTGTAGTTTGCTATTAGGTTTATCTTTCAGAGTCTCTAAATTCCCCCCAGAAAAGCGTGAGTTCGGGTGTAATGGGTTCAATGTTTCAGAACGTACTTGCCATATACGCATCCCGTCACGAGAGCGTGCCATTGTAAGTTCTGCATTAACTGCATTACGTTCTCTGTCCGCATTAATCGGGTCTAAAAGTGGCTCAGCTAATGCATCTGCAAGCCTATCCGTCGCTTCTTTTAGTGCTCCATTTTCAACTTCAAAGTAATAAGCAGTACGATGAGAAGCGGTACTTGCATTATGGCTACCACCGTGTTTTTGCAAAAATTCAGAGAAACTACTTGGCTCTGGGTACTTTTTGGAGCCCATTAAAACCATATGCTCTAAATAATGAGCCAACCCTAACTGGCTATTTGGGTTTTCAATACTACCAACAGGTATCGATACCGCAGCCAATGATTTTGTTGCTTTGGTATCTGATACTAATAAAACCGTCATATCATTACTGAGTTTGATGGCTTTGTATTCCCTAGGGTCACTTTCACTTTTATTTACTGTTTCAGGCAAAACTTGCCAAAGTGGTTGTGCTGCAACCGCTTGGCCACCGAAAAAAATTATCAGTAATAAAAATAGATGAGCGATATTTTTGGATAAATATTGCATCCTTTGTTGCTCTCCTGTCATTTCAAGTATTTTGTCATCGGTAATAAAAACCGTTGAGTGTTTGATAACAAAGATTTAATCATCGCATCATCAATGCTTCTGCAAACTCTTGACACATAGTCGTCTTCCATCTCGCCTTTTTGCATCTGACTTCCTTGTAAGCTTTGGAGCAAAGCAGATAATGCTTTTTGTTGAATTTCTTCGCTCGAAAAATCGTACTCTTTTGTCTTTTTATCAAAACAAGCCTTAACCCAACTCCAACCACTTTGAGAAAGAAGAATTAGTGGGGAATTAAACCCTTCGCAATAGCCTACAACTAAATCTTGTAGATAAGCCAATGCATCTTCTTTGCTAATAGCGGAAAACTGCCAAATACTATTATCTCTTCCTAGTGCAAGGCTTTCCCCTTCACCTATTTGCGAGTTAAATAGCAAATGCTCCACCCATAGCTGCACCCCATCATTAGCAGTTAAGTAAGCCGGACGATAGCGTACTATTCCTGTTTCATGAGCATTTTTCAGTACACCTGTAATTTTGACCCCATTTAACTGAAAATCAAATGGATAATCAAATAGCTGCATATCATATTCTTTAACTTTTTCAGCTAATGGCGATATCTCATTCAACTGCTGTTCCCAGAAAAGTTGGCCAAATTGTCTGGCTGGCAGCTGACCCGATGCCTTTAAAGCAGAATAAAAAGGCTCAATACTTTTATCTTTGACAAGTAAATTTAAAATTTGATCATTAATTTTATATCGTTGTAACCGACCTAAGTTAAACGGTTCTTCTTCTGGCAGTTCAGTTTCTTCAATAGAGAAATGCACTTTCAAACGCTGTTGAAAAAATGCCCTAATCGGATGACGATAAAAACGTAATAATTGTTCTAACGAAATTTCAGTAATGGGTTCTCGTATTTCAAGTACTGAACAAAATGGCTCATCAACTTTATTTGTTGTTTTTGCGGCAGGTAACCACTCACTCGCGAAGCTCTGATAAGGCGTTTCTGGTAAGAAATTTTCTTTTGCGAATGGGACTCTATTATGTTGAATGACCAGATGTCCCCTTAATCGTTTCGCACTTTCATCTATGTTCAAGGTTTCATCGCCAATTAAACAAAAACTTTGGCAAATATAGTCAATTAATTCAGTCACTAATACCGATGGATTACAAGGCTGATTATCACGAATAGAAAGCCCAATATAGCTAACATACAGTTGTTTAGATGCTGAATTCAATGCTTCTAAGAATAGATATCTATCGTCGTCCCGGCGTTTTCTATCTCCACGAACAGGCTTTTCAGCCATCAAATCAAACCCTAAAGGTGGTATATTTCGCGGGTAAGCCCCATCATTCATTCCCAATAAACACACAACCTTAAATGGCACTGAACGCATTGGCATCAACGTACAAAAATTAACAGCCCCCGCCAAGAAACGTTGACTAATCTTTTCATCATCAAAACGAACTGAAAGCTCATCACGAATTAAACGCAATGGCACTTGTTCTTCATATCCTGAAGTTATCGCATTATCAACGATTTGATGCCACTGTTCCGTCAATAGTGCGAGAACGAGTTCAGTTTCTCCATCAACCATAAAACAGCTATTAAGTAGTTGTTGGCAAAGCTCTTTCCACTCTTCAAGTGGACGTTCTTGTGCTAGTAAAGAACGCCATTCTCTAAGTGTGTTGATTAATAATGCTAATTTCCCAGCTAGTTGAGCCGCTAAACCACTACATTCATCATAAGGTAAAATACCACTCCACGGTCCATTTCTGCTATCCATTGCATAGCCAAGCAACATCCTACTTAAACCGAATTCCCATGTATTTTGCCCTATCACTGGTAAAGCGAAAGAACGTACATTATCGTCATCAAGCCCCCAGCGGATCCCTGATTCATTAACCCAGCGGCGTAATAAGCCTAATTCACTTTCATCAATACCAAAACGTTGAGAAAATGCAGAAACTTCAAGTAGGCTGAGAACTTGCTCCGTTGAAAAACGGCTCTGAGGTAAGTCAAGTAGCATAATAAATGCTTGTAAAATGGGATGAGCTTGTAGTGCTTTCCTATCTGAAATTGAAAAGGGGATATATCGAGTTGATGTAGTATTACCGAAAACAGCCTGAATATACGGTGCATAGCTGTCAATATCTGCAACCATGACTATCACATCACGCGGTGTTAGCGATGGGTCTTCCTCAAACAGAGAAAGCAAATGATCTTGTAATATTTCAACTTCTCTCTGTGCGCTATGACACAAATGGAATGTTATCGAATCATCTAGCTCACTGATCGGTCGTTTACCAAGACTCGTTTCATAATTTTCTAATGTTGTCCCTAATTGAGCGTGGTTTTCAAGATCTAAAATATCTTGCTGGACATTCTCTAATAAATTGACTCGTTCAGTATCAACATAGGCTGATATTTCATTAGCGCTATCGATTTGAGAAATAAAATATAAATTGTCCCTGCCAAGCCTCCCCCACGATGCAAGCAGTGGATTGGCAATGTCCTGCTCACCATTTTCATTAAATAAATCAGGAACGTGTCCTTCAAATTTGAAGCGAGAAATTTCATGTTTATCAAGATAATGTCGCAGCTTTCTTTGCTGTAATCTAGCTAAAAATGACGCACTCTGAATGTCTCCCCAATAATAACGACAGGGGTTAGTGAACATTAAGTGAACATCTGTATGCTCTGCTATTGCATTGAGAGCTTGTAAATAAACAGGCGGGAGAGATGAAATACCACAAATAAAAATACGTTTAGGCAGCATTTTTCCTAAATCAGGAGTCGATGACAATGTACCAATAAAATGTTGATATAAATTAGCACGGTGCCAAGGCGGCTGTTTTAATTCATTTGAATAATCAACAAGGCATTGCCACAAACGTTTTTGCCACAGTTGATTTTCACTTAGACCCTCTACTAGTTCATTTCTTTGCCATACTTCGACCCATTGTGGGCGATAAACTAAATATTGGTCAAATAAATCGGCAACCCTACCAGCAAGCTGATGAAGTTTACGTTTATCTGCATCCTCTTGAAGATAATGCCTTAAAGGTTCAAATTCGTCCTCGTCAATGACTGTTGGCAGTATTGTCATGAGTTTCCATGTCATTGCTTGTTTGGTATAAGCACTTTCTTTTGGAATATCCGGTAAGACTCGCCTAAACATGTCCCAAATAAATGTTGCCGGTAAGGGATAGTTAATATTTGCAGCAATACCAAACTGTTTAGCAAGTTCGATTTGCAGCCACTGTGACATCCCAGGACTTTGTACTAAAATTATTTCTTGCTCAAAAGGGTGAGAAAGTGGTTCATTTTTCATTAAATGAGTCATTAGATCTTTTAATAAATCTAATTGATTAGAATGATACACTTGAAACATAGTGCTCTCCTATTGAGCAATACCAACGACTTAATGAAAATGGTTGTTTTTTTATTGTTAACGATACCACTAACTCAGTACAATTATCGGCCTGCGGTAAACGAGTTGCTTGTATTTTCCATTCAGGGTAACGCAAATCTGGGTCCATGGCAGAATTTTTCTCCCCAGATATTGATGCTGTTAACATTGCGCTCTTTTCTAATGTACTATGCAATCCCCTAACCGCTGAAGAATTCATATACAATTGATTAAAATTCAATATGATATATTGCGAATAGTTTACCAAAGCTACCAATGAAATAGCAAAAACAACCACGCCAATCATTGCCTCTATTAATGCGAATCCTTGCTGTTCTATTTTCACTAGCAAAACCCTTTTTTTACCACTGGGCAATAATCTAACCACCCATTTTTACGGGGAAAAAGCTGTTGCTTATTTGCATCTAATACCATCCATCGATAAACTTTAATATCATTTCCTAGACGATAATGGCTTTGTCCCGACAGCAAAAAAGTCGCCCCTTTATAATGTTTTAAGCAGCTTTTCCACTGTTGAGTTTTCTCTTTCTGGCAAACCCAATTCTTTAACCCTCTCTGTTTACTATCCCATTGCAATGTCGCCCCCCATGAAAGAGCTGATTCTGCTTTATTAAAAGTATCGAAATATTTAATTTCCTTACGCAGATCATCCCGAGCCCGCTCTTGGAAAAAATGCACAGATTTAATCAATAATGAGCCTATTGTGATAAAAATAATAACCATAAGTAGAGAGGCATTTCCCTGTTGTTGCGCTATATTCTTCATAAGTTTCTAACCAAGACTGCTATTTGGTAATTAAACGTTTGGTTGGGCAACAAATCTGTCTTAAGATTTATTTTCATTTCAAGTAATTGGGTATTTTCCTGCCAACCAAATGCTAATGTTTTAACTTTGATTAGCTTCTCATCAAATAGCGATTGCCAACGCGTTCCATCGCAATCTCTGACATTTCGATTAGACTCTAATTTTTCATTGTTTAACCGATACCCAAAATAATCAGACTCTATCGACTTAGATTTAATGTCCTCCCACTTACCCGATAAATCTTGGTCATAGGCAAAAATAATGCATGAATTATTTCCTCGGCTTAAAAACTTAGATGTAATTTTTAAAGGCTCTTTTCCACAATCTAAGCTACCGCAGTAACCAATCCTTCTAAAATCTTTTTCCATGTTTATTAATGTCTGCCTTATATCTTTGTCTATTTGATATTGAATGTAAGCTCGGTAGGTTTGTTTAAACAATGTAGGGATGACACTCATCGCTGATACACAGACAATGCTACTGATTGCCATTGCCATCAACATTTCAATCAGTGTAAAGCCTCGCTGTTTTTTAAATTTATCGTGATTTAAGGAGTTCAGCATTTAGGCACTCCAGTCATTTTTTTATGACTACAGCTTCTAATGCGGCCTAATGAAGAGATATAAATTGTGATCTGCTCATGCTGATTTTTTAGCCCTATACTGAAAGCACGAATAGTCCCCTGCTTCCCATACAGCTGAATTGACGTCCGGCTCGCTTTCCAGAGCTCTATTCCTCGATGCCTTTCTGCTGTCAGTTTGCCAACCTCTTGCTTGTTATTTGCATCTTTAACAATCAGCTGCCAATCACCTACCCCAACTTTAACCGATAATATTTGGTACCTATTTAAATAGACACCTTCCGTCATTTGACTATAAATAAACTCTGATACTTGCCTAGCTGCGTCGATTAATCGCTGCCTTTCTACCTGCTGCTGCCATTGATATAAACCAGACAACATGACCAAAGAACAGATAAATAGAACAATCAGAATTTCAATTAAGGTGAAACCACGCTGTGTTGTATTTGATTCAACTTTCATCTTGTTGTGACCTCACTTTTTCATACGCAAGACAGAGATTGCCAAAAAAAACCGGTATAGCGAGGCTTGTCATTGCAAACTGCATAACGTTTCGCAACAAAATAAAGAGATTCATATAAATACAACTCGGTCTGCGAAGCGCTTCGCAAAAAAATAGTTAATTCAAAGTAAATACAAGAAAGTAAATTACTTATGAGACAAGATGAAGTTCATCAAGGCGATGGAATCAATAAAGAGTGATGGAATCAATAAAGAGTGATGGAATCAATAAAGGGGGAAATAGTGAGATGTAAAAAACAAGACTAAGATGGCTTTTAGATAAAACCATCTTAGTAAAAAATATATTCGCTAATCAAACAGTAAATGGATACTTGATAGCTTCATGGCACTGGTACCCTTCGAGGGTAAAATCATCTGAAGTTACCCATGTTTCGAGGTCTTCTAATGACTTAATTTTGGGGTTAATAACCAATGAAGGGGAAGCAAAAGGCTCACGTTTCAGCTGGACATCACGCATCAAAGGCAATTGGTTTTCATAAATGTGCGCATTCACAATTTTATGATAAGCCTTACCGGCTTTATGCCCTGTAATGCGAGCCATTAGAGCAAGTAGAACAAAGCATTGTACTTGATTGAAATTTAGGCCAAGCGGAACATCACAACTACGCTGATAAGATGTTAAATGTAGTGTATCACCTAATAGTGAAAAAGTATGAGTATGCATGCAGGGACGCAAACAGCCCATTTCAAATTCACCCGGGTTATAAAAAGTGATGATTTCAGCACGGTCATCAATTCCATTTTTTAAGTTATTGACGACTTTTTTTAATTGGTCTAAGTGCGTACCGTCTGGACGTTGCCATGAGCGCCCTTGAACGCCATAGACGCGCCCCATGTCATCTTCACCTTTACGATGGGGGTTATTCAGCCATGCTTGGTTTTCGTTTGCATTCGCATTCCAGGTATTACAACCAATTTCACGGAACTGGGCTGCGTTATCATAGCCGCGAAGGTAGCCAAGAAGCTCTGCTATTGCTGCTTTATAAAAACTTTTACGAGTCGTAATCAAGGGGAATTGATTATTACCAACATCATATTCAAGGTCAGCGTTAATAACGGTTAAACAACGAACTCCTGTTCGTTTGTTTTCAACCCATTGCCCTTCATCAATAATACGTTGGCATAAATCAAGATACGGCTTCATAGTGACTCTCTTTTAAAAAAATAACTTAAGTGGCTAACCTTTGTCTTGTTGTACTTCATTGCTTTATTTACAAAATAGTTATATTCCGCAGACTAAGTTAGCCCCAGTAATTGTACTTATTAACTCTTTTTAGGCTCTTTTAGTGGCTTATGGGCCGGCACATTTTTACCATATTTGTAAGCCCAAACAATCATTAGAATTCCAATAATAATCATCGGTATTGACAGAATTTGCCCCATACTAATACCACCAAATAAACCAAGCTGTGCGTCTGGCTGCCTAAAGAATTCAACAATAATCCTAAATGCACCATAGCCAATCAAGAATAGCCCGGAAACACTCCCCATTGGGCGAGGTTTACGCACAAATAAGTTCAAGATAAGGAACAGAACAATCCCCTCTAAGAACATTTCATAAAGCTGTGATGGGTGTCTTGGTAGCACACCGTATTGCTCTAATATGGGTAATAGCGAAGGGTCCTGGGCGGCAAGTTGAATATCTTCACTGCGTGAATGAGGGAATAAAAATGCCCATGGCGTATCGAGTGTTACTCGTCCCCATAGCTCCCCATTAATAAAGTTACCAATACGACCCATACCTAGGCCAAATGGAATTAATGGTGCAACAAAGTCAGATACTTGCAAGAAACGACGGCGAGTACGGTGAGCAAACCACATCATGGCACATATCACACCGATTAGGCCGCCATGGAAGGACATACCACCATCCCAAACCTTAAATAGATATAAAGGATCGTCAAGAAAAACAGGGAGATTATAAAAGAAAACGTAGCCTAACCGACCACCGACAAATACGCCAACAAAGCCAACGTACAGCAAGTTTTCTACTTCATTTTTTGTCCAGCCACTATTGGGTTTTGCAGCGCGACGTCCTGCTAGCCAAAGGGCAAAAACAAAGCCAACAAGGTACATAAAGCCATACCAGTGTAACGATACTGGCCCAATCGAGAACATAACAGGATCTATTTCTGGAAATGCTAAGTAGTTGTTACTCATTGTTCCCCACTTTTTAATCATTAAGCCAACTACTCGTCGACTATTACGTATTCAACAGACTTCAATGTGTGAAGTCCCCTGAAGCATACAACAAAAAGTATAGTCATTTATACTTGATATTTTTCGAACTAAACCAAATTAACTACTTACATCTTAACTAATTACATCTTGTTGTAAGTTAAATCCCACCACGTACAAAACCGCCTAAATGGTGTTGCTCCATAAATTCACTCGCCTCTAGCCTGACACTATCACTCGTTTCCGCAGCCAATAACTTCGGTACTAACTGCGACATCAAGACTGGGTCAAGCTGGCGGATTAAATATTTCATGCGAGGAACACTACGCCCACTCATACTTAAGGAGCGATATCCTAGAGCAATTAATACCATTGCGCTAAGTGGCTGCCCTGCCATTTCCCCACAAACACTGACAGGGAGCTGAAGGCGTTGGCACTCTTCACTTACTTTTGCTAAAAAGCGCACAACTGAGGGGTGAAGATTATCATATAGTGCCGCTACATGGGTGTTATTACGGTCAACAGCAAGTAAATATTGTGTAAAGTCATTAGTCCCAATAGAGATAAAATCAACGCGTTTTTTTATCTCTGGTAATAAAAATAGCAAAGAAGGAACTTCAAGCATAATACCAATTTGGGGCATCTCAACGGGCATTTTTAATAAAATACTCACTTCGTCTCTTGCTCTTTTAACCAGCAAAATGGCTTCGTCTATCTCATTAACACTGGTCACCATCGGTAATAAAATACGTAAATTACCTGAAAACATATTTGCCCGTAACATCGCCCTTAGCTGAATCAAAAAAATCTCGGGCTGGTCTAACATAATACGAATACCACGCCAGCCTAAGCTTGGGTTTTCTTCGCTAATTGGCATGTATGGCAGCTGTTTATCAGCTCCTATATCAAGGGTTCTTAACACAACCGGTTTGGTTGGGAAAAGCTGTAAAACTTCCTTATAGAGCTGTTTCTGCTCATCTTCCGAGGGAAAACCATTGTGCAGCATAAAAGGCAGTTCAGTACGATACAAGCCAACACCGTCAACCCCAGTGTTAATTTGTTGCTCGTAACGCGGACTTAAACCCGCATTAAGGTAAATATGAACGTGTTCGCCACCTTTAAGTGTTGCATCTTGCCCAAGAGTCCCTTCTGCTAAGCGACTAATGACATTTTCTTCTTCAATAATTTGCTGGTATTCCTGAACAATTAAGTTCTCAGGTTCAATAAAGAGCTCACCACGATAGCCGTCCAATATTAAATGGCGATTATGTAACAGCGAAGGCTCAATATCTGCCCCCATAATTGCAGGGATCCCCATGGCTCTGATTAAAATCGCAGAATGAGAATGTGTTGCTCCGTCACGCACGACCACACCAGCAAGTTGCTCAATAGGTAACTCAGCCAATACGCTAGCGCTTAATTCATCAGCAACTAAAATAAAACGCTCTGGCCACTGTTCATTTGCGGTCAGTGAATCATCAAGATGAAATAATAAACGTTGCCCCAAGGCTTTTAAGTCAGCCCCTCTTTCTCTTAAATAGAGGTCACGCAGGCGAGAAAACTGCTCTACATAATTTTCAATGACCGTTTTAACCGCCCATTCAGCGGTTGCGTTGTCATTAATGGCAGCAAATAGGTGTTTTTTTAGCTGAGGGTCGCTAAGTAGATGATTATAGAGATCAAATATTGCTGCACTTTCTTTTGCAGAGCTAGCCATAAAACGTTTACTAATACGACGACATTCCGCAGTAGCACTTTCGAGGGCAGTGACAAGGCGTTGCTTTTCTTTGTCGATATCAATGGCACTGGCTTGGAAAATACTATCTAAAGAGGGTTGGGAGCTATCTTGCCACCCATAAGCCATTGAAATTCCCTGAGATACAGGGATAGCTTTAATTCTATTTTGTCGATATTGCCCAAAAATACCTTTTGCCTGAGCTTGTGACAAGATCACAGCGAGTTGCATCGACAACGTGACCATGAAAGATTCTTCGGTTTCATTAAACAGTCGTTTTTCCCGCTGCTGTACCACCAGCACGCCTAATAATTGGCGGCGATAGACCACGGGGACACCTAAGAAAGCTCTTAACTGTTCTTCTTTAAGCTGAGGCAGGAATTTATATTGAGGATGTTCACGAATATCGGCTAGATTGAGCATCTCAGATTGGCGCCCGACGGCACCCACGACACCTTCATCAAACCCTAGGCGAATAGCAATCCCGCTAGGTTTTTTTAACCCGCGGGTTGCCATTAAGTAATAGCATTGGCGAGGGTGATCAGCTAAATAAATGGAACAAACGTCTGTTCGCATTGCTTTGCAAGTCTCATTCACCAACACTTCTAGCGCATCAGTCAAACTTGTCGCCATTGCAACTTTTTCGACAATTTCACGTAAACGCATCAACATAGGCTACTTTGCTCCACGCCTACGGTTATTAAAAGTGGGTCGTTGTGGTAATTTTTGTTCCTGCAGAGGCATAACAACAGGGGCAAATTCCTTCATAACACGCCGATAAACTTCACGTTTAAAAGAAACCACCTGCCTAACAGGATACCAATAACTGACCCATCGCCAGCCATCAAATTCTGGCGATTTACTGCGCTGCACGTTTATATCGGCATCATTGCATTGAAGTTGAAGTAAAAACCAACGCTGTTTCTGCCCAATACAAACAGGTTTTGTATCCCAACGCACCAAACGCTTGGGTAATTTGTAACGTAACCAATTACGGGTAGATGCCAATAACCTGACATCCTTACGCTGTAGCCCGACTTCTTCGTATAGCTCACGATACATCGCCTGTTCCGGCGATTCCCCGGGATTGATGCCTCCTTGAGGAAACTGCCATGAGTGCTGACCATAGCGGCGGGCCCATAAAACTTGCCCTTGCCGATTACAAATTACAATTCCTACATTCGGGCGGTAGCCATCATCATCAATCACAGACTACCTCAATAACCAAATTTGAAAGATGCCTAATTGTTTCACACATACCTAAACTGGTAAACCTATATCAATACAGTTTGCAGATATGTCTGAAGTCACTACAATAGTGAACATCTCAACGGGGTGCCGAATTTATTTAGGCTGAGAACTAACCCGTAGAACCTGATCCGGTTAATACCGGCGTAGGGATTTGAGCCGCCGTCTGCATATCTGCACCGGTTTCTCCTCAAATCCTGTGTCACTATCTTTTAGCGCAGGAAAAAGCATGTTTAAAAACAAAATTATAGCATCGATTTTTACCTTTAGTGCACTCAGTTTAAGCCAATTAGCATGGGCTGATAAACCAACGCTTACTGTTTATACCTATGATTCCTTTGCAGCAGAGTGGGGCCCCGGCCCTCAAATTAAAAAGAATTTCGAAGCGCAGTGCGATTGCGAGTTAAAAATAGTGGCGCTGGGAGATGGCGTAGCGCTGCTAAACAGACTCAGAATGGAAGGGAAAAAAAGCAAAGCAGATGTGATTTTAGGGTTAGATAATAATTTATTAGATTCTGCTGAAAAAACAGGCCTGTTTGCCCCCGCTGACATTGATACCACTGCATTGAAACTGCCTATTTCGTGGGATAGCTCAACCTTCATTCCTTATGACTATGGTTACTTTGCATTTATATATGACACTAATAAAATTAAACATCCCCCAGCAAGTATGGATGCATTATTAAATAGTGATAATAATTGGAAAATTATTTACCAAGATCCTCGCACCAGCACTCCGGGGCTTGGCTTAATGCTATGGATTGAAAAACTGTATGGCGACAAGTCTGCGGATGCATGGCAAAAAATGGCAGGCAAAACACTTACCGTCACTAAAGGTTGGAGTGAAGCTTATGGCCTGTTCTTAAAAGGAGAAGGTGATTTTGTACTCAGTTACACCTCATCACCGGGCTACCAAATGCTTAATGACCAAAAAGATAACTATGCAGCGGCATTATTTAATGAGGGTCACTATATGCAAGTTGAAGTGGCAGCAAGGCTGAAAAATAGCCCACAACCGGAGCTCGCCAAGCAATTCCTACAGTTTGTCTTAACACCTGATTTCCAAAACACCTTGCCAACGACTAACTGGATGTATCCGGTCATTGATATTCCCTTACCTGAGGTATACAACCAGTTACCTCTACCTGAAAAAGCCTTACAATTTAGTTCTCAAGAAGTTGCAAAAGAACGCCAAAACTGGACTCGTTTATGGCAAGCCGCCGTCAGTCGCTGATTAATTTGTCTTTACTACCGGGGGCGTTGGCCTCCGGTTTACTGATTACGGTTGCACTCATTAGTTTTGGTGCGCTGTGGTTTTTTGCACCTGAAATTTCAGTGGCTGACATTATCAGCGATAGCTATTTGTGGCATGTAATTGGTTTTACTTTCTGGCAGGCTTTTTTATCTGCTATTTTTTCTGTGATCCCTGCCATTTTTCTCGCAAGAGCACTGTATCGCCGTCGTTTTTTTGGGCGAACTCTATTTTTACGCCTATGTGCAATGACATTGGTTCTTCCGGTGTTAGTTGCCGTATTTGGTATTTTATCGGTTTACGGGCAGACGGGTTGGCTAGCTAAACTTTGTCAATTACTAGGGCTTGATTACACCTTTTCACCTTATGGCCTAAAAGGCATTTTGTTAGCGCATGTATTTTTTAACATGCCACTGGCAACACGTATGCTATTGCAATCTTTAGAGAATATCGCAATTGAGCAACGGCAGGTTGCAGCACAACTGAGGTTTAATGAGTGGCAGCAATTCACTATTTTAGAATGGCCCTATTTACGGCGACAAATATTACCCACTGCCGCATTAATTTTCATGCTGTGCTTTGCCAGCTTTGCGACGGTTCTCGCTCTGGGAGGCGGCCCGGCAGCAACCACCATCGAATTGGCTATTTACCAAGCACTTAATTATGATTTTGATTTAGGACGAGCCACCCTTTTGGCGCTCATCCAGCTGTTTTTCTGTGTCGGTTTAATGTTTATCTGCCATAGAGTAAATAGTGTATTTTCAGTGGGGTTTAGCCAACAAGCGCAATGGGTTGACCCCGCTGATAACGCATTTCGTCGTATTCGTGACCTGCTGCTCATTATCGCTGCCATGTTATTGCTACTGCCCCCGCTGTTCGCTGTTATTTTTGATGGCTTAAATGGGCAACTCTGGGCGGTACTGCAGCAATCAGCCTTATGGCAAGCCACTGCAACCTCGGTGTTTATTGCACTATGTGCGGGCACCGTCTGTGTGGCACTCACCTTAATGTTGTTATGGAGCAGTCGTGAATTGCGCTTACGCCAAGCTGCTCGTCTAGGGCAAGCCATAGAACTTAGCGGGTTAATTATTTTAGCCATGCCCGGTATTGTGCTAGCGACAGGTTTTTTTATCTTTTTTAATGAAACGATAGGCTTACCTGAATCCCCTTACCCATTAGTCATCATGACAAACGCTTTGTTAGCTATCCCCTATGCGTTAAAAGTATTAGAAAATCCCATGCGAGACAGCGCTGAACGCTATAACCCATTGTGCCAATCACTCGATATTTCAGGGTTTAATCGCTTTCGAATTATTGAACTTAAAGCACTGCGTAAACCAATCGCCCAAGCGCTCGCATTTGCCTGTGTTATCTCAATTGGTGATTTTGGTGTCGTCGCGTTATTTGGCAATGATAACTTCCGCACGCTCCCTTATTATCTTTATCAGCAAATAGGGGCTTATCGGTCGAACGATGGGGCTGTTACGGCCATGCTATTGTTATTACTTTGCTTTTGCTTATTCAGCTTGATTGAACGTATTTCAGGAAAACATCATGATTAAATTGACTCAGTTAGATTACCAATACGACAACCTGACAATGTCATTTGATTTTTCTGTTCAGTCCGGTGAGTCTGTGGCAGTCATGGGGCCAAGTGGTGCAGGGAAAAGTACACTATTAAGTTTAATTAGCGGTTTTCAATTTCCTAATAGCGGTAAGATTGTGCTCAATGGCGAAGACCATACCTTCACGCCACCTGCTAAGCGCCCTGTTTCCATGCTATTTCAAGAAAATAATTTATTTTCACACCTGACTATCCGGCAAAATATTGGTCTGGGTCTGCAACCCAATTTGCGCCTTAATAAAACGCAAATTCAGCTAGTTGAACAAATGGCGAACCGAGTCAGCCTGAGTGAATGTTTAGATAGGTTACCGGCTCAGCTGTCGGGGGGACAACGCCAACGCGCAGCATTGGCATGCTGCATGATCCGCAATCAACCAATTTTACTGCTTGATGAGCCTTTTTCTGCTCTCGACCCTGCATTACGCCGAGAAATGCTGTTATTACTTAAGGAAATTTGTGCGGAAAAATCAATCACGTTATTAATGGTTTCCCATAATGTCGATGATGCCCTGCAAATTGCCCCACGGACACTGGTTATTGCAGAGGGGAAAATCGCCTACGATGGCGATACTCAATTACTATTACAGGGGCAAAGTGAGGCATCTGCGTTACTGAGTATCACCACCGCTGCCAATAATTAACACTGTATAAATTCACACCATTCGCGTATATTTATCGTAACTATTTTTATACGAGTTTTATGCGAGTAGCCTAATGACCCAACTTATCGCTCCAGCAGAAAGAGGCTTTATTCTTAGCCGCCACTGGAAAGACACCCGCCACGGTGTTGAGGTCTCTTATTGGCTACTCACTGATAACCAACCTCAAAAGGTCACTGTTCCCTATCAAAAAGCGATTGGTTTTTTAGCTGAATCTCAATTCCCTCAAGTAAAATATCTATTAGATGAACAACCCAGCATTACCTATCGGCTCCTTGAATTAATTGATTTTAAACGCGAAAAAGTCTATGCAATTTATTGCCACCAATATCGACAATTGCAAAATCTTGAAAAAAGTTGCAACGAATTGGGTGTCGAATTATTAGAAACCGATATTCGCCCAAGTGAACGCTATTTAATGGAACGCTTTATCGCGGCCTCTGTCTGGTTTTCTCGAAATCAGCAAGGGGAGTTTCAACTAAAGCCTTGCGAAGGCTACCGCCCTTTAGTCAAAGCCGTTTCCCTTGATATCGAAACCAGTCAACATGGTGAACTCTATTCGATAGGGTTGTCTGGCTGCGGTGACAACGTGGTATTTATGTTAGGGCCAGAACAAGGGCCGGCATTGAGCACTGAACATCGCTTAATTTATGTGAATAGCCGCCCGCAATTACTTCATAAACTCAATGAATGGCTTCACCAATACGACCCTGATGCCATCATCGGTTGGAACCTAATCCAATTCGACCTACAAGTATTACAAAAGCATGCAGAGCGTTATGGCATCCCCTTATTATTTGGCCGACAAAGCAAAAAACTGGAATGGCGAGAGCATGGCTTTAAACAAGGGGTATTTTTTGCTGCCGCTGAAGGCCGGTTAATTATTGATGGTATCGATGCATTAAAAGCCGCGACATGGAGTTTTTCCTCATTTAGTTTAGAGTCTGTCGCCCAAGCGCTACTTGGTGAAGGTAAAGCGATTGATACCCCTTATGACCGAATGGATGAGATCAACCGCCGCTTTGCTCACGATAAACCCGCTTTGGCACATTACAATATTCAAGACTGTATTTTAGTCCATCGGATCTTTGAAAAAACGGATTTAATGGCGTTCTTGCAGGAACGTTCAACAGTAACCGGCCTTGCTGTCGATAAAATGGGCGGGTCTGTCGCGGCATTCTCACACCTTTATATTCCCCGTTTACACCGCCTTGGATTTGTCGCTCCCAACTTTACGGAACATAAAATGCAACTGAACCCCGGGGGCTTTGTCATGGACTCCCAACCCGGGCTATATGACTCCGTATTAGTTTTGGATTACAAAAGCCTATATCCTTCAATTATTAGAACTTTTCTCATCGACCCGGCGGGTATGATTGAAGGATTAGCGCATCCAGACCTTGAATATTCTGTTCCCGGTTTTCGCCAAGCTTGGTTTTCTCGCACAACCCACTGTTTACCCGATATTGTCAGCCATATCTGGCAAGAACGGGATAAAGCCAAAAAAGAACATAATGCACCGCTATCCCAAGCGTTGAAAATTATTATGAACGCATTTGCTGGGGTACTTGGGGCTGAAGGTTGTCGTTTTTTTGACCCAAGGCTAACTGCGTCAATCACAATGCGTGGCCATGAAATCATGCGTACAACCAAACGTTTGATTGAGTCACAGGGTTATCAGGTTATTTATGGGGACACCGACTCCACGTTTGTGTGGTTACGTGATGCCCACAGTGAAGAACAAGCACAAAAAATTGGCTTTTCTTTACGTGATTACGTGAATAGCTGGTGGAAAAAACATTTAGCAGAAGAATGGCAATTAGAGGGCGTTTTAGAGCTCGAATATGAAACCCATTACCGCCGATTTTTGATGCCAACGGTACGTGGTGCCGAAATGGGGAGTAAAAAGCGCTATGCAGGACTGAGTAAAGACACCATGGTATTTAGAGGATTGGAGACCATTCGCTCAGACTGGACACCTTTAGCACAAATATTCCAAAAAGAGCTCTATACCCGTATTTTTTATCGCCAACCTTACCGTGAATATATTCGTGAATATGTACAAAATATTCGTTCAGGCCAATATGATGACCGTTTAGTTTACCGTAAACGTCTGCGCCGAAAATTGACTGATTACCAAAAAAATGTTCCTCCCCACGTTCGAGCCGCTCGTGCCGCTGATGATTATAATTTAAAATTACAGCGGCCTTTGCAGTATCAAAATGGCGGTTGGATAAACTATATTATCACTCAAGCGGGGCCTGAACCGCTGGAAATCATCACAGCAAAACCGGATTACGAACATTATATCGCTAAGCAAATCAAGCCAATAGCCGATGCCATCTTACCTTTCTTACAAGATGACTTTGATACCCTGCTAACTGGGCAAATCACCCTTTTGTTTTAAAATTTATTCCACCTTTGATGCTTTTTTAACAGGTGACGATAGCCCTCGGTTGAATTAATATATCGCCCCTTTGGTATCTCGCACGTCTGGCTACACAAATTATGCGTGATAATCAACAATACCCGTTATAATTCAAATAGACATTGCTTATTGTCTTGGCCACAAGCCCAGCAAACGCTTTGATGCTTACTTTGCTGCAATTTGAATGATTAAATGTGTATAATTAATCATCAGGTAACGACTGTTTTTAAAATAATTCGAACTCTTCCTTGTGTAACTAGCTAATGAGTTACACCAACACTGGGCGAAGACACTGATAAAAATTGTCTTAAAAAATCTAAAAAATAAACTCTCAATTTTATGGAATTAAGTTAAATCTATGCCATTTACTCTTGGTCAACGCTGGATCAGCGATACAGAAAGCGAACTTGGATTAGGTGCCATCGTGGCAATTGATGCCCGTATGGTAACGCTGCTTTTCCCTGCTAGTGGCGAAAACCGCCTGTACTCTAGCAGTGATGCCCCTATTACCCGAGTGATGTTTAATGAAGGTGATACCATTACCAGCCACGAAGGCTGGCAACTTCAAGTTGAAAGCATTGAAGAAGATAAAGGATTATTGACTTACATCGGCACACGCTTAGATACGCAAGAAACCGGTGTGAGCCTTAGAGAAGTGTTCCTTGACAGCAAGCTCACATTCAATAAGCCGCAAGACCGTTTATTTGCTGGGCAAATTGACCGTATGGATCGTTTTGCTTTGCGCTTTCGTGCACGCAAGTTCCAAAGCGAGCAAGTCAAACACCAAGCGACAGGGCTACGCGGCATTCGTGCAAGTTTGATCCCACACCAATTACATATTGCCAATGAAGTGGGAAAACGCCACCACCCGCGCGTATTACTCGCTGACGAAGTGGGCTTAGGTAAAACCATTGAAGCAGGGATGATTATCCACCAGCAATTGATGGCAGGCCGTGCTGAACGTGTCTTAGTTATTGTTCCTGATAGCTTACAGCACCAATGGCTCGTTGAGATGCTGCGCCGTTTTAACCTGCGCTTTTCTCTGTTTGATGATAGCCGTTACAGTGAAGCGCAACATGATAGCGATAACCCATTTGAAACAGAGCAACTCGTTCTGTGTTCACTGGATTTCGTCCGCCGCAATAAGCAGCGTTTTGACCAATTAGTTGAAGCTGGCTGGGACATGATGGTTGTCGATGAAGCTCACCACTTACAGTGGAGCGAGACTGCCCCGAGCCGCGAATATCAAGTGATTGAAACATTAGCCGAAAATATCCCGTCTATTTTGCTATTAACGGCAACACCAGAACAGCTAGGCCAAGAAAGCCACTTCGCTCGCCTGCGTTTACTTGACCCTAGCCGTTTCCATGATTACCAAGACTTTATTGCTGAGCAAGAAAACTACCGTCCAGTTGCTGATGCGGTTTCCTTATTACTGTCGGGTGACAAACTGACTAATGACCAGCAAAATTTACTTAATGAGCTAATCAAAGAGCAAGATATCGAACCACTGCTAAAAGCAGCAAACCTTGAAAGTGAAGATGGCCATGCTGCACGCCAAGAGCTGATCAACATGTTAATGGATCGCCACGGTACCAGTCGCCTATTGTTCAGAAATACCCGCAATGGTGTTAAAGGCTTCCCTCGCCGTGAATTGCATTCGTTAAAAATGCCCTTACCCACCCAATACCAAACCGCAATTAAAGTGGCGGGTATTATGGGCAGTAAAAAAGACCTTGAAACACGTGCAAAAGAGATGCTCTATCCAGAGCAAATTTACCAAGAGTTTGAAGGTGAAAATGCCACTTGGTGGAACTTTGACCCGCGTGTTGAATGGTTAATGGGCTTTTTGACCGCAAACCGCCATGAAAAAGTGTTAGTGATCTGCGCGAAAGCCGCAACTGCTTTACAATTAGAACAAGTTTTACGCGAACGCGAAGCGATTCGTGCTGCTGTGTTCCATGAAGGGCTATCGTTATTAGAGCGTGACCGAGCGGCTGCCTATTTCGCATCTCAAGAAGAAGGGGCACAGGTGCTATTGTGTTCTGAAATCGGCTCTGAAGGACGTAACTTCCAATTTGCTAACCAATTAGTGATGTTCGACCTGCCGTTTAATCCAGACTTACTCGAACAGCGTATTGGCCGTTTAGACCGTATTGGCCAAAGCCGTGATATCAGCATCCATGTGCCTTATTTAGAAAGTACTGCACAATCGGTGTTGATCCGCTGGTATCACGAAGGCTTAGATGCCTTTGAACATACCTGCCCAACAGGTCGCGCTATCTACGATAAATACTACCAACCATTACTGCAATTTATGGCTGAACCGACAGTCACTGAAGGTTTTGATGATTTTATTAAAACCTGCCGTGCTGAACATGACAGCTTAAAATTACAATTAGAACAAGGCCGTGACCGTTTACTTGAAATGCATTCAAACGGTGGCGAGTCGGGTAATCAATTAGCTGAAGAAATTGGCGAAGGTGATAACGATACCGAATTGGTCAACTTTGCACTCAATCTTTTTGATATCGTGGGTATTAATCAAGAAGATAAAAGTGACAACTTGATTATCCTAACCCCTTCAGACCATATGTTAGTACCTGATTTCCCAGGGCTTCCTCAAGATGGTTGCACCATCACATTTGATAGAGAGCAAGCGCTTTCCCGTGAAGACACGCAATTTATCAGCTGGGAGCACCCTATTATTCGTAATGGTTTAGATTTAGTGTTATCTGGCGATACCGGCAGCTGCGCAGTTTCTTTATTGAAAAACAAAGCATTGCCTGTTGGCACCTTATTGACTGAACTCATTTACGTTGTGGAAGCGCAAGCGCCTAAAAACCTGCAAATTAGTCGTTTCTTACCAGCAACTCCGGTACGTTTATTAATTGATTTAAAAGGTAATAACTTATCATCTCAAGTTGAGTTTGAAAGTTTTAACCGCCAATTAAATGCCATTAACCGCCATATGGCGAGCAAATTGGTCAATGCCGTACAAAATGAGGTTCATTCGGTATTACGCTTATCTGAACCAATGATCGAAAAAGAAGCCAAGGCATTGATAGAAAATGCAAAAGAAGCTGCGGATAAGGCACTGACGCTGGAGCTCTCTCGTTTAGAAGCACTTAAAGCGGTCAACCCAAACATCCGTGATGAAGAGCTTGATATCATTGAAGAAGAGCGCCAGAAACTGATGACCAATATCGACCAAGCTACGTGGCGCCTAGATGCCATCCGCTTAGTTGTGGTGACTCATCAATAAGCGTATTAGGTGCTAAGCCATTCAATCCACTTATTATTAGCTATTTAAATTATGGTGAACGTAGCTTAAAATTATCACCAATTTCTCCCTCATTAGAGGGAGAATTTATTTTAAGAGCTTTGGGAGCGATATACCTTATGATGGAACCTTACCATCCCTCCGTTGAACCTTGGCTGCATGTGCTCTACCAAGATGACCATATTATTGCGGTGAATAAGCCAAGTGGGCTACTTTCTGTGCCTGGGAAAGCTCCTGAGCACCACGACAGCATTATGAGTCGTGTTCAGCGTGATTTTCCCGCAGCTGAATCCGTACATCGCTTAGATATGGCGACAAGTGGTGTCATGGTTGTGGCACTACACAAGAAGGCTGAGCGGGAGCTTAAACGCCAATTTAGGGAGCGTGAGCCCAAAAAAGTCTATATTGCTCGTGTTTGGGGGCATTTAGAAAAAGAAGAAGGTTTGATTGATTTACCACTGATTTGTGATTGGCCAAACCGCCCTAAGCAAAAAGTGTGTTTTGAAACAGGGAAATCAGCACAAACTGAGTACCAAGTTTTACAATATGAAGAACAAGCAACTCGCGTGAAACTGTCACCGATTACAGGTCGTTCTCACCAACTGAGAGTTCATATGTTAGCTTTAGGCCACCCAATCCTTGGTGATCGCTTTTATGCTCACGATGAAGCCAAATCGCTCGCCCCTCGCTTACAATTACATGCACAGGAATTATATATCACCCATCCTGAATATGGCACGCCAATGCATTTTACCTGCCCACCGGATTTTTAATGCTAGATTTATTTGATCGTTTGATTAATTTTCCCTCCCCCTAGCATACCCTAAATGGTTCGTGCCGCAGCTAGGCGGCAAGAGAGTGAATCCTT
>NZ_JAMPNW010000021.1:0-76649 GCF_028479545.1 Providencia sp. PROV201
GCGGACCCTGGTCAGGTTCCGCGAAGGTGGGCGCAGACATGCTGGGCTCGTCAGGATCAAACTGCACTATGAGGCGGCGGTTCATACCGCGCCAGGGGAGCGAATGGACAGCGAGGAGCCTCCGAACGTTCGGGTCGCCTGCTCGGGTGATATCGACGAGGTTGTGCGGCTGATGCACGACGCTGCGGCGTGGATGTCCGCCAAGGGAACGCCCGCCTGGGACGTCGCGCGGATCGACCGGACATTCGCGGAGACCTTCGTCCTGAGATCCGAGCTCCTAGTCGCGAGTTGCAGCGACGGCATCGTCGGCTGTTGCACCTTGTCGGCCGAGGATCCCGAGTTCTGGCCCGACGCCCTCAAGGGGGAGGCCGCATATCTGCACAAGCTCGCGGTGCGACGGACACATGCGGGCCGGGGTGTCAGCTCCGCGCTGATCGAGGCTTGCCGCCATGCCGCGCGAACGCAGGGGTGCGCCAAGCTGCGGCTCGACTGCCACCCGAACCTGCGTGGCCTATACGAGCGGCTCGGATTCACCCACGTCGACACTTTCAATCCCGGCTGGGATCCAACCTTCATCGCAGAACGCCTAGAACTCGAAATCTAACGTCCGTTCGGGCATCGAGGTCCATGTCGGGGTGGGACGGGCCCGTGGCTTCAAGATCACTTGCAGTCCGACCGCGATGTCTTGGTTGCGCGAGAGGTTGTCGATATCCTCCACTTCCATCATCAACCCTGGATAATGCCGCCGCCGTCATCGCCGCCGACGCCCGTGCCGGGCTTTTCGGGCCTGTCAGGCTTGCTCGGCCTTCAGCCTGCCTGGGCGAGATCTCCGGCGGACGGATTAACGGCGGAGCTTCGCCGCCTTTCGTGCGTGTGAAGGCCGAAGATAGTTCTCTCAAAAACATCCGTTTATGAGAGATACCAAATGTCATTTTCAGAAGACGACTGCACCAGTTGATTGGGCGTAATGGCTGTTGTGCAGCCAGCTCCTGACAGTTCAATATCAGAAGTGATCTGCACCAATCTCGACTATGCTCAATACTCGTGTGGGCTCTGTTGCAAAAATCGTGAAGCTTGAGCATGCTTGGCGGAGATTGGACGGACGGAACGATGACGGATTTCAAGTGGCGCCATTTCCAGGGTGATGTGATCCTGTGGGCGGTGCGCTGGTATTGTCGCTATCCGATCAGCTATCGCGACCTTGAGGAAATGCTGGCGGAACGCGGCATTTCGGTCGACCATACGACGATCTATCGCTGGGTCCAGTGCTACGCCCCGGAGATGGAGAAGCGGCTGCGCTGGTTCTGGCGGCGTGGCTTTGATCCGAGCTGGCGCCTGGATGAAACCTACGTCAAGGTGCGGGGCAAGTGGACCTACCTGTACCGGGCAGTCGACAAGCGGGGCGACACGATCGATTTCTACCTGTCGCCGACCCGCAGCGCCAAGGCAGCGAAGCGGTTCCTGGGCAAGGCCCTGCGAGGCCTGAAGCACTGGGAAAAGCCTGCCACGCTCAATACCGACAAAGCGCTGATGAATCCCCTAATGATTTTGGTAAAAATCATTAAGTTAAGGTGGATACACATCTTGTCATATGATCAAATGGTTTCGCGAAAAATCAATAATCAGACAACAAGATGTGCGAACTCGATATTTTACACGACTCTCTTTACCAATTCTGCCCCGAATTACACTTAAAACGACTCAACAGCTTAACGTTGGCTTGCCACGCATTACTTGACTGTAAAACTCTCACTCTTACCGAACTTGGCCGTAACCTGCCAACCAAAGCGAGAACAAAACATAACATCAAACGAATCGACCGATTGTTAGGTAATCGTCACCTCCACAAAGAGCGACTCGCTGTATACCGTTGGCATGCTAGCTTTATCTGTTCGGGCAATACGATGCCCATTGTACTTGTTGACTGGTCTGATATTCGTGAGCAAAAACGACTTATGGTATTGCGAGCTTCAGTCGCACTACACGGTCGTTCTGTTACTCTTTATGAGAAAGCGTTCCCGCTTTCAGAGCAATGTTCAAAGAAAGCTCATGACCAATTTCTAGCCGACCTTGCGAGCATTCTACCGAGTAACACCACACCGCTCATTGTCAGTGATGCTGGCTTTAAAGTGCCATGGTATAAATCCGTTGAGAAGCTGGGTTGGTACTGGTTAAGTCGAGTAAGAGGAAAAGTACAATATGCAGACCTAGGAGCGGAAAACTGGAAACCTATCAGCAACTTACATGATATGTCATCTAGTCACTCAAAGACTTTAGGCTATAAGAGGCTGACTAAAAGCAATCCAATCTCATGCCAAATTCTATTGTATAAATCTCGCTCTAAAGGCCGAAAAAATCAGCGCTCGACACGGACTCATTGTCACCACCCGTCACCTAAAATCTACTCAGCGTCGGCAAAGGAGCCATGGGTTCTAGCAACTAACTTACCTGTTGAAATTCGAACACCCAAACAACTTGTTAATATCTATTCGAAGCGAATGCAGATTGAAGAAACCTTCCGAGACTTGAAAAGTCCTGCCTACGGACTAGGCCTACGCCATAGCCGAACGAGCAGCTCAGAGCGTTTTGATATCATGCTGCTAATCGCCCTGATGCTTCAACTAACATGTTGGCTTGCGGGCGTTCATGCTCAGAAACAAGGTTGGGACAAGCACTTCCAGGCTAACACAGTCAGAAATCGAAACGTACTCTCAACAGTTCGCTTAGGCATGGAAGTTTTGCGGCATTCTGGCTACACAATAACAAGGGAAGACTTACTCGTGGCTGCAACCCTACTAGCTCAAAATTTATTCACACATGGTTACGCTTTGGGGAAATTATGAGGGGATCTCTCAGTGCATTGCCTCCAATTCCCATAATTTATTACGCCGATAATAACTTGGTGTAACCTTAAAAATGTACTTAAATCGACGTGTAAAAGATTGTTGGGAATCAAATTGATATTTTAATGCGATCTCAAGGATAGTTTTTTTCGTCAACCTCAACTCAACAGCCGCTTTCGTCAAACGACGAGCACGAATATAGCTAGCCAGTGTGACCCCTGTTACTTTTTTGAACAGCCGCTGAAAATACCACTTGGTATAACCCGCTTTATTCGCCACATCATCAAGCAGTAAAGACTGATCTAAATTATGTTCAATCCATAATAGAACATCTTTGATAACCGTTGTATGAAACTGCTTATCATCATATCTTAATTGGATGTTATTAGCTTTATTTTGATAGCGAGAATGCTGTTCAATATACATAAAATAACCTAAATGTTCTTAAGATTGTCACGACCACATCATCATGATACCATAAACATACTGACGGTATGTTATTTTAAATCTATCATGGAAAATAAAAATCATCAACAAGAAAATTTTAAGAGTACCTATCAATCACTGGTTAACTCAGCACGAATATTGTTTGTTGAAAAAGGCTATCAAGCTGTTTCAATAGATGAGATCTCGGGAAAAGCGTTGGTGACCAAAGGTGCCTTTTATCATCACTTTAAAAATAAAAAACAATTACTCAGTGCCTGTTATAAGCAGCAATTAATTATGATTGATGCCTACATCACAACAAAAACTGATTTAACAAATGGTTGGTCTGCCTTAGAAAGTATATTTGAACATTATCTTGATTATATTATTGATAATAATAAAAACCTTATCCCTATCCAAGAAGTGATGCCTATCATTGGTTGGAATGAACTTGAAAAAATTAGCCTTGAATACATTACTGGTAAGGTAAACGCCATTGTCAGCAAATTGATCCAAGAGAACCAACTTAAAGCTTATGATGATGATGTGCTTAAAAACTTACTCAATGGCTGGTTTATGCATATCGCAATACATGCGAAAAACCTAAAAGAGCTTGCCGATAAAAAAGGCCAATTTATTGCTATTTACCGCGGCTTTTTATTGAGCTTGAAAGATAAATAAAATAGATAGGTTTTATTTGAAGCTAAATCTTCTTTATCGTAAAAAATGCCCTCTTGGGTTATCAAGAGGGTCATTATATTTCGCGGAATAACATCATTTGGTGACGAAATAACTAAGCACTTGTCTCCTGTTTACTCCCCTGAGCTTGAGGGGTTAACATGAAGGTCATCGATAGCAGGATAATAATACAGTAAAACGCTAAACCAATAATCCAAATCCAGCCATCCCAAATTGGTAGTGAATGATTATAAATAACAGCAAACAGTAATGGGCCAATAACACCGGTTGCATTGGTAAGGCTCACCAATAATCCCTGTAAAGCACCTTGCTGATGACTCTTTGTTTGGATAGACATCACTCCCTGTAATGCAGGTAAAGCGATCCCACCACCAGCCAATAAAATTAAAACAGGGAAAACTAACCAACCTTCAGATATAAACGCTAAAAAGGCAAATGCACTACTATCTGCAATAAATCCGAGCAGTACTGCCGTTTTTTCGCCCCATTTAGTGGCTATTCTTCCTGCCACAAAGGCTTGGAATACTGAGTGTAAAAGACCAAGACCCGCTAATGAAAAGCCAACCATCATGCTATTCCATCCAAAACGATTTTCGGTAAATAGCACCCACACCGTTGCGGGAATTTGGCCTATCAATTGCGCTGAAAAATAAATAATCAACAAAATGGGCATCGTTTTAAATAAAGTGATGTATACCGAATTCGATTGCGTCTCAACCCCTACTTCGGTATCTGTATTATCACGTGTATTTTTGGTTTCACGGAACCAAAACATAACCACAAGGAAAGTGACAATATTTAGCAACGCAGCGATAAAAAAGGGACTATGCGGTGAAATCTCTCCTGCAAAACCACCAATAATAGGCCCCGCTATTAAACCAAGCCCAAAACTTGCCCCTAACCAACCGAACCACTTCACGCGTTGAGAAGCTGAGGTGGTATCGGCAATGACCGATGCCGCGACAGCCCCAGTAGCTCCTGTGATCCCTGAAAGCAAACGGCCTAAATACAGCATCCAAAGCGCACTTGAAAAAGCCAGCAATAAGTAATCCAGCGATGCGCCTATTAATGACAACAACAGCACTGGGCGCCGACCAAATCGGTCAGACATTTTTCCAAGCCAAGGAGCAAAGATAACCTGCATTAACGCATAAAGTGCAAGCAATACGCCAAAGTGGTTAGCGATATCTTCCGAAGCAATAAATTCACGTAATAACGTTGGCAAGACTGGCATGATAAGGCCAATCCCCATGGCATCGAGTAACGTAATTACCAATGCGATCTTTGTCGAACTATTCATTTCACTTTTCTCTATCACTGATAGGGAGTGGTAAAATAACTCTATCAATGATAGAGTGTCAACAAAAATTAGGAATTAATGATGTCTAGATTAGATAAAAGTAAAGTGATTAACAGCGCATTAGAGCTGCTTAATGAGGTCGGAATCGAAGGTTTAACAACCCGTAAACTCGCCCAGAAGCTAGGTGTAGAGCAGCCTACATTGTATTGGCATGTAAAAAATAAGCGGGCTTTGCTCGACGCCTTAGCCATTGAGATGTTAGATAGGCACCATACTCACTTTTGCCCTTTAGAAGGGGAAAGCTGGCAAGATTTTTTACGTAATAACGCTAAAAGTTTTAGATGTGCTTTACTAAGTCATCGCGATGGAGCAAAAGTACATTTAGGTACACGGCCTACAGAAAAACAGTATGAAACTCTCGAAAATCAATTAGCCTTTTTATGCCAACAAGGTTTTTCACTAGAGAATGCATTATATGCACTCAGCGCTGTGGGGCATTTTACTTTAGGTTGCGTATTGGAAGATCAAGAGCATCAAGTCGCTAAAGAAGAAAGGGAAACACCTACTACTGATAGTATGCCGCCATTATTACGACAAGCTATCGAATTATTTGATCACCAAGGTGCAGAGCCAGCCTTCTTATTCGGCCTTGAATTGATCATATGCGGATTAGAAAAACAACTTAAATGTGAAAGTGGGTCTTAAAAGCAGCATAACCTTTTTCCGTGATGGTAACTTCACGGTAACCAAGATGTCGAGTTAACCACCCTTTAGATTCATAAAGCGAAAATAATGCGGCTCCAACGTACCCACCTAAATGGAAACGGCGTTCACTCCAATCTAAACACGCACAACAGATTTTACGTGAATGTTTGGAAGGAACGTCAATTCCCATTTCATGAAAATATTGAATACCACTTAATGTGATCATTGAACCATTTTCAGTGATCCATTGCTGTTGACAAAGGGAATCATAGATCTTAACGGCAACTTCGCCAGCTAAATGATCATAGCAAGTACGTGCTTTTCGTAAATGCACTGGCGTGGAAACTTTGGCATGTACGCCATGGTTTAAGGAGATCCCCATCATACTTTCCATCAATTCAGCAATATCTTTTCCTGCTAGCCGAAAATAACGATGCTTGCCTTGAGCTACTACTGTGATTAGCTGGCAATCTAATAATTTAGATAAATGACTGCTCGCCGTTGAAGCTGATATATTCGCCACAGAACTTAGCTCAGTGGCCGTCCAAGCTCGCCCATCCATCAAAGCACTGAGTATTTTAACTCGTGAAATGTCAGACATAGCCGCCCCTATCGCGGCTATTGAGGACTCAAAGGTAACCTCTTTTCGTATTAAATTAGCCATCGCAAGTTCACTTTATTGCCCAAGGGAGCGTAACAGATGCAGCCATACTATCATTGTCCGTTATTAATATCAGTTGGTTAGCATGGTCAGCGTTAGACTTTATTCAAGCTCCTCCTAAAGATTGCAAAATTAATGTGATTGCCCCCCCACCTTCATTCCCTGTTTCTCGTTTTACTCGATCTAAAGGAAAACTAGAATTAGGGTATCGACAGGGATTGGAAAAAGGTATCTTATTTCTAGAAAACGTATGATTGTTGTTTTCCAATCAATTGATTATTGGAGTGATTTTTGAGTAGTTATTTTCGTTTTATGAGCCAAGAATGGCCGCTTTTAAGCTTTGGCTTTATTACTGTTTTTATCGGTAATATTGGCCAATCATTTTTTTTGAGTTGGTATGGCGCAGATATTCAACAATCACTTAACATTTCTGCTGAGGACTATGGTTTCATTTATGCCATTGCCACGTTGTGCAGTAGTGCCGTCATTTTTATGGTTGGCGGCCTTGTTGACCGTTGGGCTTTGCATAAAGTGGTTATTGTCGTGTCATTTTTACTTTGTGTTTCCTGTTTATTAATGGCGAACATTCAAACTGTGTGGATGTTATTTTTTGCATTTTGGGGACTGAGGCTCGCTGGACAAGGACTCTTTCCACATACCGCGCAAACAACCATGCTTCGAGTTTACACTCACCAAAGGGGGAAAGCGCTTAGCCTTTCTGCTAGCGGAGTTGCCTTCGGTGAAATGGTGCTTCCCATAATTTTAATGACGACTATCGCTTTGCTTGGTTGGAGGTGGAGTTGGTTGATGTTGGCATTGATAGTCATGATTATTTATTTACCAATGGCTTTAACTTTATTAAAAAAGTCGAATACATCTGATAAGAAAAAACCTTTGGAACCCAAAAGCACAAAAACACAAGAGCAAGGGCGTAGAGATGTCGTGAAAGATTGGCGATTTTGGTCGATTATTCCTGCCGTTTTATCCGCTCCATTTATTGTGACGGCCGTATTTATTCAACAAAATTACTTACTGGAACAAAAGGGATGGCCTGCAAGTTTATTAGCGAGTAGTTTCGTTGCATATGGTTTTTTACATTGGGCAAGTTCTATGGTCTCTGGCTCTTTGATTGATCGTTTTCAAGCTAAATCTTTATTACCATTTCTTCCATTACCTTTAATTGCCGGTTTATTAGTCTTAACGTTATTGGATAATTACTGGGCTGCACCTCTATTTATGTCCTTATTTGGTCTAGGCATTGGTAGTTCCAGTCCTGTTATTAGTGCATTATGGGTAGAGATTTATGGGACTCAGCATATTGGAGCAATCCGCTCTATGGTGACCTCAATGATGATCTTTTCTACAGCAGCTGCCCCATGGATATTTGGGATATTTATTGAAAAAGGCTGGACAGCTTCCACTCTATTTGGTTTGTTTAGCGGCCTAACTATGATCGGATTATTACTTCTTATACCTGCTTATCAGTCCTTTAAAGATAAACAGTGTCATAGTGACTAAAAGAGTGTTAAAGATTAATTCATCTAATGATGAAGTGAAAAACCGTTTCTTTTTTGTTCTTACCATATAGACCTTTTGTGATATTCGTGTAACAATTCACACATTATTAATTTTAAAAGGATTGTAAGTTGCATATTACGCCGCCTTAGGCTACCCACCTCTTTCTTCAAAATTGTCACCATTTTGCGTGACTATTATGCCGTTTGCCGGCAGGTACCTTAGTACCATTTATTCTATTAATTTCATTAAATACAATTTCAAAGCAGCATAGTGCGTTCACTAAATTATCTTAGGCTAAATCTGCCTATAGGATCTTGTGTGCATCGATGTCGCTTTCTTTTATGATAGGATTTTCATGTTAGAAAAAATAAAACTTGAATGGTTTTCGAATGTTCGTGGCGATTTGCTCGCGGGTATTGTTGTGGCTTTAGCTCTGATCCCAGAAGCTATTGCTTTTTCTATTATTGCAGGTGTTGACCCTAAAGTTGGTCTTTACGCTTCTTTTTGTATCACTTTCATTATCTCTATTGTGGGTGGCCGCCCCGGAATGATTTCGGCTGCAACGGGTGCGATGGCGTTACTTATGGTCACTTTGGTTAAAGACCACGGTTTAGAGTATTTGTTAGCGGCAACTATGTTAACAGGGGTATTCCAAATCATAGCCGGATATTTAAAACTCGGCAGCTTAATGCGTTTTGTATCACGCTCTGTCGTGACGGGGTTTGTTAATGCATTAGCAATTCTTATCTTTATGGCTCAATTGCCCGAGTTAACCAATGTAACTTGGCATGTTTACGCGATGACAGCAGCAGGGTTAGGAATTGTTTATTTATTCCCATATGTTCCTGCTATCGGTAAAGCGATCCCATCTCCTTTGATTTGCATCATCGTTTTGACAATTGTAGCAAGCGTCTCTGGAATGGATATACGAACTGTTGGTGATATGGGGCAACTTCCCGATACGCTGCCTATTTTCTTATGGCCAGAAGTTCCACTTAATCTTGAAACTTTATTCATTATTTTACCTTATTCATTGGGCCTCGCTATGGTTGGTCTGTTGGAATCAATGATGACCGCCACGATTGTGGATGACCTTACGGATACCAAAAGTAATCGTAATCAAGAGTGTAAGGGACAAGGTATTGCTAACATTGGTGCAGGCTTAATGGGCGGTATGGCTGGTTGTGCCATGATTGGCCAGTCAATTATTAATATTAAATCTGGCGGACGTGGACGATTATCCACCTTAAGCTCCGGTATTTATCTTATCATCATGGTAGTTTTTCTAGATGAATGGCTTAAGCAAATCCCGATGGCAGCGTTAGTTGCAGTAATGATTATGGTAGCAATTGGTACCTTTTCTTGGAGTTCAATTAGAGATCTTAAAAAGCACCCATTATCAACAAATATTGTGATGATAACGACCGTTGTTGTGGTTGTGGCAACGCATAACTTAGCAATTGGTGTTTTTGTCGGGGTGTTATTAGCGACGTTATTCTTTGCCAATAAAATTGGTCGTTTTATGGTGGTAAAAACAGAGTCACCAGTAGATGCAAGCCGAACTTATCAAGTTATGGGACAAGTCTTTTTTGCATCATCAGAGCAATTTATTGAATCATTTGATTTTAAAGAGGTGGTGAATAAAGTTGTGATTGATCTCACTCATGCTCACTTTTGGGATATTACTTCAGTATCATCACTTGATAAGGTGGTGATTAAATTCCGACGCGAAGGAACAGATGTTGAAATTATTGGGATGAGTGAAGCAACAGAAACCATCGTTGATAAGTTTGGTGTGCATAATGATCCTAAAGAAGTCGAAAAGCTCATGGCAGGCCACTAAGGAGAAAGTAATGAATAACGTAATTACCTGTATTGATGGCTCAATCTATGCTGATTCCACTTGCCGTGCTGGCATTTGGGCATCGAATAAATTGAATAAAAAATTGTTGTTGTTACACGCAATTGAGAAAACACCATCAACCCAAGCCGAAGATCTTAGTGGTGCTATTGGCTTAGGCGCTCGTTCATCTTTATTAACTGAAATGGCCAGTTTAGATGAACAAAAAAGCAAATTAGCCTTGGAGTTAGGTAAAGAGATGCTGGAACATGCTTCTCAATTAGCGCAAGCACAAGGTTGTCACACAATTGAAAAAATGCAACGACATAGCGGTATCGTTGAAGCCATTTATGATCTGGAAGAAGAGGCTCGTTTAATTGTGATTGGACGCTCTGGTGAAAGCCATGGTGATAATTTCAATGTGGTGGGCTCTCACATTGAGCAAATTATTCGTCAAGTTCATACTCCTGTTGTTATTGCCAATAAAGAGTTTGCAGCCCCTAAAAGTTTTATGTTGGCTTATGATGGGCGTGAAACCGCAGATAAAGCGGTGAAAACTATTATTGAAGGAGGCTTACTTCATGGTTTGACATGTCATCTTGTCAGTGTGAAAAACAATCAACCTAAACAACAAGAAAAGTTTCAGCAAACCGAAGCTATGCTGAAAGAGAATGGATTTGAAGTATGTTCGAGTTTATTGGAAGGCAATGTATTTAATTCATTGATGGAATATAAATCGAGTCATGATGTTGAAATGCTTGTGATGGGCGCATTTTCACGCTCTAAGCTGGCACAGGTTTTCCTTGGCAGTAATACACTTAAAATGATGGAAAGTACTCAACTACCAATGGTAATTCTTCGCTAAGAAATTTTATTGGTTGTACTATTAGTCCAGCACAATTGAGTGCTGGTCTTTTTTGTCAAATTAAGTGTGATATACCTTATCCCTCCTTAATTCTGGTTCAGAAAATCTTTCCACAGAAGTTTCTGTGCGTTTATTGATGACTCAAGTATCAATGAACAACATGTAAAAATCCGAAGTGCAGTGACACTATTTGCCCCTCAATATCAAGAGTACTTGGTTAAAACGAAAAGGCTAACTCGCAACTCTTGGAATGATCCTGTAATGGCTGCTCTATAAGTTACTGGGTATCAAATGTTTGAGTCTAGTACAGTGAAAGTTGCACGCAGGGTTCTCAAGAAGACGGCTTTTAATAACAAATGTCGTCCACCCGACAAAGTGAATTGTGTTGGTGCTGAGTGAAGATTGTACATTCGATCCCTCGGTACTAAACTTAGTACATCTTAGTAATCCAATTGGTAAAAATTAGACATGTTGATGAATACTTACTATTAAAAATAGACAGCTGATTAAGCTCGGTGATTTTTTTAATATTAGATACTATCAACCTATGAAAGGTAATGGTTAATCGCTTACTTATCTATCTTTGACAGGAATTCTTAGCCAACTGTACGTACTTTATGCTGACATCAGCAACCGAGTCATGGACACACTATCTGATTTTGCCCCAAGAGTAGAAACGTATAGTATCGACGAGCAGTATCTAGATATGACCGGCATGTCTAGAAACTTTCCATTAGAAGATTACGGTCGCAAGATACAACAACGAATTTTGCAGATAGCTCATGTACCGGTCGGTGTTGGTTTTGCTCAAACTAAAACACTGGCTAAACTGGCAAACCATGCTGCTAAAACATGGACCAAAACAGGCGGTGTAGTCGATTTGAGTGCTACTTCACGCCAGAAACGGCTCATGTCCCTTGTGCCTGTTAATGAAGTATGGGGTGTGGGTAGAAAAATAAGTAACCGGCTAAATGCTATGGGGATAGTTACAGCGCTTGATTTGGCTAGGGCTGAAACAACCATGATCCGTAAAACATTCGGTGTGGTTGTAGAACGCACTGTGAGAGAGCTGAACGGTGAATCTTGCATCGAGCTTGAAGAAGTAGCAAAAACTAAAGAGCAAATCATTTGTTCACGTTCATTTGGAAAAAAAATTGAGCTCTATGAGCATATGCATCAGGCTATCTGCGAGTATTCAGAGAGAGCAGCAGAGAAACTTCGAGCTGAAAAACGAGTCTGTTCCTTTGTTTCTGTTTTTATCCAAACCAGCCATTACGCCAGCGGACCTCAATACTACAACCACCGTTCTGAACGGTTAGAATATCCAAGTGCTGATACAAGAGACATTATCAATGCAGCAGTGCGTCTGTTAAAGACCATCTGGAAATCGGGAGTTAAATATCACAAAGCTGGCATCATGCTCACTGATTTTTCTGATCCATCAGTTACTCAACTTAATTTATTTTCTGATAGTAAACCCTACAAAGGAAGTGAACAATTGATGAAAACCTTGGACCAGATAAATAATCGAGGTGTTAGCAAAATATGGTTCGCTGGAAAGGGAATGGACACAAACTGGCGCATGAAGCGAGAAATGCTTTCACCGGCATACACTACGAGAATTTCAGATCTTCCCGTAGTGAAGATTTAGAGGAAATCCACCAGCGTATTCAGCAGGATTCACCGCAATCCTACAATTGCTTCAACCAGTATACCTAAATTGAGAACGTCTTTCGTTTAGAATTATATTCATATTTCTGAACATTATTAAGATAATGAAACAATCATTATCAATTTATGATTGTTGCGATATGTCATTGATATGATTATCTTTAACACTTTTACCCTCTGGAGTTGTTCGCCTTTAACTAATTGATAGCAATGCACATAAATCGAAATGATGCCGTTTTCCTTATGTAACTAAGGAAAATAGAAAATCCTGTGTGATAGCCTTACGTCGAATAAAAATAATACCTAGTTACACAATGACAAGGCGAGGACTATGAATACTAACGCAGCAATTTCAACGAATAGCAGTCAACAAAATTCGAATATGAGCAAGGTACTTCTCAATGACCTACCCTACCCTACTCTGAAGAAAAATACTGAAGCGCACAATATCTCAACATTACGCAAAATGTCTGATGCCTTTGAGGAAAAGGTGTGTTCGCGTGGTGATATTTATCGCGTTAACGTTGAGTTACTGTACGTACAGGAAGGTTTCAATCTTCGGGAGATTGATACTGAACATGCTGGACGAATCAAGAATTCGTATGTATCAGGTGTTTATGTTCCACCTATCGTTGTGAAAGTTATAACGGTTGATAATCTGCCACGCTTACAGATTATTGATGGACACCACAGATATTGCGCTCTACGCATGGCAATGGAAGAAGGATGCACGATTAAAGGCGTATACGTCACGGAGTTCTCAGGCAGTCAGCAACTTGAGATCGTCAATATGCTGACATCTTCAGAAGGAAAACCTTTAGCTCCGTTAGAAAAAGCTGATGGTTTCCATCGTTTACTTAGTATGGGATGGGAAAAAAAGGAAATTGCACGATATACGAACACAAGTGTTGTTACGATCAACAGATTATTACGCTTGTTCCGAGCAGATTACAGAATCACTGATCTTGTCAGAAAGAACCTGATTACTTCAGATTTAGCCATAGAAATACTGCTTGAGTGTGAAGAAACTAATCAAGAGGCATATGATGTGATCATTGCAGGATTGCAGAAGGCGACTGACAGCGGCAAAAATAAAGTCACACGGAAATTTGTACCTTCAGCGAAGAAAGTACCTTTTTCAAAAAAAGAAATACATTCCGTGTTTTCACAATTAAGTGAAATCCGCACAACAATTCACGACAAAGTTGCTGATATTCAAGAAAATGATGAAACAGTGACTGTCGAAATGCCGGTAACAATTGTGACCCTGCTTAATGATGTTCTTCAGAAGTTTGCGAATGATGAATCCGCCGCATCTAATGATGATGAGAACGAACCGAGCAAAACCGAATCCAACACTGAAGCTATTCAGGCTTAACTATGGAATTACTTAACAAGGTGCAACTGATCGCACGATTAGGTTCGTCCCCGAAAGATAATCTGAAGTATTCAGAACGTAACGGTGAGGCAATGACCTACTTCTCTGTTGCAATTAACCGGCATGACTCGAAAGGAAACCCGATAACAGATTGGTTTAACATTAGTGCATACGGAAAAATAGCAGAAATAGCAGCTAATTTTGGTCAGAAAGGACAACTTGTTTACATCGAAGCAAGGCTACAACCGACTAATAATTCCTGTTCTATAATAATGAATTACCAGACAGGTGTGTTTAGAGTATTACCTAATAGTAAAAATACAAATGCAGGAGAGCAGAATGGCTAAGGCAGACCAAATTTCAAATTGTAACGTTCAAAATCCTAATTATGTGATGGCAGAAATGAAACGAGATCAAACAGTTCTAAACTATGCCCTATTTAAAGCGCGTGAGAAGCTACACGAGCTCAAACACCTAATGAATACGTCACAGTGCAGTGAAAGTGAAATTTTGCGCTATAACGGGGTTTTGGAGATGCTGGATAGCATATTTTCATCAGATGAAAAGGAACGTCAGAACTTATATCACTCTATGATCATGTCTGGTGTACAAATCATGTCCGGTAAGTTAAGTGGTGAGAATAGACAAGCCGTATTAGAAGCAACGACACCAGATCAGTTGGATGAGGTTTTAAAAGCCTCGGAAAATGAGGTATGGACTGAGTTGCAACTGCTATGTGAACAGCAGAACAACCTAAACTAAGAATCCAAAATGAAACTGACAATATCCTTGCCTTTCATTCTGATAACTACGCTGATCTCAGTGCCAGCGTTGGGTAATAGTTATTCTGCAATGGAAGGGATTGAAGGACAGCGATATTCTGATTTAGAGAAATACAAAGCCAACTGTCCAGCTTGTATGAGTGTTGTACAAAACATTAAAGATATCCGCTATCGGGCATGTGCACAATCAGTCACGGCAGATGATGTGATAATTAGGGACCCATTATATGGCTATTTGAATAGTTTGAAATTCATGTTGAATGATGATGCTTATAAACAGGTATTGACAATCATTGGTCATGAGAAGGATTGTTCTAATAGTATGAATTGGCTAGAAAAGGCTAATTCAAAGATCGAGCCACAGCTAAACAAGACATATTGACGGCTATGTGCTGCGCTTTGTACCTCTATTTTTCTGCCCTGCCAAAATGACAGCCAAAAAAAAACGCCACAATGTGGCGTTATAACCCTAGTGTTGGTACTTATTATAATCATATAACGTATGGCAAAACTAATTATACACATAAACACCCATGTGTATATGTGTTAATGTGTATTTGTGTATTTGTGTGTGATTCGTCACATATACACATATGTGTTAATGTGTGTACGCACATATAAAAATATTTTAGGCTTTATAGGTAATCAATCTAAAATCTAAGTGAAGAATTAAATCACAGGTACAATAATAAAAAGCAAAAACACTACCAGTTAAAGTAGAGGACCGGAGCATGTTTGTTTTTAATGAAGAAACGTTCCAACGGAACCCCAGTAATCCATGTCCAGATAATGAATTCAATAGTGACGTGATTGATTTTATAAAGGAAATAAGAAAGTTTTATCCTGAGTTAGAACATTGGAGCAATACCGGTGTACTGTTTGCTTGGGAAGGATATCTGCAAGATGTATACGCGGTCGGTTGGACTGAATTGGTACGCAAGAGAGAGAACGGCTTTCTCGCATACTGCTACATATCGCAGTTACGACCATGCTTTGATTTTGGTGGAACAGGGACATACAACACTGAAGTTTGGGATCTTGGAGAGCAAGAGCCGTGGAAAAAACAACTATTGCCAAAACTACCAGATTGGCTCGAATAATTGAGCATGAGGCACTTTTGTTTTGAATGTTACCTAGTGAAATTGAGATAAAAGTACAATAAAAAGGGATGAAATATCATCCCTATAAAACCACTACCTATTCATTTTCCTTTAGCCACTGATGAACATAATCTGATATTACATCTTTCATTGTGGTGTTTCGTTTGACACATGCAGCTTTGAATCGAATTTGAGTATCTTCGTCAAGATCTACATTAATGCGTTTGGTTTTTGTACTTTTATCAAGAATTTTATCTAAGTCTCTGTTTTCACCGAATTTCATTTTCTGTGAATTTGCTGATTCGTTAACTTTTTTAAGTGCCATAAAGTATCTCTTTTAATTTCAAAACACATATGCGCTTATGTGTTTTAGCGCACACGTGTAGATACACGTTCGTGTTAATGTGTTAATGTGTTAATGTGTGAATACACATTATGACTCAAAAATAGTCAAAATTTCTCTGGTTAGTATTTCTATCTCGCCTTTTGCATTTCCATCATTAGTTTCAAAAATACTCTTACCATCTAGAATAGATTTGATATAGCTCTGCCGTTGAGAAATAGCTGTTTTGAAAGAAGGCAAGCCAGTATCTTTGAGGTTGTCTTTTAATACTTGCAACATAGTTGTTTGGTCAATTTTACGAGTAATCAGAAATCTAGCTTCTACTTTACGGCTGTATGCTTGAGCTTCGAGGACCGATGTAACACTACCGGCTGCGGAAAAATCAAGAGGGCTTGGCGAGACTGGAATTATAACTAGATCACTAACCATAACTGCTGCTGATGTAATGACAGAAAGTGAACCAGCTCCATCTACAATGACAAAATCATAATCACTTAGATCTTTACGGATGCTATAAACGTCTTTCTCACTGGCGGCGGTGAAAACATCATAATCACAGTTCCCTTCTTTAGACCAGTTAGATAGGCTCATTTGAGGATCTGTATCTACAACTGCTAATAAATAACCTGCTTTCTGCATAGCAGTAGCAACATTTATGACGGTGGTTGTTTTTCCAGAGCCGCCTTTCGGATTTAAAAAAGAAATTACTTTCACTGGAAAACCTCATATGTTTGTTTGTGTTTTTTTCATTATCTAAGGAAGCCAAAAAATAATCAATGTGTATTTGTGTTAATGTGTATTTAAGCAAAAACACATTAAATTATAAGAAAAACATACCTGACCTGTGAAATCAGTTAGTTACACACGCGATAATGTGTTTATGTGTTTATGTGTTTAGTCACATTAACACAATCAACAATGTTGATACATTTAAATTAGAGTGCTACTATTAAAACTCGGACGTTGAATTGTAGAGGTGATAAATGGCTCAGGTCACAGTAAAAAAATGGGGCAATAGCCCGTCTGTACGGCTTCCTGTTGCAATCATGCAAAAAGCGGCACTTAGCGTTGATGATACGGTTGAAATAGCGGTAGAAGAAGGTCGTATCATCATTACGCCAGTTAAAGCAGTAGAATACTCATTAGAAAATTTGTTAGCCGGTATCACGCCGGAGAATATTCATGAGAAAGTAGACTTCGGAGCTCGAACAGGTAAGGAATTAATTTAATGGTATCTCGATACGTTCCTGATTCTGGCGATTTGATTTGGATTGACTTTGATCCAGTTGAAGGACATGAGCAGGGCGGTCATCGTCCAGCAGTTGTCCTCAGCCCATTTGCATACAATAATAAAGTAGGGCTCTTATTATGCGTACCATGTACAACTAAGGGCAAAGGCTATCCATTTGAATGCGAACTCTCGAACGAAAGAGACAGCTACGCATTAGCGGATCAAGTTACATGTGTTGACTGGAGAGCTCGTAAGGTTACTAAAAAGGGCAAAGTGGAGGCATCAGAACTGGCAGAGATAAAAGCTAAAGCAAAGGCGTTAATAGGTTAGATATAATAATTATAAGGGTTATGGGATAGAATGGAAAATGAAACACTACACACAGCAACAGGTAATCAAACTCCTTTAGATAATGCTATATCATCATTAAGCTCTATTTTAGATGTTATTTTCACAGTAAATGATTATGTTTTGTTTTTTATAATTTTAATAATGATTTTCGCTAAATCGAAATCAAGACTATTCAAATTGGCATTTGGTTATTCTGGTATATCAGTTGTATTTTTACTCTCTAGCTATTTTATCAGGGATGATTTACTGTTTGATATTAATAATACACCGCGATTCGGATTATTAATGATCAATATAGGCATGATTACAACAGCATTATATTTAATATACTGGCTTATCTATCTATTCAACGAAAGTGGTATGATTGATAGCAAAAAGAGTGAACCATAGCTAACCGAAAAAGGGTGCTTGTATCACCAATCCTTCGTAATCTATAAAAGAGAAAATGTGGGGGTTTCCCCCCACAAGAGCAACATTACTTATCACAAGATAGCGTAGCTTGAACCACTGTGCCTCCGCTTGTGAAATTTAGTGAACATAAGCGATCACGCATTAACAATGAGAAGCACAGAACTGTGATGCACACAGCAATCAGCCCAATCAGGGCAAATTTGCTCATTTCTCTTGACTCCTTGAGTAAAAGGAGACAGAATCAAATTGCGAAGTTTGTAGACTGCCTCGAATTAAGGGTTATACCTGATTCGGGGCTTTCGTCTTTTTGGCTCGTATCAATGCTCGAACCAAAATGATTCAAGCACCCAAAACGATATTAGCAGATTATTATTAATTGCAATACTATTTATTATTAATAATATTTGTTTGTTTTTATGATATTTCTTTAAGTATTTTAATATAAATGGCTCATACTAACTTGAATTGAATAATATCAATTATATATTTAAATATTCTATGAAATCACCATATATTAGTGGTGGGTATAATTTTATTTACACCCACATGTTATTAATACCTTTCAATAAACCTTAATAGCTACCTTTGTAGCAAGTAGAGATGAATTGTAATTCTCCGTTATTAGATATTTTTGAGTGTAGCACATCAATGCTATATTTAATCATAAAATCTGAAATCTCTTTTGTACAAAAGCTATTCTTCCATTTAGATATTCTTGATATGTTTTGTTCAAAAGCAAACGCATCAACATCTGCATTTTTAAGAGAGAGTAACTTTTTATCTGTGGTATCAAAATTTAGCATATAAGTATTAACCGGACTAGACATCGTTTGTGTAACACCAATATATTTAACATCCCACGCATTAGTTTTATTGAATGAATTGGTTATGTACTCATCTAGCCAGATGTTTATCTTATCCATTTCATCCTTAGATGTTTCCTTCTTGTCAATAAAATCATTTCTACTAAATATATATGTTTTTAAGGTTTCTCCGTTAACAACATCTCTTATAGTTAGCACATTGTTTGCCGTAGAGAAAAATATCTGTGGTTCAGACAGATCAGCACCATACCAACGAGCATTGGGTAAGTTTTCGTCAAAGAAACTTAGTCTGTTTGTTGACTCTTTTCTACACAGATATGAAAAGAGTTTACCATCTTGGCTTCTTATGTATCTAATTCTACTGATATTATTTGAAATTTCCGTCGATTGCATTATATCTATATCACGATCATATATGGTAGATAATCCTGCTTTACAAATTTCTGATAGTGAAAATGACATTTGACTTTCAGCGGAAATCGCATTTTGGATATGTGTGATACTCAATGATAAGACTGCAAATAAAATTAATTTATTGGCTTTCACATTTTTTCCTTTATTTTTACTATAAATTAGCACTTATAGAATTATAAAAATTTATAATTATAGCTACATGGTAGCTATTCAATTGATTCTGATATTACCAAAAAAAGGAAATCACTAATCAGTGTATTAAACCTACTTTCTACCCACAAATTCATAATACAAGTTACATTATGGATTTTAATCATCAATAATGTGCAATATATCACCGAGTATTGTTATATTTGCAATAATATCTATGTTTTAATGTATCGGAACAATATAGTTTGTACACTAACGCCATTTTGGAACAATAAAGTTTATACACTACTCGTATTAAGTTTGTAGATGTAGGCTAGCTCTGCTCATGGTCCCCATTGACCAGCGAATCACACTACCACAGTTCAACTGATATCATAATAAATTGAGATTGTTAGCCTAAATACATTGTTTTATGAAGGGCCGACACCTACTTTTGCTACTCTCAAAGAAAAGTCATTACAGTGGTAGCTTATAGACATTGAGTAGTTACATATGAAATACGAAACAACTTCATTACCGTTCGCGCCAAACTTTGAAAATTGGCCTGTAGGCTCGACTGAGCGCTTAGTCCATGGATATTGGCAGTTGGGTATGATGAGATTGCACACACTGTCTATGAACTGTAGTAAAGATTTTCAAGACAGATACAATCGGATTAATCACAAACTGGGTGCAGATACGGCCTATATTGATCTTCTAAAGTTAGATGAAGACCAGTATACAACTCACTTACTAAATATTATTCAAAACGATAAGCGGCCAGCTTGGATTTGGTTCATTAATTGTGGAGCGCTGCTGAATACGTCGATAGCTGGATGGCTAAGATCTATTCTTACTACTGGCAACGTGGAGCATATTCGAGTTACTTTTCTTCTTGATAGCCAAGACCAATACAATCTTATATTCCAAGATTATTCAGCACCTCTTTACAAGTCCACTACTAAACTTATGACCAATTGACGCTATATATTTGGGTTGTTTACAACTTGTAATTACATAAAAAACATCGCTTACATTATCAAAAGAGGAAATATTCAAAACTTTAAATCTCTCAAAACCTTTGATACGTATTCATTATATGCTTTCTCTCCTCCATAAGAAGAGTGTAATTCATATTTTTCAATATTTTTCCTTACTAGAATCTCACCATCTCTAACACCTATATTCTCTTGATGTGAATAAACTTTATCAATCATCTCAGATAGTTTATCTTCACAAATATTTCTTGGTGGTATATGTACATCTAAAATAGAAACTGCTTTTTTGAAGTAAACTTGAGACTGCTCAGCCACTGGACACATTTCACCAAAGTTTATATTAATTTTACAGAGTGAGCAGTTAGATTTTCGATCTTTCCAAACTTTATATATTCTCTTATGAAGATTAGCTTTAGCTAAGGAGAATGACTGTAATTTTAATTGCTCTTTCAGAAACTCAATAATTGATTCATAATCAAATTCTAAATAGAAATCCAAGTACTCTTCCAATGAAAATTTTATTTCTTCAGATCGCTTATGTTTGATAGTAGCCTGACGCTCTTTATTCGTTAGATAACCATAATCCACCAATTCTGTATAACCATTATGATAGCAAGTGCTTTTTGACTTAAAGTGATTGATAAGTAATGGTTTAACGCATGGCGCAAACTTTATTTCGGATTTGCTCAGAGGCCAACTTGTATATGCATAAAAACCATCCAATGTTTTGCAAAGAAACCTATCGACGCAGTTTCCAGACAATATATATTGTACGACCTCAAATATTTCCTTCCTGCTTACTCTTGAGTCAATAGCATGAAGAATACTTTGATGGACTTTGCAAAAATCTTCATATAGCCACTCATATTTAAAGTATGAGAACCCAGATTCTTTTATTTGCACATCAATACACTTTCGGCAGAATTTAATTTGAATAGTATTCCCACAAGATTTCACATATTTTGTTGGAGAAAATGTCTTATTAAGATTATTCACATGACTGATTGGATTAGAAAAGATCGAAACTTGGTTCTTTTCCTGCCTAAACGTCCTCTCATATAGATCGAGTTTAAGATATCGGTCAAGGAACTTAAATTCATGCTTTGCTGATAAGGGTACACTTGGCTTATCCCCCCATCCTCCAGCCATTAGAATTGAGTGAAAACACCTATGGCCACTTCTCCGTAGAACTCTATAAATAAAACTATTTAACGATTCATCAGGCATAGGACCAAAACCATGATGAAAATCACTCATTCAAATACAACTCCGCCATTCCATCGAGCTTACTTTTCACTTCTTTCCAGTTCGGCATCACGCTGGTTAACAATCGCCAGAAGCGTTCACTATGGTTGTATTCCGCAATATGGCAGAGCTCATGCAATATTACGTAATCAATGCACTCTTTGGGTGCTTTGATCAGGTGAGGGTTGAGCATCAACGTACCTTTGGCTGAGCAGCTTCCCCATTGTTTTTGCATCGGCATAATGCGAAATGATGGGATGCCCTCTACCCACGTTGCTTGTGGCAGAAGCTCAGCTAAACGTTCATGGAATATGCGCTCTGCACGAACGCCATACCAACCAGATAGCAGCGCTTTAACTAGCTTTGGCTTATCTTCGTTAAAGCGGTTGAGTGTAACTAACAACTTGCCTCGTTCCATCTTCACGTTGGAAATGGCATCTCTGTCTTCTACCACCTTTAACACATAGCGACGGCCTAGATAGAACTGCATCTCACCACTCACATAGTGTTTGGTTTGCACATATTCTAAGTGAGATCGAAACTCGACCAGTGCATTCCAAATCCATTGAGCGCGTTGCATGACCGCCTCATGGATTGCTGATTTTTCAGCATCTTGAGGCGCAGTAACAGCCACTCGGCAATCTGGATGCACTCGAATGGTGATTTTCTTTTTCTTAGCTTCACCGTTTTTATCTAAAGCAAATACCTTGCGGATCACTTCATAGGTAACAGCTTCATCACCATAGATGAAGCTGTATTCCTCGACATTGCCTTCATTATGGTTAACAGAAGTCATACTTAGTGACCTGATAAGCCAAGGCGAGTGATTTGAATAACATCCGTAATAATGGCTTGCGCTTTGTCGATACCAACATCATTAAACAGCAGTGGCAGCAGTCCTAAACGAATTTGGTTTTCAATCTCCGATGGGTTAATTGAAAACTCAGCAACGGCTTTACGCACAATACCATCAATGTCTAACGCATACTGAAAGCATTGCTCTTCACTCAGAGGCAACGTCTCTCCCAACACTTTTAAGAACAGTCCATAGTAAGCTTGAACATGGCGTTTTATTTTAGGGTCAAGCTCTGCAAAGCGATCCGTTGGTAAACCTGCCACATCACGGTCTTTAACCTGCTGCTCAAAGTCCGCGAATAGAAGATACTGTTTAACTGGGCTATCAAACATCTCCTTGGTTTTCTCGATAGCTTGCTTTAACAAGTTTGAGAAATACTCTTGGGCATACGGATCATCTGCCAAATCTTGCTCAATCATCTTGGTTACACGACCTGTGATGACATCCTTTTTGTTTTTAGCCTCATCATCGGTCATTTGCTCTGGTTTGGCATCTTTACCCATGTTACCAACCAGATAAGCGCCTTCGGGTTCTTCAATCGAGACCCCCGCAATGTGCTTGTCTAACATGGCGCGAATATTTTCCGAATACTCGTCGTAGTCCACGGTTTCTTCTGCATCTGCGCGTACTTGTTGGCGCAGTTGACTCATGGATTTCAGCGTACTCTTATATAGTTCTCGCTTATTGTCGAAGCTCTTATCTTCAAAGTACGTCGCCGATTGCAGGGCAACCTTTAGGCAGTTAGCAAACGTGGTCAGCGCACCATAAAAATCATTACGCAGCTTTAAGTTGGTATCGGTTAATTGACCATCAATGGTATCAATTTTTGGTGCCAAAGCCTGACGAAGTGCTTGTCCGTCTTGCTTGTTCTTCACATCAGAAAAAATGGCCCAAAGGTCATCATACAAACCTGGCAACTTCTTGTACTCGGTATCCATGCGGTTATACAAGCCTTTGAGATCGTCGATATCAAAGCCGCCTTGGGTACGTTCAGCCAAGTCTTGGTACTTCTCAATGGTGATGTCCAGCTCTTTGAGGATGCCACGATAATCAATCAAATAACCGAACTGCTTTTTGCTGTGCAGGCGGTTAACCCGTGCAATAGCTTGAATCAGGTTGTGCTGCTTTAACGGCTTGTCGATATAGAGCACGGTGTTTTTAGGCTCATCAAAGCCCGTTAACAGCTTATCGACCACGATCATAATGTCGGGGCCTTCATCTTTTTCAAACTCTTGAATGATGTGTTTAGTGTAAGCTTTCTCGTCTGCCCAACCTTTTTGTGCGACGTTCTCTTTCCACCAGTTTTGCACCAGATCGGTACTTTCATTATCGACGTTATCGTGTCCCTCGCGGGTATCGGGTGGCGACATCGCAACCACTGAAGTGACTTTGCCGATTTGATCGAGTAGCTTCTTATAACGGATTGCAGAGGCTTTAGAATCACACGCCAGTTGACCTTTCAAACCTTGCTGCTTGAAGTTTTGGAAGTGATCCGAAATATCGTGCGCAATTAACTCTAAACGCCCTTCGGTTTGGTAAATCTGACCTTTTTGAGCGAATTTGCGTTTTAAGTCTGCGCGTTGCTTTTCTGATAGGATATCGGTAATGCGGTCAAACCATGCATCAATGGCTTTGTCGTTGGTGCTCAGATCGGGAATACGTTCTTCATAAAGCAAAGGGGTAACGGTGCCATCTTCGACGGCTTGCTGCATGGTGTAAGAGTGAATGATTTTACCGAACTTGTTCTCGGTTTTATCGTCTTGCAGCAGTGGTGTACCTGTGAAACCGATGTAAGCGGCTTTCGGCAAGGCTTGCTGCATTCGAATGTTGTTCTCACCGTTTTGGCTACGGTGCCCCTCGTCCACTAATACGATAATGTCTGGGCTATCGTTGTAGCATTCCGGTAGGTTAATCGCTGTACCAAACTTGTTGATGATCGAGAAGATGATACGCTCATTGCCTTTACCGATTTGCTCTGCAAGGCGTTTACCTGTGGTTGCCATTGCCTCTTTTTTGTCTTTATCTGACAGTGCGCCACCAGAAGCAAAGGTACGAGCAAGCTGATCTTCTAGATCCACACGGTCGGTCACAACCACAACGCGGCATTTCGCTAACGCTTTAAGCCAAATCAGGGCTTTTGACAAAAACACCATCGTGAAAGACTTACCCGAACCTGTGGTATGCCAGATCACACCGCCGTTACGTGCGCCTTTGTCATCAAAAGAGGTGATGCGTTCCACTAAAGCTTTAATGCCAAATACTTGCTGATAACGCGCAACGATCTTGCCTGCTTTTTTATCAAACAGAGTAAATAGACGGGTTAACTCTAGTAGGCGGTCATGGCGCAACAAGGATACCAATAAGCGGTCTTGGTCTGTCACCACCAAATCACCGCCTGCAATCAGTGATAGATATTCGTCTTTGATTGCTGGCGTGCGATGGCTGAAAATCGCATTCAGTTGCGCGTCATTCAGTGGCGTGTTCTTAAGGCGTTCAAAGGTGCTTTCGGTGATTTCTTCTTCTTTCCATTTCGCCCAGAACTTCTCAGGTGTGCCGCACGTACCGTATAAGCCATCATGACCATTGATGGACAACAACAGTTGGCTGTAAGCAAACAGATGAGGGATTTCATCTACTTTTTGGTTGCGGATGTTTTGCGAAATACCTTCGGTGATGGTGGGTTTGCCATTGATGCTGCTATCAGGACGTTTGGCCTCTATCACCACCCACGGCAAGCCATTAACGAAACAGACCACATCAGGAATGCGTTTACCTGTACCACGGGCGTTATCAACTTCCATCTCTTCGGTGAAATGAAATTGGTTGTTTTCAGGCGTGTCCCAATCGATGATTTGAATGGTTGGGTTGGCTTTTTTACCCTCGACAAATTCCGTTACGCTAATGCCATAAGTTAACGCGTTATAGAGCTTTTCATTGGCCGCTTTTAGCCCTTCATTCATAGCAGGGTTAGCCAGTTCTTGTACGATTTTATCAATTGCAGCTTTCGATAAATGGCGCTCTTTACCCATGAATGAATAAGTTTTAAAGCTCAATACTTTGCGTAACACCTGCGGCAAAATTACGGTGGTTTTGTTGCCACGCATCGCCATGCATTCACTCGGCGGAATAAACTGATAACCAAGGTTGGTGAGCAAAGTTAACGCTGGGATTTTTGCACTTTGCTCTTCTTTGAAATTCGGTGCGTGATGCTTAGGTTCACTAGAAGATAATGGTTCCATACTTAGCCTATGACATTGTTCTTATTGTTAATCAGGGCTTGCTAAACAAGCCCTGTATCGGTCGTCAAAAGATGCGTTAGTTAAGCGGCTTCGGTTTCAGCAACTTTGACTCTTCTTTTTCCTGTCAACAACTGCTGCATCAACGCCTTTTTCTCTTGCTTGAAGTGTGCAAGCTTGGCTTCTAATAACTCGACTTCTTTGTCGGCAGAAGTGAGAACTGAGGCGATTTTTTGTTGTTCAGAATAACTACCCAACTTAACTTTAAAGTTTTGCAGCATTCCTACTTTGATATATGGCATTGCTCCATGTTGCTTTTCTCGGTCTACATCTCTCTTCAAGTAAAAGTTTATCCAATGGTGTAAATAAGCTACGAATACAGCTCTAAACTCACTAAGAATGTAAGTTCGTTGATAAGCTTCAAATTTGCCCTTGTAATAGTGAGTTGTACCTATGACGCCATTGCCAGCTATTAATAGTGCTTCAAAATCATAGGAATAAGAAGAACTCAAAATTGGTCGTTTTGCACAAGTGAAAAAAGGATATTTGCCGCTTGAAGAGCCATGATTTGCATCTTTCTTACCTGTTCCAATTTTGCACAATTCTGTTAACTTAACCTCTTCCCACTCCCCCTCAAACGCTTTACCCGTTTCAGGATCAATCAAACGCTTCTTACCCGTCAACAGGTGCTGCATTAAGGCTTTTTTCTGCTGCTTGCTGACATCAATCAGCTTTTCTGTGGTTGCAATCCCGCGATCCCATGTAGAAAGGATTTGGGCAATTTTGCGTTGTTCTAGGAGTGGTGGGAGCAGAACTGGAGCCTTCTCGACAACAGACTTAGTAATCTTCACCATGGAGCTACTGCTCCCAGCGGCACAGTTTTGGAAATATTGTCTTGTACGTGATGATTGAAGATAAATTTCTAAAAATACAGGTTCAATAAAAACCTCATTGGCACGAAACTTCATCATAAGGTCAGGATAAGAACAATTCGCTACCTCTCCTCGGAACATGCAAGAACGACCAACTTTATCTGGTGTATTTGAGCGACTTATTAAGAAATCACCGTGGCTAAGTTGGGACTTCAGTACCTGCTCTGTTGCTTCTACATTTTTGATATTTCTTGCATCAAGTTTATTGTCGGTTAACGCACCAAGACCAAGAACAACATATCCTGTTTCTTGTTCTACAGCATTTGGGGAATACCCGTTTTTTATTGTTGTAGAAAGCAAACTTTTAAGGTTAACTTTTTGCCACCCATTAGGCACCATAACCCAACTCCTCTAGGTAGCCTGCCATTTCTGCTTCTAGGTCAGCAAGTTCAGTTTGTAGCGCCAAACGCTCATTACGTACTGCCATCAAATCGATTTCCGCTTCTTCTTCAAACGTATCCACGTAGCGAGGAATGTTCAGGTTGTAGTCGTTCTCGCGGATCTCATCGAGGGTTGCCACATACGCGTACTTATCCACGTTGTCGCCGCTACGGTAAGTCTTCACGATCTTGTCGATGTTCTCTTGTGTCAGTACGTTCTGGTTTTTGCCTGACTTAAATTCACGCGAAGCATCGATGAACATCACATCATTGGTGTCTTTCTTCTTCTTGAAGATCAAGATCGCAGCAGGAATACCCGTACCAAAGAACAGTTTTTCAGGTAAACCGATCACTGCATCTAGCAAGTTTTCTTCAATCAATTGTTGGCGGATTTTGCCCTCACTTGATGCACGGAATAGCACACCATGTGGCACAACTACACCCATACGACCAGTCTCTGGCTTTAGGGTTTCGATCATGTGCGAGATGAAAGCGTAGTCGCCTTTGGTTTTTGGTGGCACACCACGGCGGAAACGACCAAAGTGATCGCTTTCTGCGTCTTCATGTCCCCATTTATCTAACGAGAACGGTGGGTTTGCGGTTACTACGTCAAAGTGTAGTAAGCCACCGTTGCTATCTTGCAGTTTAGGGTTACGAATGGTATCGCCCCATTCAATACGGTGGTTGTCTTCACCATGCAGGAACATGTTCATTTTTGCCAATGACCATGTAGAGCCAATGGCTTCTTGACCAAACAGGGCGTATTGCTTAGAACCGCCAAAATTCTTTTGAACTTGCTTACCACACTTCATCAATAGTGAACCTGAACCACAAGCAGGGTCACAAATGCTGTCGCCTTGTTGTGGCTCTAAGATGATAGAAAGCAGATCCGACACCTCTGGCGGGGTATAGAATTCACCTGCCGATTTTCCGCTGCCTGCGGCAAAATGTTTGATCAGGTATTCGTAGGCGTTACCAATCACATCCAGCGAACCAACACGGCTAGGGCGCAGGTTTAGGGTTGGCTTACCAAAGTCTTCCAATAGGTGGCGTAGAATGTCGTTCTTTTGCTTCTCATCACCCAGTTTATCGGTGTTGAAGCTGATGTCTTGGAACACGCCTTTTAACTTGGTGCCGTTGGCTTCTTCAATCGCGTGCAGCGCTTGGTCAATGCGAGTACCGTTACCTGCGGTATTACGTGCTTCATACAAATCCCAGAATGTTGAACCTGCGGGAATTTTGAATGATTGGCTGGCAAGCATGGCTTCAACCATATCTTTGTTGTCACCGAACTGAGTGGTGAGTTCTTCTACTTTGTCTTGGCGTACATCTGAGATGTATTTTAAGAACAGCATGGTCAAGATGAAGTCTTTGTAGATGGATGGATCTACGGTGCCACGGAAGGTATCGCACGCCGACCAGACGGCTTTGTTGATTTCATCTTGGTTGATTGGGGTATTTGGCATTGTTTATCTCTTATTTTATTTTTCCGGTTAAAACTTGATTCGCGATAGCCTGCATTTCTGCACGCCTTAGCTCGATTAATTGCTGATATATCTGCTCTTCTCTGGTCGCGCTTTGGCTAAGCGCAAGCACTCTGCGTTGCGTCTCAGGCGGGGGAATCATCACAGGTGTTTGCTCTAGAACAGTTCGTCGAATACTCACTTGTGCTGAACCTTCCGCAGACTGCTGAAAATGACGCTGTGCAGGCAACTGATTGAGTTGCCAAGCCAGAAACTCTGGCAGTAGTTTCACGTTCTGAGCGAGACGGATCTGAAAATAGTGTGGCGAACAAACGGCTGGTAGCTCAAGCTGGTCTAGCATTTCTCCAGATATCGCTGATGCAAGATTCTTGATACCTCGGGCAGCAAAAATTACGTCACCCGCTTTCAACCATTCCGGCTCTTTTCGTCCAGAGACGTTGGTCTGAACCAACTTTTCCCAGGCAATTTGGCCGTCATCAGCGAGATCACGTGTCTGGATAACATAGCCATTTCCGTTATCAACTTCCTGGATCGCTCCCCTAAAAGGATGACCCGCTCTGATTGTGGCGATTTCTTCTAACTTAACCATCATGGCAAATTGCATCACAGTGAATGATGCAACAAATAATGATTGACACCTTTCGAAAAGTCAACGTAATCTAGAAAAAAGAACGCATCATTATATTTGATGCATTAAAAATATGGAGGGAATATGCCAACAACTGTAAATTCTGCGTTTAACCAGTTTATGGCCGACAGCGTCAATCTTGATAGTAAGAAAACGATCACTGCGCGGTCTAGTCGAGATTATTTGAAAAGACAAGTAAAAGGATTAACTGATTTCTTTCCGCTATACAGCGACAAAGACGTCAATTTTGGTTCTTTTGCGAGAAGAACCAAAATTCGTCCCTTGGATGATATTGATATGATTTTCACTCTGTCAGCGAATGGATGTACTTGGGAAGAGAGCTTGGACGGCACTGTGTATATCAATACGCCGACTGAATCCCCTGAGTATAAGAACTTTCGCCATGACAGTTCATATCGACTCAATTCGCGTAAGATCATCAATCACTTTGTTAGCAAATTGGCTGATCTGAGCCAGTACGACAAGGCAGAGACACATCGCAACCAGAATGCAGCGACTCTCAAGCTCTCTAGCTATGACTGGAACTTTGATATTGTTCCGGCGTTTTTCACTTCCGAGGATGCCCAAGGAAAGACCTTCTATATCATTCCTGATGGGGCGGGAAACTGGATAAAAACAGACCCTAGACTAGATCGCCAACGCGTCTCCGACATCAATCAGCAATGTGGTGGCCATGTCCTTAACGCGATCCGAGCAATAAAGTATTGGCAACGCAGAGCTACGATGCCGTCAATGTCATCTTATCTTCTAGAGAATTTAGTGCTTAATTACTTTGAGGAAAAAGGTGAAGCAAGCCCGTTCGTCGATCTCAATGTCATTAACATTCTTCAGTACATAAAAAGCAACATTTGGTGGGACGTCAATGACCCTAAAGAAATCCAGGGAAACCTGAATACACTCTCTTGGGACGAAAAGACGAAAATTTCGCAAAAAGCGGAATCAGATTTCAATACAGCACTAGCAGCTCGAGAGTTTGAGGTCACAGGCGATCACAAAAAAGCAATTGGAGAGTGGCGTAAGGTATTTGGTAATGACTTCCCACAATATGGATAACCCTATGAGTTGTGTTGTAGCAAATCAAAAAACAATCCCTGCTGTTGAGGCAGGATTGGCATTCCGATACGCCTACGATCGTGCAAAGTTCTGGAAGGCTTGTATTTGGGCTTTAGCACTGCTACTGGCAGTTGTTCAGACTGGCGTTTCTATCTATGTTTTTTCTGGTCACAAAACACCATTTGACCCCTCATATTTGACGGCTGCGCCTCTACTGGCATTCGTTCTGATAAGCACCTTTGGCAAGTACATTGTCTCAAAATGGCAATCTCTTGGATGCACTATCCAACGTTTGCATGATCATCTAACCATGGAGGTAGGTACAAAGCCATCACTCTTAGAGCTTCCGAAAAGTCGAGTTGCTGAATTAAGTACGAATCGAGAGAGACAAGCCCCTCAAGATCGAGGGCAACTGGAGACTTGGTGGTCATCAAACTTGAGCAGTGTGCCATATCCTGTGGCTAAGTTAGTAGCGACCTACTCAACCTTTGCTTGGGAAAGTGAGCTTCGAAAACGCTACCAGTATTTGCTATGGGTTTGTTTATTCACTTGTGTCCTAGCTCCTTTTAGCGTTTCGATCTTTCTAGAACAAACCATACCGGAGTCCGTTGTCTTTGTAATTGGGCCTTTCACACCCATCATTGCGGTTGTTATCGACGAATTGCTTATGAACAAACAGAGTATGAAAATTGCCGAGCAGTTAACAAATGACAGTCATAACACATGGTTAAACCTTCTATCTGACAAGCTAAACTTCACAGAGGTGGAGCTATTCACCGAGCAGCACATGAGGTACTGGCAAAATTTCAGACAGTCAGCAACGCCAATCTTTGAATGGCTTTACAAGGCATCCAGAGAGCGCATGGAAGGGAATATGCTGGTCGATACGGATGCGCTTATAGCCGAATTCAAAAAGCAGTAGTCTATACCAACCTACTGGGCCCACAAGGTCTGGTAGGTCTGGGAAGCGAATTCTCTAACCATTCCCTGTCATTTGCATAAAGCCAGAAAAACGCCGCATTACAGTCAGCCTTAATATCACTACGTAGAGCATCAGGATATCTTTGCCTGTATCGTTGAATCTGAACTCGACAGCAACGCCTTTTCGACTCCCAATGACATTGTTTTCGCCATTCAACTAACCCAGAAACACTGGCGATCACTTGTTCAATTGAACCAATTCCGATCCGGCAAACTTGAGAGATTTTCCGTCGGTGCACACCTAATCGAGCGAGCCTGATGATTCTCTGTTTGAGCTTCTCATTTAACTGTTTTGGTCTCAAATTTAGTTTGATTCCATGCATTGTTGCCAAACGCTTTAAATAGCATCGGCTTTTACCTGTCTTTCTGTAAACCGCAGCAAGAGAGTCACCTTCTCTGAGTAGACTCAAGCAACGCTGCTCAACCGCTCCCTTCGTTGAACCTTTTGGTTGATGTAGGCTAACCTCTTCAATCGGTGCAGTGTGTTGAAACATCTTATTCGCAGAGTTAAACAACCATGCTCCGAGTAAGAGATGCCTAAACGGGTGGCAGTTTTTTCCTGCTGCTAGCAATTCTGAAATGTAGTGATAATCAGTTTGGTGACGAGGAAACAGAGACCCCTTCATGGGGTACATAGCCAAATCAGATGAAAACACCTTCATTAGTTCCTTCCTTCGAACGCTCCCATTGGGAGTGATAAACCCAAGCTCATTGAGTCGTGAGCGGTATCTCTCCTCCAAATCAAAGCCAGGTTTCGTTCTCTCTAGTTGGGCTAGAAGGCCGAAACCGAATATCGCAACCTCGATCTCCATCGCAGACGCTGCTTGAGCATCACAATGCACCACTGTCGGCAACCCTTCATTTAACCGCTGCCTTGCTTTTAACTCAGTAGACATAAGTCGTATTTGGTGCAACCAACATGCTGTTACACCGGGAACTTGATGTGCTCGATGCCAATAGGCAACACCTCGTTCATGGATGTCTAGCTCAACGCAACGTGGGCACCATTTTAAGTGTAAAGATCCGCCACAGCCAAAAGAAGGTAACTGACTATGGCGAAGGGCTTTGGCGCCATCTCCTCGGAGCAAGTTCTCTTTGAGTGCGTTCGCATGTTTAGGTAAGTAAAAGAAGAACAGAGGTGCAAGGGTTTGTCTGACCAACAGGTTATCCGCATTTTCACCGGACATTTCAGCGATTCGCGATATGCCTGCTGTCAGGAAAGGATGCAGAGACAAACGACTGGAGCCGAATACCCGTGAACTAAACGAACACGCCGGCTCGCCTGTCAATATGATGTGGCGCATCAAGCGCCCTAGAAGGAGCTCATCTGGAAAAGCCGGTGGCAGTTCCATATTCCACGAAACTTACTTGAATATCTCCAGAGGGTCATCACATAGAACGCCTGCTTTTTTCAGTATTTCAAGCGGGTTCTTCGCATCCGATGCTCTCTGGAAAAGGTCAAAGTCTTTAATCTCCTCATAAAGGTTATCCAGATTCTTTAGCTCAATTACTCGCTCAGAAAATTCAGGGTGATGTGCTTTGGTTAAATCGCCTGGAATGGTGACTAGTTTTCCTTTTGAGGTTGTCAACTGAGGCTTAGGTTTACCTGCACTTTCGTTAGCTGACGTTACAGGAGCCTTTGGTTCTGAAGACTCACTGCGCCGTTTGAGCACCGAAATTTTGCTGTCTCGTTTGATTTTATCTACTGCTGGTTTCGATAAGCGGATAACAATACTTGCGCCATATCTCAAAGCACTTGGAGTCAACACCTCATCATCACTGCCTATTAGCGCCCGTTGCGTCGCCTGATATATCCTTACCGCTAAATCCATATTGCCGACTGACAAATCAAACAATGTATCGCTTAGCTCATCAGTCAAAGGTGTGGGAACATTTGTCCATTGCAACTGCCAAAGCTCCTCGATAAACAGCTCCCATTCTTCATCATTTTTCATCAACTCGACATCAAAGTATCCACTGCTTTCTGCACGACGCGCTGCTTTGAGTGTTTTGCTTAGCAGGTTGTTGAACGGAGGGTTGGCACAGAACAGAAGGGGAATACCGAGGTTATTGACGAGATTGTGCAAAAAACCAATTAATCTATCTGCGCCTCCCGCTTTTGCTAGATTGAGGTTTTGCATCTCATCAATGACGAGAATACCCAAAAAGCTCGATTTCATCTTTGCTTCAATTTGACTGATCAAAGCTGCGATGGTGCTTGCTGGTTTCGTCTGTGGTATGCCCAGTTTTCGGTCAAGTTCTTCAAGTATCCGATAGCAAAGTCCCTTTACACTTGAGTCATCAGGACAGTCGACCTTTATCCATACAACTTGACGCAGGGGAAGCAGTTTGTTTTCGTAATATGAATGCTCCACTGTATCTGGAAAGCACCCCAGAACTTGCTCCAGCATACAGGTTTTTCCCACTCCACTTTCTCCAATCACGGTAATGCCAGAGCCTTTTGGCTTAAAGTATCCCGTGACAGGTTCTATGTCTGGACGTTCCTCTCCCGAATAATGTAGAAAGTTCATCGTGGTTGGCGACAAAGGATTCTTCGCTGAATAACCTTCCTTTATCGCCATTTCAACAGCCCGAAAAACCTCTAAGTAAACAGGCAATGGCTGTCTTAATTCTCTGAGGCGAGATACATATTCAACCCTTTCTAACGGATCCAACTGTGTCTCTTCATAGTGACAAGAGGGGTAGTAGCTCAGTTTTTCTGCCAACTCGCTATCACATAATTTAGGAGGAAGAGCCTCGATTAGAGGGTTACCACAATGCTCAGGCAGAATTGCTCTTTGATAAACGGCAGTTGCTCTATTCATTTAGACTCACCTTTCTTGCGCTTTAACAGAGAGACGACATTCTTTCTTTTTTCGTCATTGCGTTTGTCAAACTCAGGCATATCGGGGGCATGACCCATATCATCCGCCGGTTTTGCCGTTACTCGTGCCTCAAGGACAGACTGCCTGCGGCGCTCTTTCATGCCCTTTATCTTTTCAGCTTTTGATTCTAAAGGGGGCGCTTTAGCTGATTCATTTTGAGCATTTTGAGTGATTTCTTTTCGGCGTTGATGGCGCTCAACAGACTTGGCGGTAGGCTTGGCACGATGCTTTTCCAGTTTTTAAAAATAAAATATCTGCGTGATGACGCTCATCAAATGATTTTGATGCTTTACGGAGCCAACATTGGGAGAAACCCTCATCTGGCTTAAATCGAACGAAGATAAAGGAAGAGTTGTCCTGATCTATTCTTGCTTCTAAACGCCAACTACTGCCACTGCGAGCAATGACTTTCCAGTCTTCAAAATCGGGGCGATCAGACTCATAGTACATATCGTCATTTAACCTCACCCCTTTGCTTGTCATCGAAACCCAATCTGCAGGTAGGAGGCGCGCTCTAATGGTTGCCTCGTCCAGTGTACTCAAGGCATGTTGATGCTTTTGAAGATGGATATTCCAATAATTAATAGGAGTGGGTGCTAACTCTTTCTCGATGAGTAGACTGCATTGACCCGCTAAGCTCTCAAAAACTTGACTGTTGTGTTCAAGAACCGCATCAATCAACAACGCATTAACCTCATCAAGAGTTAATACCGCTTCCATTCTTGGATCTTTATCACCGCGAATATAGTGACGGCCTCGGGTTGTCCCCATCAAATCATGGATAAGCTTTTCGTTTAATATGTTAAAACGATGCTCCACTATGCCTTTGAGTTCAGCTCGATAAGGTGGAGCTATGCTCAGGTGTCCAATCAAAGGAACTGCAAGATTTTCTGCATCCTGACAAATAAATTCACCACGATCGCATAGAAGTCTCTGAGGTATGTGATGACATGGCCATTCGCTGTCCTTAATCTCAATACCATATCGAGCACAGTATTCCTTTTTAGATGTGAACGCGTTGACCAACGCCTGACGGCCAGCTCGCCAAGATGCATACTCGAGAGACACATGAATGCCGACAATCATTCGGCTTTCTTTATCAACTACACAGTAAACAGTTGGCCTACCAAGCACATGATTACGACGGAACTCAGAAACCACATGTACATCCAAAACAGTCGCATCTAGTTCAAAACAGCTGCCAGGAACAGCCGTATGATCAGTAGCTGCACCGCGAAGACCACGGCGATTACGATCAAAATCACCAGGTGATGTTTGCTTCCGAATCAACTCCTGCTGAGGAATAAGCCTTTTAATCCAATATAAAAATGCTCGATATTGAGGAACGAGCGCTACCCTACCTTCCAAATCAGCGGCAATTAGTTCCTTTGCATAGAACTCCGTTAACATCTGGTCATAAACCTTCCGGAATGTCACTTTCTTACCCTTCATTCCGAACCGCTTCATAGCCTTTAGGAATATGGTTTTATCTTTCTCGCTAGTGTTAACACTTGGCGGGGCGGCAAGGCTTGGTGTAGATAGTCTTATTGGTGCTCCGCGCTTTACTTTACCCGCGACTCGCGTTTTTCCAGCTCCTCCAGAGTTAGTATAAGCCGGTAGAAGCGCATTGTATTCCTGACCATATTTCCAGTAGAGGTTGAGAGAACGGTATAACGCCTGAACATAAACACCCTGTTTTTTGGCATGTTCAGCTACTATTCTTGAACGTGAGTCCGTAACAAGCTTCAAAAGAAACCAAGGATCCAATATCAAGCCTTTGATTTGCTCTAGGCGGTTATCACGTTTTTGCAGATGATCAGACGGTACGTTTCTATCATCAGACAATTGGTAATGCGGCTTCGGGTATTTTTCAGGGCTGATCGCCCCTTCTTCAGCCTGTCTTAGAAAAAATGGCAAATCGACAGCAGCTGGTCTTTGTAGTTTTGAGCCTTCCACAATTTGAAAGAGGACCACCGTGGCATAATCAGGATAGCAAGCCAATACTCGGTAAAGGCCATCATCAAAACCATCTATACCTGCTAATCTCCAAACGCTATTGATCTCAACCTGCATAGTTCTGCTCCGAATCACCCATATCTACCCGTGTGACTTTGATTAAGCCTGTTTCCTCAATCGAATTGTTAAGGTCAACGGTTACTAGTTTTGTGGCTAAAAGGCTCTTCAACAACATCAATGATTCGTCTGAATCGATATCTAGCGCCTCAATAAACCCCTCACAAACGTCCTCTACTAAATATGTGCCTGTACCAACTAACGACTTTGCTTTATGCATCAGTGCTCTTGGATGTATACACCCTTGCCGAATAGGAGAGGTGAACCACTGGATGTTTTTTGACTGAATCTGATTATCTTCAGACATGACATAAACATGAAAGGGGATACCGAGCAATTGCCACCAGACTCTCTCGATATCGAGCTTTTGAGCCGTTCTCTTGTTGACGAGATTAGCAGTTGGTTTAACGCTTACAGCCTCATACCATTGTTTAGCACCATCCGATCGGGTCAATAAGAAGTCTGTTGTCACCACGTTCCACTCATTTTGCTTTGAGTAAGGGATGACAGGATGGTCGACACCCAGTGCCTGAGCAATTTTGGTAGATAGATCTAAAGGAATTAGAGGGAACTGTTCTCGGATATCAATGATGGTGTCGCAAAATTCAGCGAGATAAAAAAACGAAGATTCATGTTCAGAAAGGGTGTGATGAATACGCCCAGTTTTTATGCCTTGAATCTTGGCACTGTGACCATATGAACTTACATCTTGGGCGCGAAGCCATGGCTTGTAGGCCTCTCGCACTCCCAATCCATACCTCTGTTTCAATGCTCGCTGGAAATCTGATAGCGAATCTAGTTTTCTGCGCCCAGCCAAAATGACCTCGATCCATCACATGTTTTAAAGGTCATTATAGCTTAGTGTCAAACTTTATTATTCCAAAATCGCCTTTATGTACAAACTCTCCGGCTTGTGTACAAACTTTATTGTTCCTAAACATTTAACTTTTGGATGATAAATCCTTGTGTTACTCTTTACTCGGTTAAATATACGTTTAATGTAGTAACTTTTTTTATTTTATGATTTATGGTTAATGATGCTATTTGATGCACCAGAATTCACCACAATTTTCACACCAATTTTCAGCACCAAGGAGGCACTGATGGGAGAGTTAATTTTACGTGACAACGTAACAGATATTGTTGATGTAAATAACATGACGAAAAACACCAACAATCCAGCAACCAGCTACTTGCTACGGCTCCGTTCCAAACAAAGCCAAAAGACAATGCGATCCTGCCTAGTGTCAGTGGTGAAATTGTTTCGTGCTATGGACCCGTTTACTTTCGATTGGTCCATCATAGATCGAGATGCCGTTCAATTGGTACTTCAGAAATTAATACTGGAGAAAAAGACCCCAAATAGTATCAACTTGATATTGAGTGCCATTAAAGGGGTGGCTGAAGAAGCCAGAGCATCACGAGTCATAGATAGTGATACATATCAGGATATTAGAAGCATACGCCGGATTCGAGGGAACCGTATTGGTCGAGGGCGTTCACTGAGTAGTAGTGAAATAACGCATATTTATCAGCATCTTGATAGCATAAATACCGCAGTCTCGGTACGTGATGCGGCGATTGTATCATTAATGCTTGGCTGTGGTTTGCGCCGTGCTGAAGTCACTTTGTTGAATATGGAAGATATCAATTTTGATAATTACTCCATTAAAATCATGGGTAAAGGAAACAAAGAAAGAACTAACTTCATGCCAAGTGACACGCTCCGTCGTATTCGCTTATGGATAGAAACTGTAAGAGGGGATCATACCGGTGCAGTTTTTACCCGCATACGTAAAAATGATGATGTGACTTGCGATAGAATAACAACCGATGGTTTACGGTATATTATTGATAAATTGGTGAAAGATTCAGCCTCAGATTCATTTACACCGCATGATTGCCGACGAACCTATGCCACTAAGTTGTTAGAACTAGGTGAGGACCTACTTACTGTCAGAGAAGCTATGGGGCACAGTAGTGTCGCTACTACACAGCGATATGATAAACGAGGTGTAACACGCTTAGAGGCTGCTGCACGTAATCTGCAATATTATTAGAGATATAACACAAATGAGATCACAATCGCATTTTGTAGAAACTGAAGCTATAAAGATAGTCCACAATCAGATACCCAGTAACAATTGGGTGTTACGTTCCATTGGTGAAAGAGATTACGGCTCAGATTTCATGATTGAGCTTTTTGATAATAAAGAATCAACTGGTGATTGTTTTTTGTACAATCTAAAGGAACTGTCAGTTCATTTGATAAAACTGTAAAACTAAGTTTTCCTGTTAAAACAATAAAATACGCATTATTATTTAACGTTCCTTTTTTTATATTTTACACATCCATACCATCAAATGAAACTAAATACATATGGTTACAAAAGTATGTGGAAATACACCTTAATAATAAAAATCAAAATTGGCAGCAACAAGAATCAGTGACAATCACATTCCCTGAAGAAAATGATCTATCCTCGAATATTGAAAAAGTAAATGAACTATTAACGAATCACCGCGAAACGTCACAAAGTTTAGCATTTCTAAAAGTATATGAAGAACTAGTGTTTCACGCTAGAAATGTTTTATCTGGTGAATTTGGAGTGGGTCATACTTGTGTTATTTACTGTTATAAATTAGTAAAATTAAATTGGTTAATTAATTATCTAGCATCTAATACTTGTGTGAATATCGAAAGAATTAGTATTTTCAATATGAAAGATGCATTTGAAGAAATTGCAAGTACAAATATTATTGACAATGAAAACAGGAACGTAATTACTGAACAATTAAAATTATTGAGCGAATTGAAACAAATTATTATATCAACAGAATCTAGAGAAGAACTAGGCTGTGAAAATTACGGTTTATTCCCATTTTAATTACATCAAGTGAAATAAACATGCGAAATCTAACGGTATGGACATTATCTGAAATAACAAAACTATTCGGAACCATTAATGAGCCGTTTTTCATCGAAAAGATATGCAGATTTACCGGACGTAGTGTAAATGATGTCCTCTCAAAATTATTGAACATGGGGTTGTGTGAAATAAACTATAAGGATAATAAGATATCTACGGCTAGGAATACTAATTTAAATCACCTCATTCCTCATTCATCATTTATTCCTAAATTATTAGAACTTGGTTGGATATATGAGTTATCAAACAGGGAGGAATCTCTTAAAGCCCCCAAGTGGTGGGTAAGTAATGATCAATTTCCTATGAGCAACACTAACGATTTGAATCGTAATGAAACAGTATGGGTTAATGAAGAAATTCATACAGTTATCTCCATGATACAAAACAAGATGAACCTAAGCTCAATCGCAGATAAGATACATAGAAATCAATCATCTATAACTACAATGTTAATGGATCTTGGTATTTTAGAATGCATTGACAAGCAAGAAATATTTTTGTCTGAAGTTAATGAAGTGAAACTTTCAAAGTATACATTTAATAATGCGCTTGTTCTTATTAATCATGGATGGGTTGTTACCAGCAATAATTTACATGCGCCTAATTGGTGGCTTGAAAATAACAAGGATAATGACAATGTCCATAATAACCACTGCAATGAAAGTGAAAAAATAACCGGTAGTGACAGCAGACAATTGTATATGTTTGTTAAAACTGAATTAGAGGGTATCCTAAACACTATTCATGAAAATAAGCGTATCGACGAATTGTCAGATGTCACGTATTTGGGTTATACACTGTCAGATTTAACAACCTACATCGGTATTACTTCAGTTAGGGCAGGGCAGCTCACAAGGAACAATAAAATCCACATGAGTTATTTTATGGATAAACCTTATAATATAAAGAAAATATTGATTAATTTTGGCTGGAAAGTTTCAGAGGATTTATTAGCAGCTCCTGAATGGTGGTCTAATGAAGAATAAATACACTACATTCATTCGGATCATTTTTTTAACCGTCATTTGTGTATATCCAGCATATATGTTAATTCGAAAAAGAAATATAATTGATATTTCAGTATTAATATTAACTGTTTTAATTGCATTAGTAGGCGATTTTGTTGAATCTATTCCGTTAATTGAATTATCTAAGGTATTCGCATCATTCTTTCTTCTTGCAATTTATGTATATTGCTATCGTATCTATTTTGAACACTCTAAAAATCATATTGATTCAATCAGCTTTAAAACAGTTAATAACAAGATAGGACATCTTGTTTTTTCCAGTGACACTATATGTTATTTTTTGCCTTTAAAAATAAGTAGCCACTTTAATATGTTATGGTTTTATGGATATTTGAGAGCCGTAACTATGCACCACCAAAATAGAAAGTGATACTTTTAAGACTGTTTACTAAGAAAAAAGATACCATATAACGGGTACATTGCCTTTTTAATTTCTGAAGGCTGAAGCTCATGAACTTCATAAGTACCCTTATTCTTGCACTTATCCTACGAATTCTTTACCTCATATATCGAAAACGTAAGCCTAGTTTTTATACTGTTAGCTTGGTAATAATATCAGTTATTGTGTGGTCCGTTAAATCCTACCTATTGGACTATTATATTATCCCAACATCCTCTATGGCACCGACATTGAAAGCCGGTGATCTCATTTTTGCAAAGCCGGTTGACGCGCAAAAAGAGCAATTGATGCGTGGAGATATAGTGATTTTCCGAGCTCCTGCATTCCCTTCATTCATTTATGTAAAACGCATAATCGGATTGGCTGGCGATACTATCACTTATGCCGATGATAAGTCGGTCCAGATCAACGGAAGGATGATCGGGCAGCTAAACCATCATAATGACCATACGAGTACCTATCAGGCGCTTCAGGAACGTAATACGCAACAATATGATTATGTCATTGATAACCGTAAACCATTCGTTAAGCCGATTTATACACAATGGGTAATTCCTGATGGATATGTTTTTGTTCTTGGCGATAACAGAGATCATTCATGGGATTCACGTTTTTTTGAAAATGCAGTTGGAACTCCACGCCATTTGCGAGGGCTTGTTAAAAAGGAACTTTTGATAAGCCGGTATTTAGCCACGGCTTTTACACTTGAGTTTATGAAAAGCGATTTTGATATAGGGGAGAATAGCTTAAAAGTAATTTCTGAAGCTCAAACGGCAGAGGGGAATGATGGGGATAAATAGAAGCTGTATCGCATTAATTTGCTTTTTCTTGTCCTCTTGTGGTTCTACCACAGGGGCGATCACTACACACGAGCATCTTGTGACGCAAGCCACACAAGATAAGCATGTCAGTTCTGGTGGCTTCGATAGATGTATTGGCAAGAGAGATTACTGGTCTTGAAGCAAATGAAATAAAGCAACTCTATGAGGTGAAGGGGAGTGACAACACATTAATTAAAATTGATATGGCATCTATACCATGCTCGATATTGCTTAAAAAGAACACAGGTCAAAGTAGTGAGATTTGGCTTATAACTGATATGGGTTGCAATGAATATTTATAAAGTCTCAGTAATCAGCTCCCTTTTATTTTCTTCTATGTCGTACAGCAAACCTGTTTTTATAGGAGATTCGCTTACCTATGAGATAGCTAAAGGGTACAGCACAATCCAAGCGGTTGATGCTCGATACAAAGTGGGTAGCGGATTATCCACAAAGAAGATCCTAGATTGGCAGAGATACGCAGAGCAATTCAGTTTTGAAGAATACGATACCGTTTACGTGATTCTCGGTACTAACGACCATGTTCAAATATCAGAAAAAGAAAAGTACACCTCTAAAGTTCGGCATTTTATCCAAACCATAAAAGCCAGAAACCAAAATGTGATCTGGTTACTTCCTCCAACCCTTAAAGACCCCGCCAAAAACAGACTATTAGATAACACTCGACAAGCCATAATGACGGCTTCGCAGATAGAGGGGATCACCACCGTAGATACACGAACGGTTCTTGGTGAAACATACAAGGATGTCATAGATGGGACAACAGTTCGCACGAAAGATGGAATACATATCACTCCGAACGGAGCCTTACTTACCGTGACACAGCTACTTTTTTAGTAAATTGGAATGTTGTAATGAGAAGAAAGCGTAGATTTAAGAAACGAAATCCCTATGTAACTAATATGAATATTTCATTTATATTCTATATGACTACTTTGATATTTCTTAGGGAAGCTGCGATTAAGTGGTCCGCAGCTCCCGATATGACGCCCCAAACCGTCCTTTATCGACGTCCTGTGGCTCAATTTTCCAATTTTCAGCCCAAAATCGTCTCTTCGTGGCTGATTTTGGCCCTGTTTCAGGCCAATTTCCTCATTTCAGGTAGATCTCGCCTGTGCCCGTATCAATTAGTCAACTCGAACCAGGTTCGCCAGGGTGAATAACATCGCCAGTTGACTGTCATTTTTAGCCAGCCCCTTGTACCTGGCTTTGACGAAACCAAACTGACATTTTACTATCCGAAATGGATGCTCAACCTTCGCTCGGATACTCGCTTTCAGGTATTCGTAACGGATGGCCAGCTTGTTCTTGCGCGGGTGTTGCTTCAATGCATTCACTTTGCCGGGACGCTTGGCGATAAGCCAGTCTGCGCTGACATCGCTGAGCTCATCGCGCTTTTCGGCCCCCTGATAACCAGCATCGGCTGAGATAAATTCTTCATCGCCATGCAGTAACTTGCCAACCTGATTGAGGTCGTGCTCGTTAGCCGCCGTGGTCACCAGACTGTGGGTCAGGCCACTTTTGGCGTCCACGCCAATGTGCGCTTTCATGCCGAAGTACCACTGGTTACCTTTCTTGGTCTGGTGCATGTCTTCATCACGGCTGTTGTGTTTGTTTTTGGTAGAGCTGGGGGCTTGAATGATGGTGGCATCCACCAAGGTGCCCTGGGTCATTAGAACGCCACACTCTGCTAGCCAGTGATTAACGGTACTGAAGATTTTGCGGGCCAGTTCATGCTGCTCCAGCAAATGCCGGAAATTCATGATGGTAGTGCGGTCTGGAATGGCTTTATCCAGTGACAGGCGAGCAAATTGGCGCATGGAGGCGATTTCATAGAGGGCATCTTCCATGGCCTCATCGCTCAGGTTGTACCATTGCTGCATGCAGTGAATACGCAGCATGGTTTCCAGCGGATAGGGCCTGCGACCATTACCGGCCTTGGGATACACAGGCTCGATAACGCCAAGTAATTTGTCCCAGGGAAGCAAGTCATCCATTCTGCCAAGGAAAACTTCTTTGCGGGTCTGGCGGCGTTTACTGGAAAACTCACTGTCGGCAAAAGTCAGTTGCTGGCTCATCCGGTTACTCATTCTGGGTTCAGGTTACAACACGATGATCTCACATCTCGGACTTATTCGCACCTTCCCTAATAAAGCTTGGCTATGGCTTGTATACCAAGGCAAGGATTAACAGCTTAACAGGCAGACCCATGCCTACTAACCCAGGGGGAAGCGATGCCCTGATGCGTGAGATATTAAAGATGAAAGGGGTCGATTTTGAGATGGACAACCTATCTCTGCAAAGCCTCTCAGGTGAAAGCACTCAAATACCATCATCCGTTCATTATTCATGGAATCCTAAGCAGTTTAATCGCAAGCTGGTAGTCGGCAATCGAGTACTGGGGACGTCTCAGAAAACGGAAAATAAAGCACGTTAAGCCCATTGCAGACTCTAGATATTGACGAGTACGTCGGGTTTTCTCTTGTTTTAGTTGCCTCTTGTGGTAAGATAGTAATCAATTACTATCTTGCAAGGAGTGCTCGTGGACACCCATCCAAAGCATCTGCCGGCCGATGAACGTCGTGCCGTAACTGTCGAGTCCGTCGTGGCGCTTGCCGGTTCACAAAACCCAAGCGAGATAACCACTGCGGCTATCGCTAAACACATGAACTTGACCCAGGGTGCGCTGTTTCGGCACTTCCCGAACAAGGAAGCCATTTGGCAGGCGGTCATGGAGTGGGTAGCAGAGCGCCTATTAGCCAGAATCGATCGATCCGCACAAGGAATCGAGTCGCCCTTGGCAGCCATGGAGGCGATGTTCATGAGTCACATCGAATTCGTAGCTGAGCACCCAGGCGTGCCAAGAATGATGTTTGGTGAGCTTCAGCGTGCCGAATCGACACCGGCCAAGCGCATGGTGCAAACCTTGATTCAGCGCTACGGCGAACGTTTGCATCGTCTCATCGAGAAAGGCAAGGCCAGCGGCGAGTTGTCTCCCTCGCTTGACAACGAGGCGGCGGCAACGCTGTTCATTGGCACGATCCAGGGCTTGGTCATGCAATCGCTGTTGGCGGGTGATGTGGGACGTATGCACCGCGATGCGCCGCGCGTCTTTGCAATTTATCGGCGTGGCATAAGGAGTGCGCAATGAAAAAGTTACCCTTGCAAGGCCGCACCCTGGCACTGCTTGCCGTCATCATTCCTTTGCTGGTGCTTTTTATTTATGTCGGTCTGCGATCAGGGCCGCTCGCCCCGGTTGCTGTGACGGTGGCAAGCGTGGAATCACGGGCTATCACACCGGCGCTGTTCGGCATCGGCACGGTGGAGGCGCGCTACACCTACAAGATCGGGCCGACGTTTGCCGGGCGCGTCAAACGCCTGGAGGTGCATGTAGGCGACCAGGTCAAGGCCGGACAGGTGCTCGGCGAGATGGAGCCGGTCGACCTTGATGATCGGGTGCGCTCACAGGAGTCTGTATTCAAGCGGGCGGAAGCGGCTTTGCGCGAGGCAGAAGCCCGGCAAGCCTACGCGCAAACCCAGGCGCGCCGCTATGAGCAATTGTTTGCGGTGCGCTCGACCAGCGAGGAAATCGTCACCACCAAGCGGCAGGAACTGCAGATCGCCGATGCCGCCCTATCCGCCGCTCGGGAAGATATTGCCCGGGCACGCTCCGACCGCGAAGCACTCGTCGCGCAGCGGAGCAATCTGCGCCTGATCGCGCCGGTCGACGGTGTAGTCGCCGTGCGCGATGCCAATCCCGGCACGACCATCGTCGCGGGCCAGGCCGTGGTGGAAGTGATCGACCCCAAGAGTTTGTGGATCAATGTGCGCTTCGACCAGATCAGCGCATCGGGGCTGGCTGGGGGGCTGCCGGCTCATATCGTCCTGCGTTCGCGTGGTGGCCAGACCTTGAAAGGTCGCGTGCTGCGGGTGGAACCCAAGGCCGACGCGGTAACCGAGGAAACGCTTGCCAAGGTGACATTCGATAACAAACCAGAACCTTTGCCACCAGTGGGTGAACTGGCCGAAGTCACGGTTGACTTGCCGGCGCTCCCGGCCGCTCCACTGATCCCCAACGCTGCCGTCCAGCGTGAAGGCGATAAAGTTGGTGTCTGGCAAATCGTGGATGGTGATCTGCATTTCTCCCCGGTCAAGCTCGGCACTTCCGACCTCAATGGTTACGTGCAGGTGCGCGAAGGGCTCAAGAATGGGGACCAGGTTGTGACCTATAGCGAAAAGGCACTGACGGCGCGCAGCCGCATCCATGTGGTCGAGCATATCCCGGGAGTTTCACGATGATCAGCCTGGCCGGCCGCGACATTCTCCATGCCTGGGGGAAATTCGTCTTCACCGGCATCGGTCTGGGTCTGCTGATCGGCGTCACCCTAGTCATGGCTGGGGTGTACCGAGGCATGGTGGACGACGGCAAGGCGTTGCTCGACAACAGTGGCGCTGACCTTTGGGTGGTGCAAAAGGATACTCTGGGTCCTTATGCGGAGTCGTCCAGCCTCAACGATGACGTGTATCGCGCCATTCTCGCCATGCCGGGAGTCTCACAGGCAGCGAACGCGACCTACCTGACCATGCAGGTACGCAAGGGCGAGAGTGATGTACGCACCATGGTGGTCGGCATCGCGCCCGGTGCGTTGGGGGCTACACCCGGATGGCCTCCTTATCTCGTCGCTGGACGCCAGATCACGCGCGGTCACTACGAGGCTGTGGCCGACATCGCCACCGGCTTCAAACTGGGAGATCGTCTTGCCATTCGCCGCAATCATTACACCGTCGTGGGGCTGACACGGCGCATGGTGTCGTCCAGCGGCGACCCGATGGTATTCATTCCGCTCAAAGATGCCCAGGAGGCCCAGTTCCTCAAGGACAACGATGCCATCTGGCAAAGCCGGCGTCGCACCGAAGCCAACCCGGTCTTCAATCGACCCGGTGATCCAGGTTTGCTGGATGCCGTGATTGCTTCACAGAGCAGCAACGCGTTCGTCAATACCGTGCTGGTCACTCTGAAACCTGGTCATGCGCCGGACGAGGTTGCCGAATCCATCCAGCGCTGGAAGCGTTTGACGGTCTACACCCGGGCACAGATGGAAGACATCCTCGTCGGCAAGCTGATCGCCACCTCGGCCAAGCAGATCGGCATGTTCCTTGTGATTCTGGCCATCGTTAGCGCGGCCATCGTTGCCTTCATCATCTATTCGCTGACGATGGACAAAATCCGTGAGATCGCGGTGTTGAAGCTCATCGGCACACGCAACCGAACCATCGCCGCGATGATCATGCAGCAGGCGCTCGCCCTGGGCGTGATTGGCTTCGTGGTCGGCAAGATCACAGCCACCTTTTCAGCACCGGCTTTTCCAAAATATGTCCTGCTCACGCCAATGGATTCTGTCGCCGGTTTTTTTGCTGTGCTCGTGATCTGCGTTCTAGCTAGCCTCGTCGCCATTAGCATGGCACTCAAGGTCGATCCGGCCGAAGCCATTGGAGGTTGAGATGAGTGGCAAAGGGATACACATCGAAAGTTTAAGCAAGCGGTATGGCGATGGTGACACCGCTGTCTTTGCCTTGAGAGACGTGAATATGCATGTTGCACCTGGTGAAGTGGTGGGACTGATCGGCCCTTCCGGGTCCGGCAAGAGCACGCTGCTCAAGTGTCTGGGTGCGGTGATCGAACCGACCGCCGGTCGCATGACGCTGGGCGATGAAGTGATCTACGCCGATGGCTGGAAAGTCCGCGACCTGCGCGCCTTACGGCGTGACAAGATCGGTTTCGTTTTCCAGGCGCCGTACCTGATTCCGTTTCTCGATGTCACCGACAACGTGGCGCTGCTGCCGATGCTTGCAGGCGTCGCGAATGGAGAGTCGCGCGCGAAGGCACTGGAATTGCTCACAGCGCTTGATGTGCAACACCGAGCTCGCGCAATGCCCTCGCAACTCTCCGGTGGCGAGCAGCAACGGGTCGCCATCGCGCGCGGACTGGTCAATCGTCCGCCGGTGATCCTGGCCGATGAACCTACTGCGCCGCTGGATTCCGAGCGCGCCATGGCTGTAATCCGCATCCTCAACGACATGGCCCGGAAGTTAGAGACCGCCATCATCGTCGTCACCCATGACGAAAAGATCATCCCCACATTCAAGCGCATCTACCACATCCGCGACGGCGTGACCCATGAGGAAGCTGGCGAAGGGCGGGAGTTCGAATGAGAGAACGATTGAATTACAGGAGAATTTCATGACCCACCGCAAACACAGCCACGCATTTGGAACTATCACCCTGACCGTTACGGCCTGCCTGCTTTTATGGGGTTTTCAGTTGCCAGCTTGGGCTGGTGACGCTACCCAGGTTGAGCCACTGGCGCTACGCAAGATCATGCAGGAACTCGGGCGCAACATGTAGGCTATTACCGGTGCGATTTCGCAGGAGGAATGGGTTCAGGTCGTTCAGCTCGCCCCAAAAGTTGCTGCACACCCCGAGCCAGCGCTTACTGAAAAAATGCGCATCCTTGCTTACCTCGGCGCTGATGCGACCAAGTTCAGAAACTTTGACGCGCAGACTCACGAGGCGGCGCTGGCCATGAAGCTGGCTGCTGCGAGCAGCGACGGCAAAGCGGTGATCCAATCATTTGGCGGTGCACTGTCTGAAAAAGATCGTAAAACAGCCATGGTAACCACAGGCCGCCGCTTAGCGGAGCAAATCGGCAAAGGCAACGAGCGCATCATCTTCTCCATCATCAACAAGTTTGGCACCGAGATTGAACTGCCAGAGTGTTATAACGACAGCCCTGACAGATTGTCCTAGTTGATGAAGGCCACCGCAGCCAAAACGGTGAAAACAACATTCGAATGCAACAGGCGCTGCCAAAAGCCGCTTACATTGGCTTTACGGGGACACCACTGCTGCAAGATGACAAGACCGAAAACAAATTCGGTAAAATCATTCACTCGTACACCATGCAACAGGCGGTGGAAGATAAAACCGTTACCCCCTTACTATATGAAGAGCGTGTTCCCGAGTTAAGCACCAACGACAAAGCGCTTGATGCTTGGTTCGACCGCATCACCGATAAGCTGACCGAAAAACAACGTACCGATTTGAAGAAGAAGTTCGCTCAGAAAGGTCAAATCTATCAAACCGAGGGTCGTATTGAACTTATCGCTCATGATATTTCTGACCATTTCCAAAACTTCAAACGCCAAGGTTTAAAGGGTCAGCTTGCTTGTGACTCAAAAGCGTCTGCCATCCAATACAAAAAGCTTCTTGACCAAATTGGCAAGGTGACTTCGGTTGTCGCTATGTCACCGCCAGACACCCGTGAAGGACACGATACGGTCGGCTTTGTTTCCTAAATCGATGGAACTAAATCTGTAATCAGTGATCAGATCGGCATCATTCACAGCTCCACTAATCAACCGTGCCAAAGCCTCGCTATAAGACAACCAACTGGAAACAGTACAATCAAGCCTTGATTAACCGTGGCTCATTGACCTTCTGGATTGATGAGGAAGCGATCGCTACTTGGAAAGCGACAACAGGGCCAAGCAAAAAAGGTCGGCCACTTGTGTTTAGTGATTTGGCGATCACTACCGCACTGATGGTTAAGCGTGTTTTTTCTATGCCATTGCGAGCCCTACAAGGCTTTATCAATTCGGTATTTAAACTGGCAAACGTACCATTAGTTTGCCCGCATTATACCTGTATCAGCAAACGCGCTAAGACAGTTAACATCTCCTTTAAAACTAAGACAAGGGGCGCTATTGAGCACTTAGCTATCGATGCCACAGGGCTAAAAGTCTATGGCGAAGGAGAATGGAAAGTGAAGAAGCATGGTACGGATGGCAAACGCCGAGTTTGGCGAAAACTGCATATTGCCGTTGACACTCATACTCACGAGATTATTGCGGCTGAGCTCAGTTTATCGAATGTGACAGATGCTGAAGTGCTGCCAAATTTGCTTAATCAAACCTACCGGAAAATCCATACGATTTCAGGAGATGGTGCCTATGATACGCGAGAATGTCACACGGTTATCCGCCGTAAACGGGCCTTTAGCCTTATTCCTCCACGCGATGGTGCAGCCTATTGGAAACAAGGGCATCCACGCAATTTAGCCGTGAGTTTTCAAAAGCTTTACGGCTCAAATAAAAAGTGGAAGAAACGCTATGGCTACCATCGTCGCTCAATCTCTGAAACCGCCATGCATCGGATAAAGCAGTTGCTCGGCGGCAGCTTGAGCATGAGAAATTACAATGCTCAAGTCGGGGAGGCTTACGCCATGATAAAAGCATTAAACAAACTGACTAAGCTAGGTATGCCTGAAACACAGTATTTTGTCTAATACGTGAACAGCAGGGGGGAGCTTTGTGTGTTGGCGCGATTTAGGAAACAAAGCCGAGTGAAGCAACTACTTGGTGGCAGATTGAGCCTGCGAAATTATAACGGTCAGGTAGGAGAAACTTACGCGATGATAAAGGCGTTGAACAAACTCACTGGGCTAGGGAAGGTGCGAACAAGTCCCTGATATGAGATCATGTTTGTCATCTGGAGCCATGAAAAAGGGTTCATCATGAGTCATCAGCTCACCTTCGCCGACAGTGAATTCAGCAGTAAGCGCCGTCAGACCAGAAAAGAGATTTTCTTGTCCCGCATGGAGCAGATTCTGCCATGGCAAAACATGGTGGAAGTCATCGAGCCGTTTTATCCCAAGGCTGGTAATGGCCGGCGACCTTATCCGCTGGAAACCATGCTACGCATTCACTGCATGCAGCATTGGTACAACCTGAGCGATGGCGCGATGGAAGATGCTCTGTACGAAATCGCCTCCATGCGTCTGTTTGCCCGGTTATCCCTGGATAGCGCCTTGCCGGACCGCACCACCATCATGAATTTCCGCCACCTGCTGGAGCAGCATCAACTGGCCCGCCAATTGTTCAAGACCATCAATCGCTGGCTGGCCGAAGCAGGCGTCATGATGACTCAAGGCACCTTGGTCGATGCCACCATCATTGAGGCACCCAGCTCGACCAAGAACAAAGAGCAGCAACGCGATCCGCAGATGCATCAGACCAAGAAAGGCAATCAGTGGCACTTTGGCATGAAGGCCCACATTGGTGTCGATGCCAAGAGTGGCCTGACCCACAGCCTAGTCACCACCGCGGCCAACGAGCATGACCTCAATCAGCTGGGTAATCTGCTGCATGGAGAGGAGCAATTTGTCTCAGCCGATGCCGGCTACCAAGGGGCGCCACAGCGCGAGGAGCTGGCCGAGGTGGACTGGCTGATCGCCGAGCGCCCCGGCAAGGTAAGAACCTTGAAACAGCATCCACGCAAGAACAAAACGGCCATCAACATCGAATACATGAAAGCCAGCATCCGGGCCAAGGTGGAGCACCCATTTCGCATCATCAAGCGACAGTTCGGCTTCGTGAAAGCCAGATACAAGGGGTTGCTGAAAAACGATAACCAACTGGCGATGTTATTCACGCTGGCCAACCTGTTTCGGGCGGACCAAATGATACGTCAGTGGGAGAGATCTCACTAAAAACTGGGAATAACGCCTTAAATGGCGAAGAAACGGTCTAAATAGGCTGATTCAAGGCATTTACGGGAGAAAAAACGGCTCAAACATGAAGAAATGAAATGACTGAGTCAGCCGAGAAGAATTTCCCCGCTTATTCGCACCTTCCTTAGCCGCCAGCTTGCTGAGGGCCAGCGCGCAGTCATGCTCGTCGCAACAGATTGTCCGGCAAGGGACGCCTTGCTCTTCCAGCCCCCAGCATAGTTCATCAAGCACGCGCGTATCCTGCCAGAGTGAGTGATAAAACAGATGTACGCCCGGTGATGAAAGTGACATTGCGCCCCCTTATTGATCAGAATGCCTGACGGAAGATCTCGGCAATTTCTTTCTCGTTCCCTTTACGCGGGTTGGAGAAGGCATTGCCGTCTTTCAGCGCCATTTCCGCCATATACGGGAAATCGGCTTCTTTGACGCCCAGCTCGCGCAGATGCTGCGGAATACCGATATCGGCTGACAGGCGAGCGATGGCGCGAATCGCCAGCTCGGCAGCATCCATGGTGGACAGACCGTCAGTGTTCTCACCCATAAACTCCGCGATGTCGGCAAATTTCTCCGGATTAGCGATCAGGTTATAGCGCGCCACGTGCGGCAGCAGGACGGCATTTGCTACGCCGTGCGGCATGTCGTACAGACCGCCAAGCTGATGCGCCATCGCGTGAACGTAGCCAAGGTTGGCGTTGTTGAAGGCCATACCCGCCAGCAAAGAGGCATAGGCCATATTCTCGCGAGCTTTCAGGTTGCTGCCCAGTGCTACGGCTTGGCGTAAGTTGCGGGCGATCAGACGAATTGCCTGGATAGCGGCGGCGTCGGTAACCGGGTTGGCATCTTTTGAAATATAGGCCTCAACGGCGTGGGTCAGGGCGTCCATTCCTGTTGCCGCAGTCAGTGGCGCAGGTTTGCCGAGCATCAGCAGTGGGTCATTAATGGAAACCGACGGCAGGTTGCGCCAACTGACAATCACAAACTTCACTTTGGTTTTGGTATTGGTCAGCACGCAGTGACGGGTGACTTCGCTGGCGGTACCGGCGGTGGTATTCACCGCGACGATCGGCGGCAGCGGATTGGTCAGGGTTTCAATCCCGGCATAGCTATAGAGATCGCCTTCGTGCGTCGCTGCGATGCCGATGCCTTTACCGCAGTCATGCGGGCTACCACCGCCGACGGTAACGATGATATCGCATTGCTCTTTACGAAAAACGTCCAGGCCGTCGCGCACGTTGGTGTCTTTAGGGTTTGGCTCGACGCCGTCAAACACCACCACGTCAATACCGGCTTCACGCAGATGTTCGAGGGTTTTATCAACCGCGCCGTCCTTAATGGTTCGCAGACCTTTATCAGTCACCAGCAGCGCTTTTTTACCGCCCAACAGTTTGCAGCGTTCGCCCACGACGGAAATAGCATTCGGGCCAAAAAAGTTCACATTCGGCACCAGGTAATCAAACATACGATAGCTCATAATTTACCTTCTTAGATTTAAATTATAATTCAGAGAAACAATTCAGTGCGGTTTGCGCTAATAACATGTCTTGTTCGCACCTTCCCTGGGTAACAAACCAAGATGAAACACAGTCTAACTTGGTCTAACCATAACAAAAAGGGTTTAAGTAGCATAAAATAGTATAAAATTCGCCATACTGAAACCCCTATTCAGACTACACAACTCTGATGGGATCGGGTAATCCGTCTTCTCGATGCAGGCTCGGACGATGGCGCGCAGCCACTCCTGGGGGCAGCACGCCCCAAGCGTTTGGCAGTTTCCACCAACGAGAGTATCCGTTGACGAAACAACTCCCCACGACACACCCCGTAGCTCCGTTTGCGCCATAGCACATAGCCACGCAGCGTGCGTTCCGCTTCATAATGGGCTCTGGGCTCCCTGTCGTGTTCAACAAAATCATTTGGATATATTGTAAGCGCGTCATAAACCCCGCATTCTAATCGTCTAGCCCGAATAATAAGATCAAACCTCCAACCCAAAGGAGCAAAGGAGATTTGAAATGGCCAAACGACGCACTAACCAAGAATGGCGAACCCTGTTCGAACGCTATGAATCCAGCCAGCTATCACAACGATTATTCTGTGAACGTAACGGACTGAGCCTCTCCACTTTTTACGCTAAGCGCCAACAGTTAAAGCACATCGAAAAACCGAACACGGTTGGCTTTGTTAAAGCAGAAGTCGTTGAAAAGACCACAAAGTATCAAGCCACTCACCTTGCCGTTGCCAATATGACCCTGCTCGTCCATGATGTTGAACTGAGCATCCCACAAGGCACGCCAGCGACCTATCTTGCAGAACTTATCGGTGCGCTGTCATGAAACGTATGCTCAGTGCTCCCGAAATCTATCTCTATCGCGAAAGCGTCGATTTTAGAAAGTCCATCAACGGCCTCGCTGCGATTATCTAAAATGACACCGACTTGCCCTTGGGCAGCGGCGCACTGTTCCTGTTCACCAACAAACAGTGCGATAAAGTCAAAGTGTTGTACTGGGATAAAACAGGCTTTGCTCTTTGGTACATTATCGCCAACATTTACAAGGCTGACTTGCGCACTAACAGCTTCGTGAGTATCCACATCAACAGCTAAGTGTAGTTTACGCCATGTTCTGCGTTTTTCTGCGCCATGCTTTTTCACTTTCCACTCACCCTCGCCAAAGACTTTAAGGCCAGTTGAGTCAATAGCTACATGGCGAATGTTGGCATGATGATACGGTTAGTTAGGGCAGGTACATCCCCAGAGACACCATCATGTCGTCCAGCTCTTCTTGATGCTGAACCGAGGTCTCGAGCAATTCGTGCAGTTCGTGTTCGGGTAAGGACGATCCAAAAATCATAAAGCAGCGCCACTGATTTTCCGGTTTGCTGAGCTGGGCAATGAAGTGCTCAAAACTCAATTCTCCTTCTTCGTACACCAAATAATAGGTGATGAGTGTGGTGAGGCGAGGAAGGCAAGCTTGTTGTGCGAGTGAGGAAGCCGCCAGCAATGTGGTCAAGCGCTCTCTAAGTTCAAGACGAATTTCATTGAGTGAGTAATCGATGATATCAGCCATAGCTCTTCTCCAAGCGAGGGGGTTCTTTGAACGTAGCGCAAATTGACGCGCGCGGATACGTTTAACGAAGACCGGTGATTCATTACTTAATATACACCACATTTTGCAGCGCTTCCTTTGGGCTGAATACAGGCAGAAATGCGTTCTGACGATGCGCCAAGGTTTGCCACTTGACCTGTTACGGTTGGTCTTCAACAGATGACAAGTGGTCCAGACTCGGGCAGTTGCGTGACCAGTTCTGCTCCCATTAAACGCGCTGGCGTATAACTGCCGCCGTCTGGCGCTTGTTGTAATACGAAGTCGACCACCGCAAGTGAGCCTGTGATGGTTAAGCTATAGCCGTTGGCCGTTTGTATTCGCGCAGTTTTGTGTTCCCCACGGGCATTCGTCGCTTCCCCCCACACATACGTTGGCATGGATGAGCGCGTTTGTTCATTGGGGCCTTGAACCGTTCGTGCGATGTGAGCCTTGATCACATTCTGAACCCAACGCAAGCCAAGGAATGGACGCAGGTAGTTGGCGAGTTTGGCATTGGCGATCATGGCGTGCGAGCCGGGAATAAAGACGTCGATGTTTTCAATCCCCGTGGTGTGATAAGCGGTTGAAACATCGCCCCAAGGAATGGTCATGGCGGGTTTTTCGCCATCGCCGAAATCTATGGTTCGTACCTCGTAGGCGAGCGGTACGTTGATGATGTGACCGTCACGACGAACTTTCCCTCCTTGTGCCAAGCCTTCGACGGACGTCTTTGCGGTGCCTGGAGAAAAGCTGGATCGAGAGTCAAACCCAAGGCTTAAGTGTGTGGCGTCTGGTAATGCCGCTTTCAAGGCCGCTGCCACGCAGTCGGTCGGAATGACATCAAACCCGACACCAGGACATAAAATGACGTTGGCCGCTTGGGCGTGTGAATGATGTGATTGCGCCCATTCAAACACGTCAATCTCGCCTGTGATATCCAGATAATGGGTCGAGGCGTTTAAGCATGCAGACATCATTTTATGGGCGGTGGACGAAAATGGCCCCGCACAGTTAAGAACCAATGCACAATCTTGTAGTTGTTCCACCACAAGGGCGTCGTCATCCAAGGCGAATGCTCTTGCTTCCAAGTGAAGTGCTTGTGCCAACCGCTCAGTTTTTTCTGCATCTCGCCCAGCCAAGATGGGCGTTAGGCCACGTTTGACGGCTTCGCGGGCAATGAGCTCTCCGGTATAGCCGTAGGCGCCGTAAATCATCCAGCGCTTAGTGGGTGTTTGGGTGGTCATCGAATCTTCTCCAATCGGCCTTGCTCGCTCCCGTGTGAGTTCGGGGGGAGGTTTGGGTTTGATGTTTAGGACGCTTGGCGCTCTTGCGCAATGGTTGCCAATCCTTGTTCAAAACGTGTCACGGTAAATTCGGGGAAGCGGCGCTTAAACTTGTCGGAAATAAACACGTTGTCGACGTGATAGCGAGGTAGCAGCTCAGCCGCGTCGCGCACGGTTGGGTTGAATTTCCCCGCGATCCAGAGCAGTCAAGGCTTGAGGACACGATAGTTTGGTTTGACGCCAAAGGTTTTCGCTGCCAACTGGACGAATTCTTTATACGTCAGGCGTTCATCATCGCAAGGTAGATGCCACGTTTGACCATACGCATCGGGCGTGTTGCCCAGTAGAGCCATCGCTCGGCTGGCATCTGGCGTGTAGATCAGGCTGCGTTTGACATCATCGCGAATAAATAGCTTGGCGGCTTTGCCTGCCAACAGGTTATCGATGACGGTGCTGTTGGTGATGCTTTGGGTTTTCCCCGGGCCATAAAACTCCGGCGCGCGACAAATCATGGCGTCAAGTTGGCCTTGATGCATGGCATCAAGCAAGAGGGTGGTGATCTGTGCCCGCACTTTGCCTTTGGCGCCATAAGGTTCAAACGGTGCATCTTCTCGTTGCGGGGCGGCCGTTTGTGGGTACATGTATGTGTTGTCGAAGTAGACCAACTTCGCGCCGTGTTCGATGCACGCATCAATGACGTTGCGCATCAGTACCGGCCATTGTTCCACCCACAACTGCGTATCCATGGGGAGGCCAGCGGTGAGATAGACAATTTCAGAGCCCGCTACTGCTTGCGAAGTTTGTGTGCGATCCAGCAGGTCGGCAGCCATCAGTTGGTCTGAATCATTCACTTTTTGTGGGTGGCGGCTGACCAAACGAATCTCGCTGGTAAAGTCGCGTTTCAGGCTCAGAGCTAACTCGCGGCCAATCTGACCGTTGGCGCCTAAGATGGTTTGCATACAGGATGTCCTCAATTACGCTGGGTGTGATGCTTATCTTAAGGTTAAAGTGAAGTTGAAGGTCAAGCGGTAATGTTCTAATGCCCTTGTCCCTAAAGCAAGATTAGATAAATTCCGCAGCACAAGAAGCAGTATTTTGCTTGCGAGTGCTTTATAGTCGAGTCATTGCCGACTACGAGAAAGGAGCACGGGATGTCCATCAAACATTGGCTGGTCAGTTTTACCCTGCTAGTGCTGAGCGGCTGCAGTACTCACGTTATTCCTTATACGCCAGAGCCCGGCGCATTGACGGAGTCGCCGGATGTGATCATTGAAGAGGTCATCATGGCGCAGCCAGTCAATCTTCGCCCAGAAACCATCGTCGTGACGGAAGAGTACCTGATGCTGGATGACGGTGTAGTGCGCGAAACGATCACAACATCCCACTCGACGTTTTCCGGCAGTGTGGCCGTCGGGGGCGTTGCGATTCGCGCCAAAGAGAGAAGCTTAAACGTGCATCTCTATTTCAATGCATTGCAGACGCCGATGCTGTACCGCCAAAACGAGTGGTACATCGTGCAGCTCAACAATGATTCAGGGCAGGTTGTGAAACGCTTTTACGTGCGTGATCAACGCAAAGCCGAAGTGTTGATTGATGCGATTACGATGAAAATTCAGCGGGCGCACGCCCTTGCCGAGCAAGCCGCCGACGAGTCATAAAGACCGGCAATCAAGGCTATGAGGCAGGCGCGGGACCTGCTCATGGCGTCATCATGCGGTGTGAGGGGAAGCGCTATTTAAACTCAAGCGATGAAAAGGTACCGAAGAACTTGAACAAGCTTTCCAGCTCTTCGAAGTTATCATCGTTGCGCGACTCACGCTGAATCAAAAACAGCAGCAATTCAACGAACAAAAAGCCAATGGTTCGACTGTGGAAGATCGAATCGACGTCACTCGGCAACACATATTGCGCGTCGCTGTAGATGGCGTACGGGTTGGAATAGGTGTTGGTCACCACCGTGACGTAGGCTTTTTTACTGTGAAAGTATTTGGTGATATCCAACACCACTGGGTTGAATCGGTAATACGAGAACGCCAGTAACACGTCATTTTCTTTAATACCCAGCAACGCCTTGGGCAGCTCACCTTTATCCAACGGCAGCAACACCACTTCCGAGCGATTGTATTTCAAGAGGGTGGAGAAATGGATGGCCAGCGCTCGCGATGATGCGGGCCCGACTACGTAAATGGTGCGGCGTTTGTCGGCAATCCGTTTGGCGAGCGCTTCCAACTCATCAATTTTCAATTCTGCGGCAAATTGATCGATCAGCAGACTCACGTTACCAATATAGCGCGACGCTTCTTCTTTGGTATCGGTGCCCTGAACCATCGCGCGTGCTTTATTGGCTTCGATGGGGGCGACGAAGGTTTGGGCGATCTGATCTTGCGTCAGGGCGCTTTTAAACGCGGCGTAGCCGGTGTATCCAAGCTTATTGAGATAGCGCCCGATGGTGGCTTTACTCACTTTCGCCTTTTGCGCCAAATCGATAATGCCGTAGTAAGAGAGCTCTTCGAAATGTTCGACAATAAATGAATGAAGTAACGTTTCAGTTTCGGTAAACGGTTTGAGCTGTTCTGCCAACCGTTTGTAGGTGGTTAAATCGAGAGGATCTTTCATAAAATTCAGTCACCGCTTGCCTCATGTCGCCGCAGATTAACACAGCGTGTGCTCTGTGTTGTGTTTGCTTACCCGAAAGGTGATCGCCCTAAAACAAATGGTCTTCTGGTGTGGTGGGACACAAGAAGACCATTTGGGCGACAACTCAACCCCGGCCATGATTTGGTCGTGCTGTTTGCGTTTGGTGTCGGTATTGTCGTCATGGCGCTTAAATTGGCTCACCGCAATAGCGGGTGACAGTTTAAAGCCGTCGCCTTTATAGTTGAGGCGATAACTGGCCATCATGGCGTGGTCGAGGCGATCATTCTCACCATTGCCCATCACATAAGCGGCTTGAATTTCATGCATGCCAAACTCGGCGTTATATTGCAGCGTGGCATCTTGACGATTGTATTTATAAGACGTGTCGATAGATGAGACGCCGAAGTTATAAATGCCCGGCGTGTAGTTCTTATATTTGTCGGTCATTTTCATGACTTGATAGAGCGGGTTCTTCGTCCGGCCAAAGATCACCATGCCCCAATCATCGTGTTCGATCCCTAAATAGCTGTATCGCGCTTCCAGATCGTCGCCTTCATCCAAGCGTGAATCGTTCACTTCAGTGCGAATTTGCCATTCAATTTTGCCGACCACGCGGCTGTTGTCGATCGCATCCAGTTCACGACTCATGTTGAAGCCCAAGCGGCCATTCATGCGCCCCAACCAGTCGTTTTCACCGGCGAAGCTCGCGTCACCTTTGGCCACCTGACCTTCGAGTCGACCATAAATATCCAGCTTATTGGTTTCATCGTCATAGACAGTTTGTGCCTGAACAAACGAAGCGATGCAGAGGGTAGGTAGCAGAGTCAATAGATGTTTATTTTTTATCATTATGCGTATTCCATGCTTGTTATAAGAAACAAATGCATCGTAATAACGCGCGTCATGAATGAATAAGGGAATTAAATCTTCCCTAACGAAATATTGATGAAGGTCGAAAATTGAATTGGATTTGATGGGTTAATTTATTGCAGGTGGCATTTTTAAATGAGTGTTGAGAATAAATACCAATATGAATGAGAAATAGAAGTTTAATAATGTGACCCACATAAATATTTGGCGGTGAACAGCCTTTGTTTTTCGCTGCGATGAGAAATGTCATTTCCCGCCATGAGTACGGGTTGGGTTCGAATTGAGTAGTTTTTATGTTGTTTTTTCAATGGCTTGCCGAGGTTTTTAAACAGTGGGACTGGGAAAGAACAATTCCCATTGCCCCTGTTTTTCGAGCCTCAATGCCTGATGGAGCACGGATTTTTTCCTTTAGCGTGTGATCGATGTCGCTATCGTATGTGATACTTGAACCTCTTGATTCAAAATAAACGCAGGATTTGGGGTAAATAAAAAAGTGATAGGCTCGCGAGGCGATGATATACCCATCGCTTCACACTTTTTTTAGAGAATAATTAATTCCCATATTGTCTAGGTCATGGGCGGAATAAGATGTAAGCGACATAATACTATAAAAAAGGTGAAAATTATGGTCGCTCTGCTCGCTCTGCCAATTGTATTTGGGGCAGGTTTTCTAATCGTAAAAAAATACAACACACAAGCCATCTTGTTTGGTTCGGGTATCTTGATGATGCTGGTCGGCGTTCTTGCTGGTGGCGCTGAATTTTTGCCGAAAGGCGTCAGCACATCCGGTGCCACGGTCGTCGATTTCTTCCTTGTGATTAAAAGCATCTCATCGTCAACGTTGGCGAAATTGGGGTTGATCATCATGGCTGTGGGTGGCTTCTCCAAATACATGGGGCATATCGGTGCGGCAAACGCACTGGTTAAAGTCGCTACCAAACCGCTGTCGGCGATTCACAACCCTTACATCATTCTCGCGTTAGCCTACATTCTCGGCCAGTTCTTGAACGTGTTTATCCCCAGCGCGGTCGGTTTGGCGATGCTCCTTTTGGTTGCGCTTTATCCCGTGTTGGTTGGCATTGGTTGCACGCCTGCCTCTGTTGCGGCGGTGCTTGCGACCACGGCATGTCTCGATTTAGGCCCCGCATCTGGTGCATCGAACAAAGCGGCGGAAGTGATTGGCATTGATGCGGCCTCGTACTTTGTGGAGCACCAACTGTTCGTTGGGATTTGTTCGGCGCTGGTGATTGCACTGCTGCATTTTGTTTGTCAGAAATGGTTTGATAAGCGTGATGAAGTCAATGGTGTTTCTTATGAACTTCAAGCTAAAGAAGACACCTCGCGCGACGCACCATTGTGGTTTGCTATTTTGCCTGTACTGCCGTTGGTACTGCTGCTGACCTTTAGTAAATTTGCCATCACATCGATCAAAATCGACGTGGTGACCGCGATATTCTTCAGCCTCGCGGTGGCCATGCTGTGTGATTACCTGTATTCGAAAAATGCCAAGGCGGTGGCAGCGTCACTCAAAGTCTATTTGCAAGGAATGGGCGATGTGTTTGCCAGCGTGGTGTCGCTGATCATTGCGGCGCAAACCTTTGTAGTGGGCTTGGGCGCGATTGGCTTTATCTCCGGCATGCTCGGCGTGGCTGACCATTTGGGCTTTGGTTACACCATGATGGTGGTGATGCTGGTGGCGATTATTGGCGTGACCGCGCTGATGTCGGGTTCGGGCAACGCTGCGTTCTTTAGCTTCTCCAACCTCGCGCCAGACGTTGCAGCCAACGTGGGTGTTGCCACTGCGGCGATTGCGATGCCGATGCAGCTTTCTGCAGGGATTTTTCGCTCATTCTCGCCAGTGGCCGGGGTGGTGATCGCGTGTGCAGGCGTGGCCGGTATTCCACCGATTGAGTTGGTGAAACGCACCACCATTCCTATGCTGGGCGGCTTAGCCACAGTGCTTCTCATCACATTCATCGGCGCGTAGGACAGTTGATATGCAAGGTTCAAATACTTCCGTTTTCGACTCCATGCTTTATTCACCGCTGTTTACGCAGGCAGAAATGAAGCAGGTGTGGTCTGATGAAAACTTAATTCGCACGTGGTTAACGTTTGAAGTTGCGATTGCCAACGTACAGGCGGAACTGGGGATCATTCCCCGCTCTGCGGTGGCGGCCATTGAACAGGTGTGCCAAGTGGAGAACATCGATTGGCCCCGTTTGGCGCAAGAGACACAAATCGTCGGCATGGCGATCAAACCGCTGGTGGAACAATTGGCCGATCGGGGCGATGATGCGGTGAAGAAATATCTCCATTGGGGATGCACCACGCAGGATCTGCTTGATACCAGCTTGGCGATGCGCATTAAGCAGACACTCGATATTGTGCGCGGCCAGTTGATTTCGCTGGGCGACCAATTGGCGCAGATGGCGTTGGATCACAAGCACACCGTGATGGTCGCTCGCACCAATGCGATGGATGCCTTGCCCACCACGTGGGGGCTGCACGTCAGCGGTTACCTGCAAGAAATCACGCGTCATGTGGCGCGTTTGGATGCGCTGTATCCGCGTGTGACCGTCGGCATGTATGGCGGCGCGGTGGGGAATTTGTCGTCGATTGGTGAACAAGGGTTAGTGGTTCGTGAGCGTCTGTTTCATCGGCTCGCACTGCAAGAGCCGAAAGGGTTCAACAACGCCAGTTTGGATCACATTGCCGAGTTGATTCAGTTTTTCGCCCTCATCCATGGCACGTTATGCCGCATCGCCAACGATACCGAAACCATGGGGCGCGCTTCGTTGGGTGAAGTGCGTGAAGGCGAAGCGGGCGGAGGCTCCAGCACCATGCCACACAAAGCCAACCCACGGGCGGCGAACATGATTCAAACGCTGTCACGCATGGGGTGGATGTATGCCAGCGGCGCGCCAAACTTGATGGACCAGCACGATGTGCGTTCTGCTTCGATGCGCGTGTTGAACTGGAGCTTGGTGCCTGAAGCGTCGTTGGCGGTGGCCACGTCCCTTGAACGTGCCGAACGCCTGATCGCCAATCTCATTGTGGATGCGCCTAAGATGCGAGCGAATTTTTCCGCATCGCGCAGTTTCATTATGTCGGAGGCGGTGATGATGAAAGCGGCAGAAAAAGTGGGGCGCGGAGAAGGCTACGCCAAAGTGAAAGCGGCGCTTGCCAATGCCCCAGCATCGGGCGACTTGGTGGCCGTATTAAAACAAGACCAATGCGTGGCGGCGATTTTGTCGGCGCAGGAGATTGAGGACGCGTGCGAACCTAAGCATTACTTGGGATGCAACGATGCACTCATCGACGAAGCGATCGCGCTGTATCGCGAGGAGGTTGTGCGTGGCTAAGAAGATGTTCATTCGCCAAGCGGGCAACACGTTGTTGAATACGCCGCTGTTGAACAAGGGCAGCGCGTTCACTTTGGAAGAGCGCAAAAGCTTTAATTTGATGGGGTTGTTGCCAGCCAATATTGAATCCATCGACGATCAGGCCAGTCGTGCGTACGACCAGTTTTCGGTATTTGCGTCGCCCATGGATCAACACATTTATCTGCGCAACATTCAAGACACCAACGAAACGCTCTACTATCGGCTGCTCAATCAGCACATTGAAGAGATGATGCCGATTATCTACACGCCGACGGTGGGGGATGCGTGTCAGAAATTCTCGCAGATCTATCGTCGCAATCGCGGTTTGTTTTTGAGTCTCGCCGATCGCGATAATTTGGACGAGCTGCTCAACAACGCGCCCAACACCGAGGTGAAGGTGATCGTGGTTACTGACGGCGAACGCATTCTCGGTTTAGGCGATCAGGGCATTGGCGGGATGGGCATTCCCATTGGCAAGTTGGCGTTGTATACCGCGTGTGGCGGGATCAACCCAGAGCATACTTTGCCGATTGTCTTAGATGTCGGCACCAACAACTCAGCGCTGCTGTCTGATCCGATGTACATGGGGTGGCGTCATCCACGCGTGACGGGTGAGCTGTATGATGAGTTTGTCGACGATTGTCTGAACGCCATTGGCCAACGTTGGCCGGATGCACTGATCCAGTTTGAAGATTTTGCGCAAACCAATGCGATGCCACTGCTGAACCGTTATCACGATCAGTGCTGCTGTTTTAACGATGACATTCAAGGTACGGCGTCGGTGACGGTGGGCACCTTGTTGTCGGCGGCGCATGTGACCGGGACGCCACTCTCCAAGCAGCGCATCGTGTTTGCTGGTGCGGATTCTGCAGGGTGCGGAATTGCCGAAGCGGTGATCGCACAAATGGTGTCGGAAGGGTTGCCTGAAGCGCAGGCGCGCAGCCAGATTTATATGGTGGATCGCTGGGGATTGCTGGAGCAAAGTATGACCAGCTTACTGCCGTTTCAGAAAAATTTGGCGCAGCCATCTTCGTTAAGAGCGCAGTGGCAGTTGGATGACCACCAAGCGATCAGCTTACTGGACGTGGTGCAGCAGGCGAAACCGGATGTGCTGATTGGCGTGACGGGCGTGCCCGGTTTGTTTAGCCAAACGGTGATTGAAGCCATGGCGCACGGGTGTGAGCGTCCGGTAGTGATGCCGCTGTCTAATCCCACCAGCCGGGTGGAAGCCACACCCGCCGATATTGTCACTTGGACACAAGGCAAGGCGATCATAGCCACCGGCAGTCCGTTTGATGATGTGGTGTATGACGGCCAGCGCTATCCGATTGTGCAGTGTAATAACAGCTACATCTTTCCCGGTGTGGGGCTTGGGGTGATCAGTGCCAACGCCAATCGCGTCACCAATGAGATGCTTCAACAAGCCAGCATCGCGCTGGCGTCGATGTCGCCGATGCGCTCGGGGGGAGACCGATTGCTGCCACCATTGAGCGACATTCAGGCGGTGTCGCGCCACATTGCATTGGCGGTCGCGAAACAAGCGGTGGCGCAGGGCAAAGCACCCGACAGAACGGAAGAGCGATTGTTGGAACGTATTGATGAGGCGTTTTGGCTGGCACAATACAGTGAGTACCGCCGCGTAGCGTCGTAACCGAGTTTGATATGTGGGGTATGTCCTGACATTTGTTAGATGCCCTGAAATTTTGTACATGCTCTGAAACATGCCTTCGTTGATGCTTACAGCGAACGATTAATGTGTAAAGAATGCGGCGTGATAAGTTACCTCACCACAGGGTATGGCGTCTGCCAGCGACAGCGCCATAAAGTATTCCGCAGGCACGCCAGGGTAGGTCAGGTTGGGCTGAGATTGAAAACCAAAGCGTTGGTAGTACTGCGGTTCGCCAAGCAATACGACACCCTGAGCGCCTTGGGCTTTCAACACGGACAGTGATTCACGAATCAGCGCGCCACCGATGCCTTCCCCTTGTCGCTCTGGCACCACCGAGACCGGGCCTAATCCGTACCAATCACATGCGGCACCATCAATGTGAATTGGAGAGAACGCGATGTGCCCAATGATGCCAGTGTCGTCTTCACAGATGAGCGAGAGCGACAGCGCGCCGGCCTCACGCAGTGTCGCGACGATGCGATGTTCCGTCGGTTTCGCACCCGGTTCGTGGTGCGGGTGGTTTTCAAATGCGCGATAAGTGACCTGTTCAATCGAGGTGATGTCAGCAGGTGTTTCTGGTCTGATGTTCATGATTAACCTTTATTTTTGAATACCCAAATGTGGTAGCCATATTGGCCTAAATAGTGTTGGTGAATGTGCAGCTCGCGGCGTAAATCGTTGAGCGCTTGAGAGGTCAACGTTGCCTCGCTGAGTTGCGCCAGTTTTGCGTTGAGCGGCTCCAAGTAGTTGCGCCATGCCTGCGCGCTTTGAGGAAAGCTTTCCACCACCTCGTAACCCGCCGCTTTTGCCTCTTTAAGCCGCTGGTTCTCGGTGACCATCCCCGGATAATTAACCTGCCAAAACTGCTCGGCTTGGGCATCAGGCGTGTGGGTCAGCCACACTAAATCACTGAGAACCAAGTAGCCTTCAGGTTTTAGAAAGCGTTTCCAAGCTTTCAGAGCATGCGGCACCCCCATGATGTACGCACTGCCTTCTGCCCAAAGCACATCAAATTGTGCCGAAGCAAAGGGCATGTCGGTCATGCTGGCGCAGCAAGTTTCGATTCGATGGCCCCATGGATGGCCTGCCACGGTTTCTTTCAAACAGCTGAGGCTGTATTCATCGTTATCCAGTGCCGTAATGTCGAAAGCGGTGTGCTGTGCCAGTAAGCGCGTGGTGGGCCCTTTACCGCAGCCAATCTCCAATAAGTTACCGTCATGACGGGGCAGTGCTTGCAAAGCGCGTAAACTGTCAGCGTCATCGCCGGGGCCCAGTCTGTCGAGGCCTTGGAAAATCGACTCAAAATCAATCATGTACTGTTCGTGTTCATTCATGTCTTTGGACAACCATTTCAACCTCAAGGCATTTTTTTCGCTAAACCCTTGTTTCATTAGCCACTCTAAATGCGCCGCTGGCGCACTTTGTTCAACGCTTTGATGCCATGGCCGCATTGAACTCTTGCCAAGTAAGGCGGCGAGAAGCTCTCTTGCGGACTGCTTTTCGGTGATCGCCGCATCGAGGATCGCAAGCCTTGCTTCTAGCGTTGGTTTATCGATGTTGCCTTCTAAACACGCTTGACACTCTTTGAGCGAAAGCCCACCGGCCTGTAACTGCTGCAACAGTTTGATGCGTTGTCGATCGTGGTCCGAATAGATGCGGTAGCCATTGCTTTGTCGCCGGCCAGTAATTAGTCCCAGTTTCTCGTAATAGAGTAACGTGGAACGGCTCAAGCCGACGTGCTGCGCTAACTCTGAAATTTGATACATGAACTTGGGATCCTCTGCGTTGATGAAGTGAACGATAAACTATGAAGCTTTAGACAGGTCAACCCACTTTTCAACAAAAAGTGAAAAGAAAATGAGCGCGTCACGTGTCGAATACACGCTGTTCTTACTCATACCGACGTTCCGGTGAATGTGATTCGCGATAAGGTGGGGTATACAAACCAAGCCAATTTCAATCGCCAGTTTAAAGCGTATAAACGCGTCAGCCCCAGTGAATACCGCTCGGCCATGAAGCGCTATCGTTAGAGAAAAAAGAAAGAGTAGTGAGAAAGGCGATGGGTTGGGTGAGGTGGGTGGTGTCTATTTGAGGAGTCCAGAAACGGTGAAAGCCCGATGTTGGTAGTAAGCTCAATTGTAGGGTATTGATTTTTAATGTTTTGCATTAATTTATAGAGCATTTCGTATCTTAAAGTGACGTCTTAAATGCGAAAATGCTCTAATTAGTAAAAACTTATAAATCAATTGGTTGTAGATTTGCTATTATTGTATAAGTCCACCCTGTAGCGACTGACATCGGCCACTTTACGCATCTCTTCTTCATTTGCTTTTGTGGTCAATTGCCGCGCAAAACAAATCTTACCGAAAATTTCATGCATAGTTTTTCTTAAGCAATTTTCATTATTTGAAATGTGAGGAGAAGAACATGGCAATCCGATATTTAAAACCGAGTCAGTACATTGAGGAGTTTTATCCTGGATCTGGTATGTGCAGCGCCACAATCATTAATTGGATAAAAATTGGGAAGCTGGGCGGTACTCGAACCCCCACAGGCCGATACCTAGTCTGTATAGACGAGGATGTTGGTAACCCTGCCGATCGAATTTCAGAGTGAGTCAGATTTCTGGAGTCGTAATGGTAGGTCGAGCAAGAAGCAAAGAAACGGCTAACTACCCAGCATTTCTTGTACGAATGAGCCACAGGGGAGAGCTTCGTTTTCGCTTTACAACAGTTGAAGGTGTTAAACGACTTTTCCCTAGTGGCACAACTGAGCAAGAGGCTATTCAAGCTGCATATGTTTATAACATGCAAAATAGGCCAGAACTGACGCAAGACTTCGATCTTAATGAGCCAACCCAATTTCAAAGAGCTATATCAAAAGGGCGTAGAGATAAGTTCAATAAGCCATTAAAGGATTGGCTTCTTGTCGTGTTGGCCCGTGTCAAAGCGGAAGAGAAGCTCTCTAAAGACGTCTTTAGAAACTTAGAACGTGACTGCGAAAGGTTGGAAGAGCACATGGGTAAGTGCTTAACAAAATCGCTGAAGTTACAGCATATCAATGAGTACATTGGTAAATACTATGCTGAGCTCAATAATCGACAGCTAAATGGAAAAATCAGCAATCTGAAAAAGATATTTTCCTATTTGGCTGATGAGAGTGCGATAGAGAGTAACTTTGTTCTTAATAAGAAACAGAGACGTTTATCGAAAGAGGATTACACCAAAGCACGTCACAACTTAGATTATGAAAGCTATCTTCAGATCTATGAAGCAGCGCCACTGTTCTTGAAAGTCGCGATGTCTTTAACCCTAGAGACGACTCATGCTGTGCGAGAAATCTACCGTTTGCGCTATCGAATCAAGAAGCCGAGAGAAGGCGTGTGCGGTATTCTTTGGAATCCAGAGGGTAGGGTGGATTACATTGACGGCCAGCCCATCTACGGAACATTTTATATTCACCGCCAGAAAGTCCAAAAGTCGGAGAGCTCCTCTAGATTTATTGCGATATTTAATCTGAACCGTCTTCGAGCGTTTGCTGATACAGGTGTAGTCAGGGGACGTCAGCGGAACATCCAATAACTCGAAGATCGAGTCAATAAAGCCTTGAAGTGTACGCAATGGCAGAGAGAAAATACCCTTGAGCATCAAGGCAGTTTCAATCGCTGTGTCTGAATACTGAAAGCCTCTACCACGCTTGCCATGATGGGTTTTGCATTGCCACGCATCTATGGCGGTGTCATCTATCCAGAACGTAACTGACCCTCGCTTGCACAGAGCCTTATTGTACTCCGCCCAGTTAGTTATCTTCTTTTTTGCTTTACCCATGTCACCACCGTTCTAGCCATCACAAAGGATCAGATCGCAGAACTTGGAAAAGGTTCAATGGATTTAGGCAACAACGCCCAGAATATTGGTCAGTCACTAAAAGGTGTGAAACCGCTTCACCAAGTAGTCGTTTGGCAGCATGTTGGTTTCTTCCGCTGTTAATTTGGAAAAAGGCTACGTTATTGCTGAGTGCGGCCCACATCCAGCGTTTATCATTATTGCGCTGATGTGAAGTCTCATCAGCCATAATCAGTTTAGATGCTTTTACTGTGTCATGAATTTGAGTATGAGTATCAGCTAAGTATTCAGTGACTCGTCCTTGCGCCGCAGATATTGCACCTGTTGAGAAGTTAAGCTGGAAGACGTCTTTCAGCATAGATTGTATTTTACCTATGCTTTGGTGGTGCTGCGTCGCTTGGATTGCGATAAAGCTATGTAGATTTGGCCCCATTTGAACATCGGGCACAGACTCTGGAAGCTCCGCTTGATGTTTATCACCACACCATGAGCACTCGCCTTTAAAAATTTGATGTTCAACAAGCGTGTATGAGATATCTGGCAAGTCAAAGATTTGGTGTCGTTTATAAGGTTTTCTATTTGGAATAACACACCCACCGCAGTGGCATATCTTATTCGGTAAGTATTGCTCAACCGAGGCACTGTCTTCAACAGGGTGAAGCAGTCGGCGATGGCCTTTATGACCTGGTTGAGCTCCTTGCTTTTTTCCAGATTTATTCCGATTCGGCGAAGTATTTTTAGCTTTATTATGCAGGGGTTGTTGAGATGATGGCACAGAAGAGTTGCGACTATTTTGGTTTAGCCTATCTTCAAGCTCAGCCAACTTATTCCATAAAAAGTGGATGATATCTTTCGCCTCTTCAGGCGAATCGAAATCTGGCGGTGGAGGTAATGTTTTCTTATTCATACCTCCAGATTGCCACCACAAAAAGATCACTCAAGTTGAATGTGGGATCAAGTTAACTCAGTCACATAAATTTGCTGTCAATAGCTCCTTGGTGAATAGTTACCTTTGTGAGATGATTTCTCTTAACTGATCCATCCCTTTTGTATCGCTTACAACAATAGGTTCCTTAATTTTTTTTAATGAATTTCCTTTCTGACTTGGTACTAACACAGCAAAGATTGTGTAATTATCCGCATCATCATCTAGATTATTCAACCCTATTGATTTAGCAATTTTGAGAGCTTCACTTCCATTTTCAACCACTGGTTTTGAAGCCTCATTATTATATATCCAATTACTATTTTCATTATTAGCACAGCCGGATAACACTAATGAAAATAGAATTCCTGTAATCATTTTACAACTTTTCATTATTCACCCTTATTATTAATGAATTCATTTTCTTTAGATTCAGAGCAATAAGGACATTTCATATTGCAGGAATCCTCTGATTCGTGTGTAAGATAGGTATATTTCTGCCGACACTCAAAACAGCCAGTTAAACCAATTATTCCATTTCGGTAATTGGTTGCAATTTGCCATGCCAAGTTCGGATCAATTATGTGTTTCTTTAATGGATCATCAAAGAAACCACAATGAACATTAAATAAATGGCGGTATGCTTTATAAGCACCAACCAATTCTTCTATTTGCAATCTATTTTCTGGATCTTGTGCAGTCATTAAATATACATGTAAAAAATCAGTTGCAGATCGTTTATCATGTTGATTAGCTAATATAGTGCTAATTTTTCTTAGTCGCCCTAACGTAAAATCATTATCCTCATTATCAATTCCTGAATCATTTCGTAAACATCCATACATACGTGGAGATATTGCTGGAATCTCAGACAATATTACATTCTTTCTAAATCCAAGTTTTATCATATCAATTGCTAATTGATAACCTTCTGGCGCAATAGTTAATTTCATTTAAACACCTTTCCACATAAGCGCGCTCTAAATTTAAGATAGAATAATACATCATCATATTTTTTATGATAACCATCACTATCGACTAATCTAGTTGATATAATCGAAGGTCTGTAAATTGGAGAAATATTTATTTGCTTTGAATACAAAGAAAACAGTATTTCCTTAAAAGAAAACTTATTAATTGTATTGTATGACTGACAATCATTAAACCAAAAGAAATGATTAGTATCTGTGCCAGACATGCTGTTAATAATTGCTGATTCAATTAGCATTGTTAAACGCAAAAATGAAACATCCAACAGAGATTTTTTAAAATTTGGGTCTTTCTTAGTATATAAAGACTGAGAATCCTCTTTGTAGCTTAATATATAAGCAGGCACTTTCAATCCACTGAAAAAATCTCTCATAATGGAAAAATCTTCAACAAAACAGGTTTTGTCAGAATTGACGATCACAAATGGATTATTATCAACTCTTTCAGAATTACTTAATAAACTGAAAAGTACATCAGTCATTTCAGTGTTGTAGCAATTTATTTTATTGTTCATTTTCTTTCAATCTTTTCCATATGAGCAGAACTGATTCACCATATTCTTTAGCTTTGTTCTTTAACGCTGGATTTGGTGTGTGATAATTACCGATGGCTTGCGCTATATCATTTGGAGATAGTTCAATCGCTCGACACAAGACCTTCGCTGATAACTCAATGTTCTTATCTACATCTAATAACTCAGCAGGGTCAGAAACATAATTACTACCGTTCCAACGCCAATTAATTTGTTTAATACCGATATCAGTCAATGCTGAAACGCTTACATATTCCCGCACTTTTCGGACAGCATCATCTCGGTTCACCGGATAATAAGAGCCCATAATTGGGTTATTTAAAGCATAGCGATGGGGTGCAACAAAGGATTTATCGCCTGTTCTATGGGAGCTCTCTTTAAGAGCAATAGCATAGAGTAAAAGCGGATCGAGGTTACATTGTTTAGCGTGCTTTTCCCACGAGGTATTAGTTAAATCTACAACAGCAGCCTCGCAAATCGCAGCATTAAAAATGCTTAAAAACAGAAGAAAGCGTTTCATCCTCCCCTCACTTATTTTGAGCATATACGTATATATCAGTATAAATTATAGTAAGACATACATTAGTCGTCAATACACCATCTACGACTAATGCAATTTATTATACATTTATTTACAGTATGCGTAAACAGAGAGGGAGTAAAATTTCACTTATATTCAACATATTACATAATATAAATAATTAGTGGCATGATACTTATTATCCAAAGAAATTAATAACATTCGCATTAAGTCGAAAATAGGTGTTTTATGGCTTACGAAAGACAATTCTTTCTTCTGCACCAAAATCGTTATCGGCACATTTTCAAAAAACATTAAGTCACCAAGGGGGTTTTGGTGACTTAATGTATCTCATGTATTAAGTCACCAAAACAGTAGTTACGACTTAATGTAATCGAAACATTAAGTCACCAATAGGGTGGTTACGGTATAATTAGTTTATGTTAAAATGACTTTTTCTAAACCTTTTCTGGAGTGCTGAAATTCATGTCAGTATCATATGAAGATGCGTTATTGCTAAAGCTGGAAGCAATCCTTGCTGACTGTGAGGAAGCAATAACTGTATGCGCTGATAATGCGGTAAATCTGATCCAACAGTTTATGCAAGAAATAAATAACAAACAGCTATTCTCCCCATACCTGCCAGTAATTCATAACGACAGGGGCTCAGTACGGATTCGATGGGGAATGGTTGTGATGAACAAGGCGACTAAAAAAGTTGGCTCTATGCGTAATGCTCCAACCACAGGTAATGGCGATTTTGACATACGCTATTTTTCAATTCGGTCTGATGAAGTACGCCAACTTATTCAAAAATACGAGGATAAGTTTAAAATTATCAGGGCTGACATTAAGCAAACCAAAAATATTACTAAATCATTGAAAATGAGAATTACACATTTGAAAAAGGGCACAAGAAAAACGGTTATCGGTGTTACTCGCTGATTTTTATGTTTTTTTTGTTTACTGTGAGCCGTAGGCGATCTTTTAGGGGGTACTGTGAGCCGTAGGCGATCCTTTCCCTGTCTTTAAAAACAGCGTAGGGGCGATTTTGAGAGGACTTCCACACATCATCGTGGATAACATTAGCGTACAGGCTAAAGTGGCTCAGAATCGCTTAGACGAAGCATATATGATATTAAAAAGCCACTACTTGCATCCATTCACTTTTTTCAGCCATTTTGTGCAGTATTTTACGAATAAGTAGAGGCTTTCCCTTTGGGGAAGATAGCCAGACACAATAAGCTCTGACTATTTTTCTGTAATTTAATATTGAATCTTAATTAATTAATCTTTTCCATATATCCATACTTGAATCTGCTGATATTTTAATTACATCCCAATTAATACCGTAATTACAATCATGGTTGTTTTTAAGTGCCTCCAATACATCTAAACAAAAATTCTTTTTATCATCATCACTTAAATTAAAATAGAAAACATCAAGATCAGTTTTATTAAATTCATCTAATTCTGTTTCACTATCCCAACCGGAAACAATACTTGCATGAATATCTTCAGCACACCACGTTACCGAGAAAAAGCCTTTCTCAGTAACAGTATATTCTTCAACACCTATATTCGACTTGCTTATTATTCTACGCGCTTCCTTTTCAGACTTTGCTTGTACATCAAATGAAGCTAGAGCATAGTTATTGTTATTAAGATTAACCTTATACGATACATTATAGGTATTCATGACTCATCCTCGTTTAATTATTATTAGCTGTGGTAATTAATTATATTTGAGAATTAATAATATATTCGTACAAAGCTGAAAGCAATATTTTTGTAAAAATAATAAATACAATATCACCACTTATATAAACACAAGAATTCATTATACAATTAATTACCAAATTAACAGAGTTAAATTAAATCATAATTATTCATTTTTAATTAAATAATGAAGTTTTCACTTTGACAAATATATATCTTTATTGTTATTTGCTTGATATGGTACTACTTCTATTTTTTCTCGCCTAACGTATGCCATATAAAAAATTAAATTGGATTTTATTAATGAACCTTAATACCAATACTAATATCATCGAATCAATTGAGATAGACAGAGTAATTGCAATCCGAGAACATGCTATTAGCCTATATAAAGAATCACTCTCTAAAGCAGCAGAGGCTATCGAAATATTAAAAACAATCCCCAATACCAACAATCATTTTCCTCACCAATGCATAGAGGACGATTTAATTGATTTGCAATACCCTAGAAATACTAATGATGATGATAACAGAACACGGTTTGAACTTTGGTTAGACAGAAAGATATGGAAAATGTTTATTGATAAATCTGGTATCAAAACAATCATGAGCAATAAACAAATAGAAAAGTTACATTACGACCTTTACGATATGAAATCGCCTATATTCAACTTTGAGAATGCATTAAGCACTTTTACAAGTTTAAGCGCTAACAAAGCTGATTCATTTAAGAATGGATTGATGGATGCGTTGCAATCTGTCTCATGGGATTACAAGAGTAATAATCCTCGCTATCTTGGCAAAAAAATAATAATGGATAATGCTGTTTCAGTTGGTAAGTATTCAACTAGATTTAATAAGACTGACACCGTTAACGATCTAGTTAGAATATTTTGCATCTTACAAAAAAAACCAATTCACAAATTTCAAAATAGTGTAGGGCTATATATATCTGATAATGTGCGAACTAATAATAAAAATTTTGAAACTGAATTTTTCATCGTTAAGTGGTACAAAAAAGGCACAATGCATTTACAATTCAAAAATGAAACTCTAATAAGCAAAACTAATGATTTGATAGCAAAACTTTTTCCCTCAGCATTGCCACCTTTGTGAAAAGCAATTCAAAGTCAGGATATGAGGTATAACTAAAAACACATCAGCTATACCTCATTTAAACCTCAGTTTTCGACAAGATATCAAACTCACCTCATATGAACCTCAACAAAACATCAAACCATACTAAAATATTACATTTTCATTTTGTTTTTTACACCCTAATAACTCTCAAATTATTCTCACACAACCCTCTTGCAACACTCAAACCCCACTGTTAAAATTACAGCAATACTCAATTTCGCATCAAATATATCTCAGATGCATCACATCAACAATTAGAGGCTTTAAATGCGTATTTATATAGATGATGGTTCTACTAATATAAAAATGCTGTGGGATCAGGAAGGTGAAGTAATTAAAATTAGTCCTAACAGCTTCAAGCGCGGTTGGGGTACGGCTTTTGGTACTGGCAAACCATTCAACTATACCGTTGATAACGAGAAGTATTCATTTGATATTATTGATCCTGACAATTTACCAACTAACAACGTAGCTTGGCAGTATAGCCCTCTTAACGCCGTTGCAGTGCAACATGCACTTCAGATTAGCGGCTTACCCCCTCAAGAGGTCGAAATCGTTGTCACTCTGCCATTGGCAGAATTTTACGACCAAGATGCGCAATATCGAATGGATAACATTCAACGCAAAAAAGATAACTTAATGCGTGAAGTTCAAGTAAGCAGAAATGAACCTTTCAAAATCAAAAAAGTAACAGTTCGTCCTGAGTCGATCCCTGCGGGTATATCTTTATGTGATGAATTAAGACCTAATCATTCTGTACTGATTATTGATATTGGTGGCACCACAACTGATATTTCAATGGTTTCAGGTCAAATGACGTCGGTATCACGCATTTATGGAGATCCTACTCTTGGCGTATCGTTGGTTACTAACGAAGTAAAAAGAGCTCTGGCTAACGCTTCAACAGAAACATCCAGCTATAACGCAGATCAACTCATTATTAACCGGCACGATGAAAACTATCTGTTAGATAACATTAACTCTATTGATGATATTCAGATGGTAAAAGACGCCATGAACAGCAGTATAGAACGACTAAATACCCGTGTACTCGATGCGATCAGTACCTTTAAGGGATATACACATGTCATGGTTATTGGCGGTGGTGCTGCACTTTCCGCTGATGCAATCAGAAAGCAAATAGCTATACAGCCAGAACGTTTCTACGTGGCTGATGAACCTCAGTTTGCTTTGGTTCGGGGTCTCAAATTATTAGGATAACGTTATGAAACAAGAGCGTAAAAAGATAATTTTATATCTTCGTCCTGAACTCAGCGAAGCAGATAAATTCGCAACTAAAAAGATTGAAGAATCGCCGGTTCAAACTGAAGCTGTACGTACTGCTTTACTGGCAGGGATCGCATTAGGGGAAATTGATGATAGATTGCCCTCCTTGTTGGCTTCAATCCTATCAGAAAGGACAAAGGCTGATACCTTCAAAGTAATGTTAGATTCTTTTCTAACTGTTGATAGTGACGGTACTCATGCACACAATAAAGTAAATTCGAGTCAGGCAGAACGGGCGTTATCGACTGATAAAGTAAAAATGGAGAAGGAGCCCCCAAGTCAGGCAGCACAGAATTTGAAAGGTTCATTACCAGATTGATGGGTGGGGTATGTCAGAACAAGTGTATGGTGATACTTTAAAGTTCTTCGCCGATTGGCAGAAAAACGAAAAAAAACGTTCCTGTCTTAACTTTCAAAAGGTGGTTTCCAGATCTGGCGTTCCTACCCTTAACATCGAAATAGCACCTCTTGAAAAGGATGGAACAGCAAGATGGGAGCAAAAACTGACTATTCAGTTATCCTTAAAAGAACTGACTCAACTCTCTGCATTAGTGCTTCTATCAAAGAAGTATATTGATAATCTAGATGCCCGATATCATGGGGATCATAGAAACAAAGGGTTGTCTGTATTTGATAATGGCAAGTCAGGTATGATTTTCATGATCTCTGAAGCAGGACAGATGCAAGAACATGGTATAGACCAATACCAACGTTTGGAACTGACAGTATTCATCGTACAGCAACTATCCGCAGCGTTAAAAATAAGCTATGCATGTACTGTTGTGACTCTCAAAAGTCTATATTTGATCGATACTCATTAACTGAGAAGCCTAAACATCTGTTTAGGCTTTTTTATTCAATCAAAAATTCACTTATATTTTTAATTCTGAACAGCGAGAGACATGAAAACTTGTTTTCGTGTCGGAGTCGCTGTTGAACAAACGAGCAAAGCGAGTGCGTTAGATTTAATGTGAAAGTTATTAACAAAGTCCACCAGCATCTTTGATTTAAGATCTTTTTTTTCTTGATTGATCTTAAAACCTTAAAACCTTAGACCATAAAATAAAACTATTAAATTCAATATGTTACTTATTGAAAGGTTGGTGTTTGCGAGACTAAAGGTTGATGTTTGCAAGACTAAAGGTTGATACTTGCGAGGTGAAAGGTTGATGTTTGCAAGGCTAAAGGTTGATGTTTGCAAGGTGAAAGGTTGATGCTTGCAAGACATTATCGCTCACTTTGTATCCACCGATTGATTTTTATACTAATATCACGTAGTTATTTGATATATTGGTAGATTATTTATTTATTTCTTGTGGATAAAACTTAATCGCATGAGAACAGTGGTTAACATTCATACTGCCTGAAGCTGGTGGACAATTATCTTAACAGGAATCTGTGTATTTGTGTGGTTGATCACAAAAGGTTGATGTTTGTGAGACACATGCAGTGATACTTAAAATACAAATAACGACTATATATCAATGCGATATGTTTTAAAGGTTGACGTCTGCAAGACTTCTTCCGAAAAGGTACTTTCCAAACGAGCCGTGAAAGGTTGACGTCTGCAAGACCGTGGTGCTGTGAGTGCCTGAGTAAATACCAATAAATATCAATAAGATAGGCTGTAGAAATACTGAAAGGTTGATGTCCGCAAGACAACCACCAAAAAGATACTTTTCCGCTCTGGTGCTGAAAGGTTGACGTCTGCAAGACAGTGGTGCTGTGAGTGGA